>NZ_JBQQCG010000039.1:0-106228 GCF_052245575.1 Streptomyces sp. 2A115 | reverse complement strand
GCGCCACTCTGAGGTAGTCGGGTCGGCCGGGAAGCGCGGCGCTCGGACATCCCGGCACGTCCACTCACGCCGAGGGCCGGGTGCGGACGGGTGGGGGCTGAGGCCCCTTCAGGGGCGCGGGGAACTGCGCGCTCAGCCCACGAGGTCCGGCAGTGTAGGAACTGACCTGAGCCACCCCGTCTTTTAAGGGGCGCGGGGAACTGCGCGACCAGCCACTGACGGCCCGCACTGTACGAACCGGCCTGAGGCGCTTTTAGGGGCGCGGGGAACTGCGCGACAAGCCCCCACCACCCCGCACCCGACAACCCACCCGCAAGTACCCCTACCCCTCCCGCAACCCCGCCGCCGCGAACTCCCGCATCCCCTCCGCGAAACCGACCTCGGCCTTCCAGCCCAGTTCGGCCCGCAGCCGGGACGAGTCCGCCGTGATGTGGCGGACATCCCCCAGGCGGTACTCCCCGGTCACGACGGGCTCGGGCCCGCCGTACGCGGCGGCCAGGACCCGTGCCATCTCCCCGACGGTGTGCGGCTCACCGCTGCCGGTGTTGTACGAAGTGAGCACCCCCGAACCCGAACCCGTCTCCAGCGCCACGACGTTGGCCGCCGCGACATCCCGTACGTGAACGAAGTCCCGTCGCTGTGCCCCGTCCTCGTAGACACGCGGGGCCTCGCCCCGGGCGAGCGCGGAGCGGAAGAAGGAGGCGACGCCCGCATAGGGGGTGTCGCGCGGCATGCCGGGGCCGTACACGTTGTGGTAGCGCAGCGACACCGCGCTGCCGCCCGTCGACCGTGCCCACGCCGCCGCCAGGTGCTCCTGGGCCAGCTTGGTCGTCGCGTACACGTTCCGGGGGTCGACCGGAGCGTCCTCGCCGACCAGCCCGGGGGTCAGCTCCTCACCGCACGAGGGGCACATGGGCTCGAACCGACCGGTGTCCAGATCGGCCACGGCCCGGGGACCCGGCCGCACCACTCCGTGCCACTCGCACGCGTACCGCCCCTCCCCGTACACCACCATCGACCCGGCGAGCACCAGCCGCCGCACGCCCGCGTCGGCCATCGCGGCGAGCAGAACCGCCGTACCGAGGTCGTTGCGCGACACGTACTCGACGGCGTCCGCGAAGCCCGTGCCCAGCCCGACCATCGCCGCCTGATGGGACACGGCGTCCACGCCGGGCAGCGCGGCCGCGACCGCCTCGGCATCGCGCACGTCCAGGCCGTCACGCAGGTCGAAGACGACCGCCTCGTGCCCCCGCGCGGTCAGCGCCTCGACGACATGGGATCCGATGAACCCGGCTCCGCCGGTGACCAGTACTCGCATGGGCCACACGCTAGGACCGCGGGCACACCACACAGCACAGCGGCGCCCGGCACGTCACAGGTCCGTAAGACCTCGTACCGGCTGCGCCACACGCGCGCGTGCGGGCCCACAGGCCCGCGCCCAGGCACTCAGCCGGAACCGTCGGACGCTTCGTCCCTGGCGCGGCGGTACTCGGCGTTGATGCGCTGTGCTTCCTCGAGCTGGTCCTCAAGGATGACGATGCGGCAGGCAGCCTCGACCGGGGTTCCGTTGTCGACGAGCTCGCGGGCGCGGGCGGCGATCCGCAGTTGGTAGCGGGAGTACCTCCGGTGCCCGCCCTCGGAGCGGAGCGGGGTGATCAGACGAGCCTCACCGATGGCGCGGAGGAAGCCAGGGGTGGTGCCGAGCATTTCGGCGGCCCGGCCCATCGTGTACGCGGGGTAGTCGTCGTCGTCCAGACGACCGCTGAGCGGAGTATCTGCTGTCATTTCACCTCGTTGTACGACGCGTCGAGGGGCCCTGGTGCCGTATGGCACCAGGGCCCCGAAGGAAATTGAACACCATCTGTCGGCACTACTGCTGTGCCGGCCTTCTGTTTCCGCTACCCGGCCCGGGAGAGGGTCGGGAGTGCGGGGATCGCGGATGCGTGACCGGGGACCACCTTCCATTCCGGGGTCTTGCGGTACCCGGCCGAATCTTTCTCGGGCCGGGCGATCCTGATGGCGTCTGCTCCTCCGTCCTTCCTCTGAATCAACCACTTGCCGTACCGGCGGCTGCGGTACTGCACCAGTGCAGCGCCGGTGATGTGAACTGCTGGTGTCGCTGTCGGCGGCCCCTCAGCCTGCGAGCCACCCAGTGCGACTGCCAGTCCCGTCACCGTCGTCCTGCGAACACTTTGGCTTCGGAACTCCACAGTCGCCCTGACCTGCGAACTTCATGTACTGCTACCCGCCAGTTCGTGTCTGCCGGGTCTTGTTGACCTTGTTTACGAGAAAAACCCTACCCACATCACCAGCCAATGTCTACTGCGGCCAGCATAGATTTCAGCCCTCTGGAGGCGTAAGTATTCTGTGACTCGCGGTCACCGGTGCCCCGGGCAGCCGGGCGTGCTGCCGTCGGGTGGCAGCGCGGGCACGGTGGACCGGGGGCTCCGGAGACGGACCGCTGGATAGAATCCGCTCTCATGTCGAAACCTGACGAGCTGCTCGTGGACATCTCCGCCATGGTGGAGTCCGCGCAGAGCAATCAGATGTCGCTGACCGTGGTTGTCGGCGGAGCTGTCATCACCGGCCGACTGGCTCCCGAAGCCGTGTGGCGGGAGCGCGTGTCGGAGGTCCTGAAGGACTCGGACCGCCTCGGCCCGTTCTCCGGTGTCTTCGCCGCCGACCGGGCAGAGGCCCGGCCCGAGGGCGGCGAGGCACCCACGTATCTGCATTTCCATCTCGCGCGGATCCTGCAGGGCAGCATCGGGATCCCCGAGACGGGCGGCATGTATCGCGTGGCGATCAGGGATGTGAGCGCCTGGACCGTGGGTGACGTCAGCTACTCCGACCACTGAGCCGCCGACCGGACGATGACACGCGATGAGGGCCCTGCCGACGCACGTCGGCAGGGCCCTCATCGTTGTTCTGGTCGTTCTGGCCGTTCTGGCTGTTCTGATCGTCCTTGTGTCGGCTTCCGCCCGCTCCTCATGCCTTTCGGAGGGCGGGCGTGCCGGTCCTCATGGTTTTCAGGGAGCGGGGCTGCCGAGCAGGTCCGACGCGGTCTGCAACGGCGTAAGCGCGGGCGCGGCGGGCGCGGCAGGTGCGGCGGGTGCGGCCTCGTCGCCGTTGCGGCAGGTAAAGCCGAGGCGGCTCATGGCGCGGGTGACCTCACCGCTTGTGAAGTCGCGGCGGTCCTGTCGGGTGATGATTTCGCCCACTTGCTTGACGGGGTACTGGCGACGGCCGATGACTACGGACTCACCCTTGAGGGGCTCGGGCGTGACGCCCTTCATGGAGTCCAGCACTCCGCTTTTGGTGAGATCGAACGGGAACCGGGCGATGACGCAGCGCATGATGCCTCACAGGGAAGGAAGGGGAGCGAGTACGGGGCTGATCGGGTGAGGTGGATCAGCGGGGAACGGTGAGCCCTTGGGCCACGAAGGGGCTAGGCCGCCGTGTTGGAGGCGGACGACCGCGGTCCCGAGCGGCGTGCCGCCTCGCCGGTGGACCGGCCCTGGGCGGTGCGGCCGCGGCGGCCCCGGGACGAGGGGGAGTTGCCGCGCCGGGGGCGCTCCACGACGGGCGCGGTGATGGTGACCGGGATGCCCGAGGGGGCCTGGGCGCCGGTGATGCGGCTCAACTCCGCTTCGCCCGAGGAGACTTGGGTGGTCTGTGGAGTGATGCCGGCGGCGGCCATCAGCCGGCTCATGTCGCGGCGCTGGTTGGGGGTCACCAGGGTGACGACGCTGCCGGACTCGCCGGCGCGTGCCGTGCGGCCGCCGCGGTGCAGATAGTCCTTGTGGTCGCTGGGCGGATCGACGTTCACGACCAGGTCGAGGTTGTCGACGTGGATGCCGCGCGCCGCGACGTTGGTCGCCACCAGTACCGTCACGTGCCCGGTCTTGAACTGGGCCAGGGTCCGGGTGCGCTGAGGCTGGGACTTGCCGCCGTGCAGGGCGCCGGCGCGGACGCCGCTGTTGAGCAGGTGCTCGGTCAGGCGGTCCACCGCGTGCTTGGTGTCCAGGAACATGATCACCCGGCCCTCGCGTGCCGCGATCTCGGTGGTCGTCCGATGCTTGTCCGCGCCGTGCACGTGGAGTACGTGGTGCTCCATCGTGGTGACCGCGCCCGCGGACGGGTCGACGGAGTGGACCACCGGGTCGTGGAGATAGCGACGAACCAGAAGGTCGACGTTGCGGTCCAGGGTGGCCGAGAAGAGCATCCGCTGCCCCTCGGGACGTACCTGGTCGAGCAGCGCGGTGACCTGCGGCATGAAGCCCATGTCGGTCATCTGGTCGGCCTCGTCGAGGACGGTGATGGCGACACGGTCGAGTCGGCAGTCGCCGCGGTCGATGAGGTCCTTGAGCCGGCCCGGCGTCGCGACGACGACCTCGGCGCCGGAGCGCAGCGCACCGGCCTGCTTGCTGATCGACATTCCGCCGACCACGGTGGTCAGCCGCAGCTTCACGGAGCGGGCGTACGGGGTGAGCGCGTCGGTGACCTGCTGGGCGAGCTCGCGGGTGGGCACCAGGACGAGGGCCAGCGGCTGCCGGGGCTCGGCGCGCTGATCGGTCGTACGGGCCAGCAGTGCGAGGCCGAAGGCGAGGGTCTTGCCCGAACCGGTGCGGCCGCGGCCGAGTACGTCACGACCCGCGAGGGAGTTCGGCAGGGTCGCCGCCTGGATCGGGAACGGTACGGTCACGCCTTCGCGGCCGAGCGCGGCCAGCAGCGGCGCCGGCATGGCGAGATCGGCGAACGCCTCGACGGCAGGGATGGCGGGGGTGATCGTCTTCGGCAGTGCGAACTCGCCCTGCGGCGCGGCCTGTCGGCGTCCGTGGCCTTCGGAGCGGCGCGGAGCACCGGAGTGGCCGGAGACCGAGGACCCGAAGCGGCCGCCGCCCCTCTGGGAGCCGGAACCTCCGGTGCGAGTGCGGGAGAAGCGATCGTTTGTGCGCGTGCGGTTCATGCAGAACCTTCCTTGATGTGGCACGTATCAAGGAATTCCCGCAGCAAACGAGCAGCGCAGAGAATCGCAAGAACGAGCCGAAGACAATGCGAGATCGAAAGGGATCCGCAGGGAGTTCTTTGAGTTCTTACCCGCGGGGATGTGTAATCGCGGGGATCCGTACCCGCGGGATGCGACCCGCGGAATTTGTACCCCAGGGAATGCGTACGGGATACGAAAGGGATACGTCGCTCAAGAGAATTGCGCGATCCCGGTGGTAGGGCTCGGGGGAGGCCAGGCATTCCATGGGGAGGCTCCGGCGGATTTTCGTCCGGAGCGGCCTGGTGGAGAGTCCGTGCCTGAAAAGCGATCAGCTGGGGCCCGCACCCCAAGGTGCGGGCCCCAGCTGCGAAGTTACGTGCCAGCGTCAGGCGGGAACGATGTTCTCGGCCGTCGGGCCCTTCTGGCCCTGCGCGATGTCGAAGGTCACCTTCTGGCCCTCCGACAGCTCACGGAAGCCCTGAGCGGCGATGTTGGAGTAGTGGGCGAAGACGTCGGCGCCGCCGCCGTCCTGCTCGATGAAGCCGAAGCCCTTTTCCGCGTTGAACCACTTCACGGTACCTGCAGCCATGTCAAATCTCCTTTGGGACGGTGCTCGGAGTTCACGCTGTGTGGACTCCGCGTCGCCGTGATGATCACCCCGCCGGAAAATGAACCGGAGATATAAAAGAGCTCCACCGTTATGCGAAACCGGTGAGGGCACTCCCAAAGTGTTCGGGAACCACAACTGCAACTTGAATCAACAGTAGCACGGTGCGATCGATCGTGTGCGGAGGATAACTCTGCTCTGCCGGTCGGGTAAGGAACCTTCATCGCGCGTGGCATCCATTTCTCACTTCGTGGCCATAGATATTGGCTCGCCCGGACCGCAGCGTTTCTGCCGACGAGCGGTCTCGGTCTCCCTGAGGTCAGGTCGGGTCAGCGCGTCGAGGGCGGCGAGGAGGCCCGTCCGGAGTCGGGGTCCTGCCGGTTGCCGAGGGCGGCGAAGCGCGGGCCCTGGCCGCACCATTAGTTGTTTTCTTCCTCAACAGGCAACCTGGGCACCACTTTCACCGGTCTCACAGGTTGCTCACAGACCGGCCCTCGGGCGCGGGGGTGCGTCCGAGTCAGCGGTCGGTCGTGGGCTGTCCAGTCCGATGCCACTTGACCATGGCACTCGCAGACGAGGAACCGATGACCAGTCAGTTACACCGCAGTCGCCTGAAGCGTTCGGCGTTCGCCGCAGGAGCCGCGCTCACCGTCGTCGTCGCAGGGGCCGGGGCCGCTCCCGGTGCCGGGGCGGCCCCGGCGGAGACGGCCGGGAAGCCGAAGCTCAAGCTGATAGCCGCGTCGAACTCCGTGACGCTCGACCGGTGGGAGGGGGAGTCCGGGGTCTATCTGGACCTGGGGACGTACGTCACGGTCGACAACGCGCCGCTGGAGTTCAAGGTGACGCGGAAGTCGTACAAGGACCCTGTCGTCGCCAAGCAGATCCTCCGCAACGGAACGAGCACGCAGACCAAGACACTGCCCGCCGGGCTGGTGAAGGACTTCTCCGGTCTGCCCGGGTTCCTCGATGTGTCGATCAAGAACGCGGCCGGGGAGGAGGTGTCGACGAGCAAGGGGACCTTCTGCCCCAACAACGCCTCCGGACGGCTCCGCCCGGACGCTCCGTCGACCTCGCACTATCCGGAGAGCTGCTCCACCAACCCGTTCACGCTGGGTTCGGTGTGGGGCGTCGAGAAGGGCTGGGCGTCCAACTCCAGCACCGTCGACTACGACCAGCCGGTGGACCTGCCGGCGGGCGAGTACACGGCCAAGGTGTCGGTGGCCAAGAAGTACCGCGACCTGTTCGGCATTCCCGACGACCAGCCGACCATCAAGGTGACGGTGCGGGACATGGACTGGGACGAAGAGGGAGCGGCCTCCTCGCGGTCCTCCGCCCAGCACGGCGGCGGGCACGACGCGCCCGCCGCCTCCCACTACGGTCCCCGTGGCGCCGACGAGCCCACGCCGCCCGCCCTGTCGCACGCGCTCGAAGACCGCGGCACGGCACACCACCTGGGTGACGGAAGCGGGCACACCGACGGCTCGCGCATCGCGCCCGCGCTGAAGCCGGCCGCCAAGCGGCCCACCGGCCGTGCCGGTGCCCCGGCGAACGTGCCCAAGCCCGACCTGCGTTCGCTGCCGGCCTGGGACATCGCCGTCACCGACGGCGAGGACGGGGACGTACCGGGCAAGGACTACCTCGCCTTCAGCGCGAACGTCTGGAACGCGGGCCCCGCGCCCCTCGTCGTGGACGGCTTCCGCAGCCCCGGCCAGGACCTGATGGACGCGTACCAGTACTTCTATGACGCGGACGGCAAGCAGGTCGGGTACGCGCCCACCGGCACCATGGAGTGGGACGCGCGCAGCGGCCACGAGCACTGGCACTTCACGGACTTCGCGAGCTACCGGCTGCTGAGCGAGGACCAGACCAAGGAGGTGCGCAGCGGCAAGGAGGCGTTCTGCCTGGCCAACACCGACGCCATCGACTACACGGTGAAGAACGCCAACTGGAAGCCGTACAACACCGATCTGTCGACCGCCTGCGGTGAGCAGAACTCGATCTCCGTCCGCGAGGTCCTCGATGTCGGCTCCGGCGACACGTACACCCAGTACCGTCCCGGCCAGTCCTTCGACATCACCGACCTGCCGAACGGCACGTACTACATCCAGGTGATCGCCAACCCGGAGAAGCGACTCCAGGAGACGAACACCGACAACAACGTCGCGCTGCGCAAGGTCGTCCTGAGCGGTGAGCCGGGCGCCCGCACCGTGAAGGTGCCGCCGCACGACCTGATCGACGCCCCGTAGGAGTCCGCGGTGCAGTGGCCCCTGGGACCCGCGCTCCGGCGCGGGCTCCAGGGGTTACGCGCACCCTCCCCGGACCAGTGCGAATGGCACGACCACCGCCGCTTTCAACGCCGTTCACCTGTCCGAGCGAGATATCCCTCGACGCGCCCGATCGGCCAGACCTCGCCGATCTTGTGCTTGATGTCGAAGAGGTTTGCCGCATGGATGGCCGGGTCCCGGTCGCCCACCGCTTCCTCGACGACGACGGGAATGAATCCGTGCTGCATGGCGTCCAGGGCGGTGGCGCGGACGCAGCCGCTCGTGGACAGGCCGCCGATGAGCAGGGTGTCGATTCTGTTCGTGGTGAGAAAGGCGGCCAGGGCGGTACCGAAGAAGGCGCTCGGATACTGCTTCGTCACCGTCAGTTCGTCAGCCGCCGGAGCCAGTCCGTCGATGAACTCACCGAAGGGGTTGCCCTCGGTGAACGCCCGCAGCGTGGGCACCTTGCGGAAGAAGACGCCGCCGTCGCTGCCGTCGGCCCGCAACCGCACCCGCGTGATGATCACCGGAATCCCGGCCCGGCGCGCGTCGGCCAGAAGGGATTTCATCGCCTCGACCGCCGACTCGACCCCGGCGTAGAGAGGGCAGTCCCGGTCGACGTAGGCGCGGGCGGGATCCACCAGGATCAGGGCCGGGGAGGTGCCGGGGGCGAGCTGCCCGCCGAATCCGGCACGTTCGTAATCTTCCTGCTGGGAACCGGTCATGGCAGGGCCCTTCGGCTTCGGCTGGCGGCGGGTTCATGGTCGTTGTGGTCGTGGTTGTGGGTGTCGCTGGGCGTGGACGGATCGGTGGCCGGAGCAGGGTCGGCGACCGCGTCCCGGGGCGGCGGTCGCAACGACGTGGGAAACGCCAGGCAGATCACCGTCCCCGCCACGGCGATGCCCGTGAGGACGAACCCCGTGACGCGGATGTTGGCGACGAACCGGTGCAGCTCGCCCGACGCGAGCACGTTGAGTGTGCCTTCGTACGCGGCCTGCTGGGCCGGAGCGCTCAGCCCGGCCGTCGTGACCGCCAGCGCGAGCGCCGTGCTGAGCAGATAGCCCACGTTCTGCAGGGTCGAGCGCAGGCCGTTGGCCATACCGCGCCGGCCTGCGGGCACGCCGAGCATCAGCGCGCTCGTACTGGGCGTCATGAACAGTCCGGTGCCGGCTCCGACGAGGAAGAGAAAGGGGGCTGTCGTCTGCGGCGGCGCGGGTGTCGCGGACAGCGTCAGGGAGAAGCCCAGCAGCCCACAGGCCGTCACCGCCATGCCGACGGAGGTCAGCGCACGCGGGGTGAAGCGACCGAACAGCGAACCGGCGGCCGCCGAGGTGATCAGCGTGCCGACCGCCACCGGCGTCACCAGCACCCCCGCCTCCAGGGGAGTGGCCCCGCCGACCGCCTGCTCGTGCAGCGACGCCAGCAGGACGACGGCGTAGCCGCTGACCGCGTTGGCCAGCACGGCCGCGAACACCAGGGAGATCGCGGGCGTACGCAGCAGCGCCACGTCGACCAGGGGGTGCGACCGCCGTGTCTGGACGAGGACGAACACCGCGAACAGCGCCGCGGCGGCGATGCCACAGACCCACGGCAGCCACCCGGCGGCCGTGGTCGTGGTCGTGCCCGTGGTTGTGGTCGTGGTTGTGGCGCCGGGTGTCATCGCGAGGACGAGGGCGGTCAGGATCGCGACCGACAGCGCTGCGCCCGGGAGGTCGAACGGTTCACGGACCCCGCCGGTCGGCCGGGTCGGCGGTACGACCAGCGCCGACGCGACGATCGCGATCAGCCCGATGGGCACGCAGACGACGAACAGGCCTTGCCGGCCCAGCAGTTCGGTCGCGGCGCCGCCGACCACCGGACCGGCGATCTGGGCCACCGCGGCCACCGTCACGTTCCAGCCGAGGGCTCGGCCGAGGGTCTTCGGGGGGAACGTGTCGGTCAACAGGGCGGTGTTGTTGGTGATCACGGCGGCGGCGCCGATCGCCTGCACGACCCGTGCCACGATCAGGAACTCCGCCGACGGGGACAGCGCCGCGAGGCCCGTCGCGGCGGTGAAGACGACGAGCCCGGCCAGATACAGCCTGCGGCGGCCGACGATGTCGGCGATCCGGCCGAAGACCAGGATCAGTGACGTGGTGACCAGCATGTAGCCGAGGAGGATCCAGTCGGCCTGCCCGGGGCTCGCCCCCAGTTCCCGGGTGATCGTGGGCAGCGCGACGGTGAGACCGCTCATGTTGAGGAACACGGCGACGACTCCCACCGCCGTGGCGGCGAACACCCGCCATGGGCCGCGGACGGAGAGCTCGCCCATCAGGGCCGCACGCCCACGGCCATCGACACCTGTGACACTGCTTGGCCCGGAACTCAGGCCGCGGCCGATCCGCCCGACCGGGACTTCATCAGCGGCTGGACGCGCGTACCGAAGTTCTCGATGCCTTCGAGAAAGTCGTCGAAGACCAGCATGATCCCTTTGGTGCCGGCCACCTCGGCCACCTCGTCGAGCATCTTCGCGACGGTCTCGTACGAGCCGACGAGCGTGCCCATATTGAAGTTCACGGCGCCCTCGGGCAGCGAGATGGTCCTGGCGGTCGAGGAGTCGTCGGAGGTCGTGTCCGTGGCCGTTTCCCCGGCCATGTACGCCAGCGCCGCGAGATCGGCGTTGTCGTGGTAGTCCTTCCACTTCGCCTGGGCGGCCTCGTCGGTCTCGTCCGCGATGACCATGAACAGGGAGAGCGCTCCGACATCACGGCCGGTCTTCCGCGCCTCGTCCACGAGCGTGGCCGTGCTGTCCGAGAGCGCGAGCGGGGTGTTGACGCCGCTGCCCAGGATGAAGTTGTACTCGGCGTGCTCGGCGGCGAATTTCATGCCCGTGTTGCTCTGGCCCGCGGCAACGATGTCTATGTGCCCGTTCGCCGGCCGGGGAGACAGCACGCAGTCGTCCATCTCGTAGAACTCGCCCTTGAAGTTGCTGACTCCCTCGCTCCACAGCTCCTTCATCACCGTGACGTACTCGACGGCACGGGCGTAGCGGTTGCCGAAGTGATCGTCCCCGGGCCACAGGCCCATCTGGGAGTACTCGCCGGGCGCCCAGCCGGTGACGATGTTGACGCCGAACCGGCCGGGGGCGATCGAGTCGACCGTCACGGCCATGCGCGCCACGATCGCCGGCGGCAGCGCGAGGATCGGCGTGGAGGCGTACAGCTTGATCCGGTCGGTCACGGCGGCCAGGCCCGCCATCAGCGTGAACGACTCGAGGTTGTGATCCCAGAACTCGGTCTCGCCGCCGAACCCCTTGAGTTTGATCATCGACAGAGCGAAGTCGAGCCCGTGCTCCTCGGCCTTCCGCACGATGGCCTTGTTCAGCTCGAAGCTCGGCATGTACTGCGGAGAGCTCTTCGATATGAGCCAGCCGTTGTTGCCGATGGGGATGAAGACGCCGATGTCCATGCCGCTCCTCAGCGGGTCGGGGGAGTCTCGCGGGGTGCCGACGAGAGCTGGGCGATCCGAGCCTGCCGGGCGATGACTTCGATGTCGAATGCATTCGTCTGAGTACGTCTGTGTTAGCCGTCGAATTTATTCACCGGCCGTTACCGCCTCCCGCCCGCCCTGTGAACGGAGGATTGCCCGTGGTGGTGGGGCATTACACGGGGACGGGCGCGTTGCACAGGGGCTGTGGTGCCATGCCGTACGACGTCGGTCGGCACGTTCAGGCCGCCCCGCAGGGCCCCTGACGCCTGGTCCGTCCCGGATTCCAGCGTTATCGTCGCCTGAGGCAAGCGCGCAGAAACCCCATGTAGGACAAGGGTGTGGAAACTCCATGAAAAACCGAAGTAACCCGGGGTAACAGGAGGTAACGCGGCATGGTTTCCGCGCCGTCGATGCCCGCGGGGCGCGGCCCGGAGCCGAGCGTGAGAATCCTGCGAATCATCGCTTCGAATGAGGCGGGAACGGTTAAATACGCCGTATGAACGCACGGCTGGCTTTGCTCAGCACGGTGGACCCTGGTGTCGCGGAAAGCGAGGTCTTCCGGCTGGCGCTCCAGCATGCGGTGGGAGAGCTGGGCGCCTTGGGGGGAACGATTCATCTCCGCGGCCCCATGTCCGCCCTGCGCCTGGTGTCGGCGACCGGTCTCCCACCCGTCCTGACGCGCTCCTGGGAGATCCTCGACCAGGAGGGTCCGCTGGCCCCGGCCCGCGCCCTGCACCAGGGCAGCGGCGTATGGGTGCCGCTGAAATCCGCCGGGCACGCCGACCCGGCCGGGCCTTCGGCGGATGCGGCGGAGCTGACGGAAACGCCGGAGACGAGGGCGACAGCGGACATCACCTGGCCCGGCACCACCTGGCCCGGCACCGGCCTCGCCGCCGTACCGGTGTTCAGCGGGGACCGCAGCATCGGTGCGCTCACCGTCCTGACGGGCGACCAGGGCGAGCCCACCCCCCGGCAGTGGGACTTCCTCCGGGCCCTCATCGCCTGGACCGAGGAGCGCATGGCCCAGGCACCGCCGCCGTACGGGCCCTCGCAGGCGGAGCTGAACGGTGACCGTGACCGGCTGCGGCAGGCTCTGAAGCAGGTCAGCGTCGGTTCGTGGGACTGGGACATCCGCAGCGGCGAGCTGCTCTGGGACGAGGCGGCCCTGGAGCTGTACGGCACCAGGCCGGAGGACTACACCGCCAAGGTCGAGAACTGGATGAGGATCGTCCACCCCGACGATCTGGCACCGACGCTGGCCGCGGTGCAGCGGGCGATACGCGAGCACGGCGTGTTCGAGGCCGAGTACCGGGTGCGGCGCCTGGACGGCACGTACGGCTGGACCCAGGCCCGCGGCCGGGCGACGTACGACGAAGAGGGCGAACCCCTCCGGCTGATCGGTGTGGGCTGGGAGAGCAACGAGTCCCGTTCCGCCCGGGACGCGCTCAGCCGGGCCCTGCGGCACATGAGCGACGGCTTCCTGGCGGTGGACGACGACTGGCGGATCACCTTCGCCAACCTGGAAGCGGAACGCACGCTGGGCTTCTCCGAGGAGGAGCTGTTCGGGCGTGTCCTGTGGGACCTGCCCTACGCGGGCCTGGTCCCCGGCCTGGAGTACCGCTGCCGGATCGCCGCTGCCGAGGAGAAGCCCGTCGGTTTCGACGTGCACATGCCGGACACCGGGCGCCGCTATCACCTGCGGCTGGTCCCGGGTCCCGACGGCCGCACCCTCTACTTCACCGACGTCACCGAGAAGCGGCGTCTGGAGGAGGAGCGCCACGCGGCCGAGCGTGCCGCGTCCGAGCGGGCGACACGGGTCGCGGAGCTGACCGCCGCGCTCGCCAAGGCGACGACCTCACAGGACGTGGTGGACGCGGTCGCCCGACGGGTGCTGCCGCCGTTCGCCGCCACCGGACTCGTGGTGCAGGTAGTCGAGGACGACCGTCTGCACACCGTCGGATCCATGGGTTACCCGAGCGACGTCCTGGACGTGCTCGACGACTGCCCGCGGACGCCGGGCGACCCTCTCTGGGACGCGATCGTGGCGGGCACACCTACGTTCCTGTCCTCCGTGGAGGAGTTCATCTCGCGCTACCCCGAGCGGGCCGAGCTGCCCGGCCGCGCCGGCAAGCAGGCGTGGGCGTTCCTGCCGCTGACCGCGTCCGGGCACACGTTCGGGGTCTGCGCGGTGACCTTCGACCGGCCGCGCCGCCTCACCGACGAGGAACGTACCCTGCTGACCACGATCAGCGCCCTGGTCGCACAGGCCCTGGAACGGGCCCGGCTCTACGACGCCGAGCACACCCGCTCCCGCGAACTCCAGCGCAGCCTGCTCCCCCGAGGCCTGCCCGACCTGCCCGAGTGCACGGCCGCCGCCCGCTACCTCCCTGCCGGACAGGGCATGGACGTGGGCGGCGACTGGTACGACATCATCCCGCTCTCCGGCGGCCAGGTCGCCCTCGTCGTCGGCGACGTCATGGGCCACGGCCTGCCCGAGGCGGCCACCATGGGCCGCCTGCGCACAGCCGTCCACACCCTGGCCGATCTCGAACTGCCCCCCGACGAGATCATGAGCCACCTCAACGACATCGTCGGCGGCATGGGCGAGGAGTCGTACGTCACCTGCCTGTACGCGCTCTACGACTCGACCACCCAGATCTGCTCCGTAGCGCGAGCCGGGCACCCGCCGCCGGCCCTGGTCCATCCCGACGGCACGGTTCACTTCCCGGAGCTCGCCGCGGACCCACCCCTGGGCGCGGCGGAACCGCCGTTCGAGACGGTCGAGCTGCACGTCCCCGAGGGAAGCCTGCTGGTGCTCTACACCGACGGCCTGGTCGAGTCGGCGAAGCGCGAGATCGACGAGGGCATGGCGGACCTGGCCCGGCTCCTGGGCACGGCCCACGAGGACGGCACGGCCGCGGACCTGGAACACCTCTGCGACACGCTCACCGCCGGCCTGCTCCCCGCCGAGCACCAGGCGGCCGACGACACGGCGTTCCTCGTCGCCCGCCTGCACGCCCTGACCGGCGACAGGATGGCCTCCTGGCCGCTCCCCGAGGACCCGAGAGCGGCGGGCCAGGCCCGCCGCCACGTCCGCGAGCAACTCTCCACCTGGGGCCTGGACGACCTGACACCCACCACGGAACTCCTGGCCAGCGAACTGGTGGGCAACGTCGTACGCCACGCCAAGGGCCCGGTCAGCCTGCGCCTTCTCCACGGCGCCGAACTGATCTGCGAGGTCTTCGACGGCAGCCTGACGATGCCCCGCATCCGCCGCGCCACCGAAACCGACGAGGGCGGCCGCGGCCTGCAACTGGTCACGGCTCTCTCGCAGCGCTGGGGCACGCGCTACACGGCGACCGGAAAATGCATCTGGACCGAGCAGGCACTGCTCGACCCGGACGGTCGGAAGGAGCGGTCGTCCGACGCCCTGGATCTGATGTTCCTGAACAGCGGGGAGTTCGACGGGGACTTGGACGGGCTTCCGTTTGGGGACGGGGACTTGTAGGGGCGGCGCGGGGCGGGACACTTGACGCTGCCGGACCGGGGCACCTTCATGTACATCTGCTACATTCATGACATGAGTGATCCGGTGGTCGAATCCATGGCCGATGTCCGCAGCCACCTCGCTGACGTCATCGATCGCGCTCGTCGGGAGGAAACCCCGACGATCATCACTCGGCGCGGCAAGCAGGAAGCCGTCGTGATCGACATCCAGGAGTACCAGCGCCTGCGTGAGATCGCTGAGAACGCCGAAGAGGCGTGGCTCAACCAACTGGCCGACGAAGCCGAGTCCGAGGGCCTGGAGGGGTCGGTCTCACTGGAAGAGATGGCCGCCTTGCTGCGCGCTCATCAGGGCTGACCCCGTGGGGTACGTCACGCGCTTCACGCCGCACGCCCAGCGGGGCATGCTCAAGATCCCGCGCCCGGACGCCCTGCGCATCCTGTACCGCCTCACGGAACTCCAGAAGGCCATGGATGTGGGGGACACCGCGGACACCACGTCGTTCGACATCAAAGCCCTTCAAGGGCACAGCACCCGCTGGCGGCTCAGGGTTGGCGATTACCGCGTCGTCTACACCGTTGAGGACGGTCAGTTGATCGTGTGGGTCCTGGCCGTCGGCAATCGCCGCGACATCTACCGCCAAGTTCCGTAGACCCCCGCAGCGCAGGTCGATGCCGACTGGCCGCCGGGAGCCGCGGGGGCGTGCGCCTGCCTGCTTGTCGCGATGCCCGTGTTCGGAGCCGCTGATGCTGGGCGGTGTGTCACCTGTCGGGCTTCGGCCTCCGCACAGCACCAGCCGCTCCGCTGCGTTGGGCGGCTGCTCCAACGGCTCCGTCGGGGCGGGTCCAGTTCAGCCGGCGCCCCAGAAGGCGTCCTCGGCCCGCTGGTCGGCGGAGAAGAGCCACACTTCCGCGATCTTGTCACCCTCGACCCTCAGCACGTCGACCCCGTCCATCGACATCTCATTGCCGGCGCGCTTGGCCGAGAAGTGGATGGGGATCGCGACCAGCGCGTCGTTGACCATGGGGTCCCCGGTCAGCTGGAGTTCGAAGGTTCCCTCGGTGGCGGTCATCTGGGTGGCCAGCATCTCGCCCACCGCGGCCCCGCCGCTGTGGGTACCGGAGACCGCGTTGTCGCCGGGCTGGTGCCACACGATGTCGTCCGCGAACAACCCCGCGACAGCGGCGAAGTCCTTGGCGGACACCGCGTCGAGGTAGCGGCGGGCGACGGCGAGCGTATTGGACCCCATGGTGATTCTCTCCTTCATCCTCATCGGATACTTGCTGCTGGAGCCCTATACTCACCATCGGTAACCAGTCACCTCAACGTAACCAATGGACCGGTGTGACGCATGCCACAGCACCCGGATTTCAACGTGATGACCGCGACCTGCCCCTCCCGCACGTCGCTGGCCCGCATCGCCAACAAGTGGACCGCCATGGTCGTCATCGCACTCAGCAGCGGCAGGATGCGCTTCCGCGACCTGCGCACCACCGTCGACGGCATCAGCGCCAAGGTCCTCACCGACACCCTGCGCGACCTCGAACGCGACGGCCTCATCACCCGCCACGTCTACGCCGAGGTGCCGCCCCGCGTCGAGTACGAGCTGACCCGACTGGGACGCACACTGCACATGCCCTTGGAGGCACTGGGCCGCTGGGCCGAGGAGAACATCGAGGACGTGCTCGCGGCGCGGGAGGAGTACGATGCCCGGCGCTGATCTCTCAAGAAGAGGGCCGGAAAGGGAGGTTGGTCGCCAGGTAGGCCGGCCCTCGGGTAGGCCGGTAGCCGTTGATGGCTGGCGGTCTCGGCTTGGGAGGCTGCGATCACTTGCGGCCGGGATGGGTTGGGCGCTGACTTGGGCGTACGGCCGGGCTGCGGCGTCGTCGGCGGCACCCGCGTTCGCGGTGATTCCCCGCCATCCCCCGCCATCCCTCGCCATTCCGCGCTCGAACTGGTGCGGTTGTGGTGCGGGGCTGACTGGCTACAACTAACGCTCGATCACTGGCAAGTCCGTTGTCAGTGCCCGCGGCTATGGTCTCAAACGCGCGGTCGGCTTCCGGGGGTTCCAGCTCTGTAGGGAATGGTTGCATCCCCGGCCTGTCTGGGGGCGGCCCAGAGACTCGTCCGGGACCTAACCGACGGTCGGGCTTTGTCGATGGCCAGCGGATGACCTGCCAGCGCCGGCCGCGCACCACTTGTCGCGCGGGCCGAGATCAGGCGCACGCTTTCCAACTGTGTGGTGGGGTGTTGGGGGGCGTGCAGGGGCGTTCACCCGGGTTCATGGGCGGCCAACAGGTTCTGGTCCCGTCCGAACGACCGTGAACGGTGCTGAACGAGACTGAAACTGAGACGGTGGCTCGCGGTCTTAGGCCGCCTCCCACTTGAAGCGGCCCTCTAGGCGGTCGGCGCTGAGGTAGGCGAATCCGGCGCCGTACGCGAAGTTCAGGAAGTACGGTCCGTCGTCCTCCATGCCACCGAGGCAGAAGAAAAAGCGCCATGGTGCCTCGACCCCGGCCCAGTCCGGATAGGCGGGCTTGCCTCCGAGGTAGTCATGGATGTCTACGGTGCCGTGCTCCTCCAGGTCGCGCTCGACTGTCTCCGGTACGGCTGTCGTGCCGATCCGGAACTGCACGGGCACTTGCTCCTCGTCGGGTCCGAACCGCCAGAGGTACGCCCCTTCGTTCCGGCCGGGCCGATGGTGGCGAACGCGGGTATGCGCCCGCCGGGCTGGACGAGCAGGACGGCTTCGCCGTCTTCGGGGTCCATCCCGCCGGTCTCGTAGTCGTTGTAGGACAGGAAGAGATACCCCATATGCCGTTCCTCGCCGGGGTCCTCGGGGACGGGGAACTGCCCGATGAAGTCCAGTGGCTCCCCGGTGCTGGGGTGCACTGGCCAGCAGGGCTCGCCCAGCCATACGGGATCACCGCCCAGTTTGGCGATGGGCTCGGTGATGGGCTCCTCAACAGCGTGGAACGCCATCTCCAACCGGGGGAGGTACCCGGCGTCGTATGGACCTTGGGCCTCCTCGACAGGGCGTGGCAGCGGCATGCTCGGACTGTAGCCGTCGGATGCGACAAACCAGGCTGCCGGTCGGATCCGCGACATCTAGGCCGAGGAGGCCATCAGCTTGGGGAGCTCAGGTGATTGAGGATCCGTTGCTGTGTTCGCGTCCCCCACGTGCAGCCCGGAAGAGGCGACCGTCGTCGGTCGTGTGACAGCAAGTGGCACTCTTCCTCATGTCACATCCTGCCGGGGCTGTTCCGTCAGAGAGGTATGGCCACCAACAACGGCAAGGAGTGAGTGCACCATGGAAGCTCGCCTGAACATGTTCACCAACCCGGTCGCGACCAAGTTCGCGAAGCACATCGTCTCGGCGAACAAGGTGCTCGCGGAGTCGACGCTGCCGGTCGCGACGCAGGAACTGGTGAAGCTCCGCGCCAGTCAGATCAACGGCTGCGGTTTCTGCACCGACATGCACAGCAAGGACGCCGCGCACGCCGGGGAGACCGCGCAGCGACTCCACCTGGTCGCGGCCTGGCGTGAGGCCACGGTGTTCACCGAGGCCGAGCGTGCCGCGCTGGAGCTGGCGGAGCAGGGCACGCGCATCGCCGACGCGGCGGGCGGTGTCACGGACGAGGCCTGGGCGGATGCGGCCAAGCACTACGACGAGGAGCAGCTCGCGGCCCTGGTGTGCACCATCGCCCTCATCAACGCCTTCAACCGCGGGAACGTCATCGTCCAGCAGCCCGCCGGCGACTACCAGCCCGGTCAGTTCGCATGACCAGCTCCCATGACCAGCTCCCATAACTAGGAGCGCCGGCGCATCCGGACGAACCGGATGCGCCGGCCGCGGCCATCGCCGCCCACGGCCACCGCCGCTGGCGACGAGTTCGGTTACGGGTCGGTTACGGCGTTGCCAGATTGCCGCCGAAGGTCACCGCGAGGCGGCCGTCCGTGGCGTAGGACCAGTTCAGGGCGCCGGAGTACGAGGAGCACCGGGACCCGTTCGAACCGGACCAGAACTGGTTGGAGCTGTCGGTGTTGCCGACGATCTTGTCGTTCGTGCCGCTGCCGCTGCGGCACGAGGTGTTGTCGCGGAACACCGAGGTGCCGCCGTCGAACGAGTAGTTGCGCTCGTTGTTGTCGATGCTGACGTTGCCCGAGACCGACATCGAGCCGAGGTTCCTGTTGTAGGTGAACCCGTGCTTGCCGTTGTCGTAGGCGATGTTGCGCCGGATGACGTGGTTGACCCCGATGTCCTCGCCACCGAGCTTGTAGCCGTTGCGGTCACCGTTGCCGGCCTGTGAGCCGTCGCTGAGGGTGCCGTTCTCGTAGGCGAGGGAGTCCTCGATGGTCACCGCGCCGATGGGTCCCGTATCGGTCTTGGTGTAGAGGTCCCAGCCGTCGTCGATGTTGTTGTGGGCCACGGCGTAGCGGAAGACGTTCCCGGGACCGGAGGTGAGCTTCGCGGCGAAGCCGTCGGCGTCCTCTCCGTCGGAGTCTGCGTTGTCGTGCGACTCAGCGCTCAGGATGAGGTTGTTGGACGGCCACTGACTGCTGGGGGTGCTGGAGAGCATCCGCGAGAGCTGCAGCCCGGTGTCACGGTTGAAGCGCGTCACCGTGCGCTCGAAGACGTTGTTGCTGCCGCCGACGAAGATGCCGTTGTCCCCGGCACGCTCGACGACCAGGCCCTTGACGTGCCAGTACGTCCCGTTCACGGCGAGTCCGCGGTTCGCCGGGTCCTCGCTCTGGGCCGAGAAGTTCAGTACGGGGGTCTCGCCCGGGTAGGCGGTCAGTTCGGTGCGGTCGCCGGAGGTGCCGTTGTTGCCCGCCGGGATGGTGACCGTCTGCGAGTAGCGGTAGGTTCCGCCGCGCATGTAGATGGTCCCGCCGGGAGTGATGCGGCTGATCGCCGAGGTGAGCGTCGTCGGGGCCGTCTCCGTTCCGGCCGCGCTGTCGGTGCCGCTCGGTGACACGTACAGCGCGGGGCCCGTCGGCGCCGGGGTGTCGCCGCCCGTCTCGACGTCGAGGTAGTCGATGTTGGGCAGGCCCGCGGCGGTGGTGGGGCTGAGCCGGATGGTGTTGCTGCCGGAGTTCACCGGGACCGTGAGCGTCTTCGTCGTCCACGTCCCCCATGTGCCGGTGCCCTCGAACGACACCGTGGTGGCCGTCGAGCCGTTCACGGTGAGGCTCGCGGACCGTGCGGTGGTGGTTCCGTTGGCGAAGCGGACCTCCAGTGTCGCCGTGCCCGATGCGGGTGCGGTCACGGTGAACTGTGCGTGGGCGCCGGTCGCGTTGGTGCCGTTGCAGAATCCGCTGCCGGAGTAACCGGCCCAGTCGGAGTCGATGGTGCCGGTACAGACCGCCGGGGAGCTCTCGGCCTCATAACGGGTGGACGCGGCCTGTGCCGTGGTGCCGGACAGCGCGACGAGCGCGCCGGCCAGCAGGCCGACGCACGCGATGACTGGTCTCAGTTGCATCGTTCGTCTCCAGGTTGGCTCGTCTGACCATGGGTTCGGTGGAGTGGAAGGGGCGGTCGGGCGGTCGGGGAACCGCGCGGCGCGGTGGGCGCCGCGTCCGACCGCTCCTGCTGCCCGTTCCTCCCGGCGGTGAAAGCGCGGGAGTGCTCGGGCCGGAGAGACGCATGGGGCCGACCCCTTCTCTGTGACGGTTCCGGGTGCGACGATGCGGCCGGTTCGAGAGCATGAACTGGCCGGAGGGCCGAGCTGCCGCATCCGATGGGGAAAGCGCTTTCTTCGGACGCTAAGGGCTTGCTATGGACGCGTCAATAGACATGTACTTGATCATTATTCACACACATGAACCCATGGCGTGGGTAAATCCTGCCGGTCACCCGCCGTACGGAGGCCGCGGGGTTGGTGCTCACTGGTGCTCGCTGGTTCTCGTCGGCGCTCGGCTTCGTATTCGGCTTCGTATTCGGCTTCGTGCTCGGCGCGGGATAACACCGACTGCGGAATAATGGGAAAATGGCATAGATAGCGGGACGTGATCTATGGCAACCATGTGGTGTGCGTCCAAGCGTCGAGCGACGCGTGGCGTCGAGGCGACGGGTGTCCTGAGCGCTCCTCAGCGGTGACGACCTCAACACTGTGGAGAGCTCAACGAGAGCGAGATGAGCGGCCATGGAGCGGCGTATCGTCGACGTCCGGGGAGCGAGTTCCGTCCGGGACGTCGTCGGCGAGGAGCTGACCGCGCGCGCCACCGTAGACGAACACGGCACCGTGACCGGGTGGAGCGACGGTGCCGAACGCCTGCTCGGGTACTCGTCGGCGCAGACCCTGGGTCGGCCGGCGGCGTCCCTGCTCGCCGAGGGACCCACGGTGCGGGACCTCCCACCCCTCACCCGGCTGCCGAGGTGGCACGGCACGCTCGCCCTCCGGCACCGGGACGGCCACCGCCTCGAGATCCGGGTGCTGGCACACCACAGGAAGCCGGAGCACGGAAGCGCCCACTGGCTGCTGGTCTCCGCCGTGGCCGGGCAGGAGCCCAAGCCGGCCGACGAGACCCTGGTGAGCTGCGGCTTCACCCAGTCTCCGTGCTGCGCGCTCGCGCTGTACGACACGAGGCTCCGGCTGCGACGGGCCAACGAGGACATGGAGCGGTCCGTGGCCCTCAGCGAGGCCGACATGCGCGGGCTGCGGGTGACCGAGATCGTGGACAACGAGGCGGGTGTGCGGGCGGAACAGAGCATGCTGCGGGTGCTGGAGACCGGTGAGCCGCAGTACGACGAGAACTACCTGCGCGCCCCGGGTGAGCCCCGCGAGCACGCCTGGTCGGTCTTCATGGCGCCGCTGCGGGACCCGGAGGGCCGTATCCAGGGAGTGACTCTCTCCGCGCACGACATGACGGAGCAGCACTGGGCCCGCAAGCGCCTCCAGCTGATCGCCGAGGCCAGCAAACGCATCGGCAGCACCCTCGACGTGACGCGGACGGGGCAGGAACTGGCGGACGTGGCGGTCCCCGAACTCGCCGACTTCATCAGCGTGGACCTGCTGGCCTCCCTCGACGACCCGCGCGAGTGGCCCTCGGCGGCGTCGGCCGCGAGCAACCCTCTCGCCCTGCGGCGCATCGCCCACCAGTCCGTGTACCCGGGGATCCCCGAGGCGGTCGTCGCTCCGGGCGAGGTGGGCGAGTATCCGGAGGGATCCCCGCCGGTGGAGTGTCTGCGGTCGGGACGCGCCGTGCTGCACCGGATGACCGACCCCGGGATCGCCGACTGGGTCGCCCGTGACCCGCTCCGGTCCTCCCGGGTCCGCGCTTTCGGCTTCCACTCGGTGATGACCGTGCCCTTGTCGGCACGCGGAATCACCCTCGGCGTCGCCGTCTTCGTCCGTCACCAGCACCCCGACCCGTTCCAGCAGGACGACCTCGTGCTGGCCGAGGAACTGGCGGCCCGGGCGGCGGTCTGCATCGACAACGCCCGCCGCTACACACGCGAACGCGGCACGGCGGTCACCCTGCAGCGCAGCCTGCTCCCGCAGCGAATGCCCGAGCAGGCCGCGGTGGAGGTCGCCTCCCGCTACCTGCCGGCCGGCGCTCAGGCCGGGGTCGGCGGCGACTGGTTCGACGTGATCCCGCTGTCCGGAGCCAGGGTGGCGCTGGTCGTCGGCGATGTCGTGGGCCACGGCCTCCACGCCTCGGCGACCATGGGACGGCTGCGTACCGCCGTACGTACCCTCGCCGACATCGATCTGCCCCCCGACGAACTGCTCACCCACCTCGACGACATGGTGGCCCGCCTGGCCACTGAGGGGGACGACCCGGAGTGGACGACGGGCAGCAACGAGGACATCGCGGGAGACGTCGGAGCGACGTGTCTGTACGCCGTGTACGACCCTGTCTCCCGCCGTTGCACGCTCGCCCGTGCCGGGCATCCGCTACCGGCCGTGGTGAGCCCGGACGGCATGGTGGAGCTGCTCGACCTTCCGGCGGGACCCCCGCTGGGCCTGGGCGGGCTGCCCTTCGAGGCGATGGAGACCGAACTGCCGGAAGGCAGTCTGCTCGCCCTCTACACCAACGGCCTGGTCGAAGCCCGTGACAACGACATCGACGACGGCATCTCCCGGCTGCGCCAGGCCCTCACCAGTCCCGCGGCCTCCCTGGACGTGCTGTGCGACACGGTTCTCGGAGCCGTGCTCCCCCAGCGGCCCACCGACGACGTGGCCCTGCTCATCGCCCGCACCCGGGCGCTCAACGCCGACCGGGTCGCCGCCTGGGAAGTGGCGCCCAATCCCGCCGCCGTCGCCGAGACCCGCAAGAACGCCATCGGCCAGCTGGAGGCCTGGGGTCTGACCGATGCGGCCTTCGTCACCGAACTGATCGTCAGCGAACTGGTCACCAACGCCATCCGGCACGCCGAACCGCCCATCCAGCTGCGCCTCATCCACGACAGAAGCCTCATCTGCGAGGTCTCGGACGCCAGCAGCACGGCACCTCACATGCGCCGCGCCCGCACCTACGACGAGGGCGGCCGCGGACTCCTCCTCGTCGCTCACCTGACCCAACGCTGGGGCACCCGCCCCACCGCCAAGGGCAAGACGATCTGGGCGGAACAGAACATCGACGCTGTCCGGCCGTTCTCTGTGCCCTAGTTCACGGCTATGTCTTCCAGGTCTTCAGGTCTTCCAGGTCTTCTAGTTCGCTTCTAGTTCGGGTTTCACCTCGTATGCGGTCGGCAGCGTTGACGACCAGAAAGCTGCCGCACACTGCACAAGTACTCGCGGCGCGGACGAGGCAGAGTTCCGCGCATGACCGATGTCCGGGAAGTGACCTGCCGTCCCCTCGGTGAACGCACCCTGTGGTTCTTCGTCGGACTCGGGGCGGCCGGGGCGACCCTGGCCGCGGTGCGCACGGCGTACTGGGGCCCGGACGTGGGGCTGGGCGTCGGCCTGCTTCTCGCGCTGGTGGGCATCGCGTCGCTCCACAAGGTCACCGCCCGGGTGAGCGCCGACGCCTACGGCCTGCACTCCCGGACGCTGCTGCGCCGCCGGAGCGTGCCGTGGCACGACGTCGCCGACCTGCGCGTACGTCTGAGGTACGCGAACACCTCCCGGGCGCAGGACGCCCGTCGCGTCATCCTGGTGCTGCGCGACGGACGCAAGCGGCTCCTGCCCCTGCCGCACAGCTGGTCCCCCGACGACCCGGACTTCGACGCGAAGCTGGACGGCTTCCGCGCGCTGCACCGCCGCTACGGATCACCGGAGTCGAGCCACCTCCCCGTCGTCTCGTACCGCACCGCCGGGCGGGGCTGGGCCGGGTCGCTGGTTCTGTGCGCGCTGCTGCTCGCGTGTGCGGGCTCGGCCGCGTGGTTCGTGCCGAACGCGGCGTCGGACGAGCGGGCGTGGAAGTCGGCAACTCCGTGCGGCGCCGAGAGCGGGGGAGAAGCCGAGACTGAGGGAGAAGCCCAGACTGCAGGAGAAGCCGAGACTGAGGGAGAAGCCCAGACTGCAGGAGAAGCCCAGACTGCAGGAGAAGCCGAGACTGCAGGAGAGTGCCTGACGACCCGGTCGGCCGTGATCGCACGGACCGAGGCCAATCGGCCCAAGAAGCCCAGCTGGCTGTACTTCGCCGACCGTCGGCCGCTGGAGCGACTCGCGGTCTCGCGAGAGGACGCCGCGGCCTTCCGGCCCGGCGACAGCGTCGAACTGACCGTCTGGCGCGGCCAGGTGAGGGAGGTCGTCGGGAAGCACCACGTGTGGCGCGAGCAGATGTCCGCCCCCGGGGATCTGGCCGGCATCGCGGCCGCGTCCACCCTCGCCGCGGGCTACCCCGGCGCGCGGGCGCTACTGCGCCTGCGCGGGCGCCGACTGCCCGACGACGAGGTTCTCCCGTCGGCCCTTCCGTTCGCGGGCGCGCTCGTCGCTACGGCGCTGTGGCTGCTGCCGCTCTGCTACCTCCACCCCACGACCGTGCTCGACTCTCCGGTGGCGATCACATGGGCGGCCGCGGGCTCGACGGCCACGCTGGTCCTCTTCACCTTGGCCTGGCGTGCCACCCGGATCCGTACGCCCACCGGGTCCGGAGTGACCGAAATATCCACAGAGAGGGAAGAGGAGGGGGAGGGGGAAGAGGTGTTCCTGGCCGCGCGCTTCCTGGAGCACACCGACTACAACCCGTACGGCTTCGGCACCCACATCGTCCTCGGGGGCGGTCCGCCCGCGGTGACACCGCACCCCGGCCCGGGCCGATTCGCGGCGAAACCGATCCCGGTGGAGCGGCTCACCGTCAAGGACTTGCGGCGCGCGCGGGGCAGCGACGGCGACACCGTTCCCGGAAGCTGGCACATAGCCGAACTCGACGATGCGGGGAAGCCGGTCCGCCTCGCGGCCGCCCCGGCCGACCTGACCCGCGTCATCCGCGGGCTGGCCCAGGCGAAGACCCCCGCGGACACGGAGAACACAGCGGACACCGAGCCATGACCGTCTCGACTGCCTACGGCCTTGTTTGCTTGGGCCCGTTCGAGGTGTCAGCGGCATGTCGAGGGCCGGGCTGAGACGAGAACTGGCCGACGAGTTCCCGGAAACAGACCAGGGCGGTAATCGGTGGAATTCCGACGATTACCATCGAGAGAAGAGAGTGCGGTGAATTGCTGATACATAGGGCTACCGCCACTCCGGAGGAGATCAGCATTACAGCCCAGGACCGCCGGGCGGTTCGATGCTGAACGGCAGCTCGCAGAATTGATAAACTCGCCACGAACCAGGGCCCGTACACCGTCAGTGGCCACCACTGTGCCAACTTTGCCGACACTGCCAGCAGTGCGATGGTGCGCAGTTGGCCGTAGGAATAAGAGATGGACCAGCCCAGCATCGTCACTGCGCAGATGGTGATTATTGCGATCAGGATCGCAACAGTGATGATTTTCGGGTTTCCGGCAAGGGTGTTAACGCCTGGCCGGGGTCGCCGTCGACTGACCGGGCGGCGCGGGCGGCTGTCGCTGTCCAGCAGGGGAGGAGCGGGATCCACGCTGTGCGTCGTATTCAGCATCCGGGCCAGCTCTTCATTCGGATCCCATCCATCCGGCGAGATCGCCGGATCGGGGACGTCCCAGAAGTGCTGCACCTCAAGTGGCTGAGTGCTTTCAGGGTGTTGGTTTACCGCGTCATAGTCGGTTCGCATCCTGAATCCTGTCCATCCTTAACTCGTTCGCACTCCGGCTTGGGATGGTTCGTCCAGTCCCTCTGTCGCCGCCCGAAGGTATTCACTCTCCATCCGGCTGATGGTTTTGAGGAATCCTTCAAGCAGGTCCGAGCAGTGTTGGAGAGTGTCTCTCCCGCTGGCCAAATCGAGCCAGACGCTGCTGCTTTCCGTAGCGATCTGATCAGCTGGAGATGAGATCCGCTGTTCCGCTTCTCCGGAACCTCCCTGGTGTGAGAGGAGTGGATGAGCCCCGCCCGCATTCCTTTTCTTCCAAGTCACGACCACCTAACGAGCGTCACGCGGTGCGAGGTATCCGGCATTTGGGGGAGCGTGAGTCAGTAGAGATTATCTTGAGTATCGGATGACGGTACATGCGTGATGAAATTCCGAAGATGTACCGCGGTTCCCTGGTGGACGGGATGGTCCCCGACGCTGTCGTTCGCCCGCGTGAAGGCACCGCGGGCGAACGGCGAGCGGGCCCGAGGTCAGCGGCTCGTCCAGCTGTGGGCGACGTCGACCACCAGGCGGTCGGGCAGTTGGGTGACCCGGAACGGCAGCCGGGCGCGGACGCCGAGGCCGATCTGCGTCTCGCCCTCGAAGCTGCCGGCGAACCGGGTGTCCCTGAAGGTGTTGTATCCGCCGATGTCCACGCCGGGCAGGGGGCGGGCCACCCGTCCCGGGTACGTGGGGGCGCCGCTCTCCGGCGCGTAGCTCGGCGCGGCGACACGGACTTCGAGTACGGCTCCGCCGCCGACCGGGATGTGGTTGCCGGAGCCTGCCTGGTGGAGCCGGTCGACGTACCTGACGTAGTAGCCGATGGCGCCGCCGCCGGGGACGGCGAAGACCAGGCGGTCGAAGCAGGTGTGCCGGCCGGTCCTGATGTTCTCCAGCGGTACGGCGCCGGCGGCGACGGCGCCCTTGGTGCCGCTGCCCCAGCCCGTCGGGCAGACCGTGACACGCGAGGCGGTCTCCGGGGCGGCGGCCGCGGTGGTCGACCCCGCTCCCAGTACGGCGCCCGCGAGGGCGAGCGCCGCCAATGCCGCTCCTGTTCGTCTCATGATGTCCCTATTTGGAGAGTAAAGCCGATATGAGGTGAGACGGTCGGGTATGGCGGAAGGTTGCATGCCGGTGCGGGGAGAGAGCTGGTACGTCCTGGTCGTCGGGTGCGCCGAAGAAGCGGAAGACGGCGAGGCGCCGGGCCGTGAAGGGCCCGGCGCCTCGGATGGTGGGCGGGATGGTGGGTGGTGTGGGGTGGGTCAGCGCAGGGCGGGGCCGATGCGGTCGACACGCTCGTTGACGCCGTTGCGGAGTTCGCCGAGCGTCGTGCCGGGCGGGGCCACCCTGGGCGTGGCGGAAGGCGGCTGGGTCTCGTCCGTGCAGGTCGTGCCGGAGGCCGGGACCTTCCCGTCCACCAGATAGCCCGTGACCGCGTCCGTCGCGCAGGCGCTCCTGCCGAAGGCGGTGTGCCCCTCGGCCCTGAACGTGAGCAGCGAGGCGTTGTCGAGCTGCCGGGACAGGGCCACCGCGTCCTGGTAGGGGGTGTCCGGGTCGCCGGTGGTGCCGAGGACGAGGATCGGCGCGGAGCCCTTGGCGCGGTAGGAGCCGTCGTAGCGGCTGACGCGCTCGCCGGGCCACTGGGTGCAGGCGGTGGCGTGCTGGTGGTCGTAGGTCGGCGGTCCGTACGCCATGGCCGGGCCGAGCAGTGGTGCCGCCTTGGCATTGGCGGTGACGTTCCGCTTCAGCCGGCCGAGGTCACGCGGGTAGGCCCGGTCGACGCACTCGACCACGACGTTCGGGACCAGGAAGTCGAAGCTGCCCGGGGACGGCGGCCGGAGCAGGAAGGAGGTGTTGTCGCGCTGCTGGGCCTTGCGCAGTGCCTCGCCGAGCGAGGGCCAGATGACCTTGCCCTCGTTGATGTTGAACATCAGACGGTAGACGAGGGTGTAGCCGTTCGCCTGCCCTCCGTTCGCGGTCGGTACCGGGTTGGCGTCCAGGTCGCCCTTGAGCTTCTCGAACGCCGCCCGGGGGTCGCCGTCGCCGAACCCGCAGGTGGCCTGGTCGGCGGCGCACCAGTCGAGGAAGCGGCTCATCGCGCCGTCAAGGGCCAGGTACTGGGGCCGGTCGTAGGCGTACGGCTGATTGGCGTAGTGCACCGGGTCGTACGCGCCGTCGAGGGCCAGGGCCCGCACCCGCTTCGGGAACAGAGCGGCGTAGACGGTGCCGATGTAGCTGCCGAACGACCGCCCGTAGTACGTGAGTTGGTCCTCGCCCAGCGCCTGGCGCAGCAGGTCGATGTCACGGGCGACGTACTCCGTGCCCACGTACGGCAGCAGCTCGGCCGAGTTGTCCACGCACGCCTGGTTGAACGCGGCGGCCTCGGTCAGGGCCGGGCCGAAGGCGCCGGGGGCGGGGACGCCCTTGGCCTGGGTGACGGCCTGGGTGTACCGCTGGTCGTCCCAGCACTGGAGCGCCGAACTGCGCGCGACGCCGCGTACGTCGTATCCGAAGACGTCGAACGAGTCGCGGAGGGCGGCCGGCAGGCTCGCGTGGTTGTTCCGGACGAAGTCCACTCCGGAGTTGCCGGGCCCGCCGGGCTGCATGAAGAGGGTGCCCTTGCGCTTCGCCGGGTCCGCGGCCTTCTTGCGGGTCACCGCGAGGGTGATGGTGCGGCCCTGCGGTTCGCGGTAGTCCAGCGGCACGTCGGCGCTCGCGCACTCGAAGCCGCCCTGGCAGTCGGACCAGGCCAGGGAAGGCACCGGCGGCGCCTCCCGCGAGGCCGTCGGGGGCGCCGGCGTTGTGGGGGCCGAGGTCGTCTGAGCGGCCATCGCCTGGGCTCCCGTCCCGGCGATGATGAGGGCGGCCGTGGCGGCGCCGACGATCCTCAGGCGCGGGAAGCCCTTCCGCGCCCTGGTACCGGACCGGCGTACGAGCCGGCGTCCGAACGGACGCGTCAAACGGCTGCCCCGGCCGGGCGAGACGTGATCTTGCGTGGTCACCGCGTGGTTCTCCTCGGGCTGATGTGTTGTCAAGGACCCACCGATGAAGGTGAGTTGGGCTAGTACGAAGAATGTCTAGCTCAACCGGAGGGGAAATTGTGACAGGAGTGACCGTGTGTTCGTCCTTCTATGAGATCTCTTCACTGCCCGGCGGCAGTTACCGGGTTCGTCGCGTCGTGTCGGGTCTCCTGATGCGTGTGGTGCTGCGCCGTGGCTCGGCCGGGAGCACCATGTCTTGAGAGGGCTTCCTTGAGTGGGCTTCCAGAGGGCTCCGGGGACGCCGTTGAGGGTGGCTACGGCCCGCTCGCCGCGCGCGGATCTCCGCGTGAGATGGAGAGGACGCCCCCATGCCTGAGTTGCCGGACGTCGAGGGGTACCGGAAGGTGCTCGATTCCTGTGCGAAGGGCAGAGTCATCCAACGCGTCGACGTGCGCGACGCGGGCGTACTGCACGGGGTGAGCGCGCGGCGGCTGCGCGACGCGCTGGAAGGCCGGCGGTTCACCGAGCCGGAGCGGCACGGGAAGTGGCTTCTCGCCCGCACCGGCGACGGCTCCACCGGCGACGGCCCGACCCTGATGCTGCACTTCGGCATGACCGGTCGACTGGTCTGCGGCCGTCCCGACGATGCGCCCGAGGCTCACGATCGCGTGCTGTTCACCGTGGGCGGCGGCCGTCAGCTCCGTTACCGCGATCAGCGCAAGCTCCAGGGTCTCTGGCTGGCGTACGACGACTCCGACGTCGTACGGCTGCTGGACCAGCAGGGGCCCGACGCGATGGCGGTGGACCGTGGGGAGTTCGAGGCCGCGCTCTCCGCACGCCGCGGCCGCGTCAAGACCGTCCTCACCGACCAGTCCGTCCTGGCCGGGCTCGGCAATCTGCTCGCCGACGAGATCCTGTGGCGTGCCGGGCTGCGCCCCACCGGCCGGGCGAGCGATCTCACCGAAGCCGAACGCCGCCGCCTGTACACACACATGCGGCGCACCCTGCGTTCCGCGGTCACCGCCGGGTGCGTCCCGCCGCGCGACTCCTGGCTCACCGGCCACCGCGACGACCCCGTCCCGACCTGCCCGCGCTGCGGCGGCCCGCTGCGTCGCTTCCGTATGGCAGGCCGCACCACGGTGTCGTGCCCGCGGTGCCAGCCGGACGAGCCCTGAACCCGCACGCCGCCGTGACGACGGTCGCGACCAGCGGAGACACCAGCACCAGCGGTGCGGACACATCGACCGGCAGCTTTCCGATCCCGCGGAACCGGGGGACCGAGACGCGCTCTTCGCGGCGGTGTCGGGCGGGCCACTGCAGGCAGTGAGCAGCAGGGCGGCGGTGAGTGCCGCGGTCGCTGTGGTCGTGCGGGTGTTCGTCGTTCCCCCAGGGTGCCGTTGGACGCATCTCCCTCCTGCCGTGGTCGAGGGGACCCGGACCGCGGCACGCACGGCGCGACCGAGGCGCTGCCGTGCGTGTCGTGGTTCTTTCACGCTGTGCGGGCAGGACGTACCGCGTGGTGACTCGCGAGTGGGAGGAAGGTTGCAGGGCACGCCCGATGAGTGAAGGGGCCCCGGGCGATCGCGACACTGCTGTTCGAATCGGGCCTTGTTGCCTCGCCCCGTCGACACTCGGTCGACGCGCTCCACCCCCACCCTCGACGTACATCAAGGTGTCCTCCTGGATCTGCTGCGGCGGAAGCTCTCGGGAGCCGGCACAACTGACGCTTCGGCGTAAGGAGTTCAGGCCTCGGGTACAGGGCCTCGTATGGGGGAGTTCGCACGAGGGCTGGAGTCCGCACGGGTCGCCGAGGTGCTGGTGGGGCGGACGGGTTCGCTGCCCGGACGGCGCGGCTCCGGCTACCGGGTGGCAGACGCGTACGTACTGACGGCGGCCCATGTCGTCGCCGCCCCAGCCGCCTCGGTACGGGTGCGGTTCGATGTCGACCAGCCGGGGGAGTGGAGCTCGCCCGCCCGCACCGTGCTGCTCGCGGAGCCCGCCGACGTGGCGCTCCTGGAGCTGACGGACGTTCCCGACACCCATCGCCCCGCTCTCCCGCCCCGGTACGCCACCGTCCCCGACACCCCCGTCACGCTCTCCTTCACGGCGGTCGGCTTCCCCCGCTTCAAGCTCCGCAAGGATGCCTCGCACGCTCTCGATGACGGCTCCCCGAGCCAGTACCGCGACACCTGCCATGTCTCCGGCACCGTCTCCGTCCTCTCCAACCGCCGCGAAGGCACCCTCGAACTCGCCGTTCTCCCCCCGTCCTCCGCACCGGAACCGGGCCGCTCCCCCTGGGAGGGCATGTCGGGTGCCGCCGTGTGGAGCGACGGAGCGTTGATCGGGATGGTGAGCGCCCACCACCTGGCGGACGGACTGGGGAGGCTGGCGGCGGGGAGGGTGGAGCGGTGGTACGCGGCGCTCTCCGCGGCCGAGCTGGCCCTGTTCGCCCGGCACGCGGGCCTGCCGCCCCTCGACGCACCGAGCCCGACCCACGGCCACGTCGGCCCCGTCCCCACCCCGCTGCTGTCCCGCCTGCCTTCCGACGTACCGCTGCGCGACCTGGCGGAACTCGTCGACGCGCTCACCGAACTGCCCACCCTGCGCAGCCCCGGAGGCATGGCCCTGGTCCTGGAGAGCATCAGCTCGCAGATCGCCGCGAACAGCCCCCGCGACCCCCGACTGCGGATGGACGTCTTCGGCATCGTCCGCACCTGCCTCCGTTACCCGGGCACCCTCGACCAACTGCTGGAGGCGGTGCGACTGCTCGAGGGGCCGTCGAGCGCACGGGAGCGCGTGGACCGCGCGGCGGAGAGACTGGCCGGGGACCACTACTGACCACCAGGCGGTAAGGCTGACTCGATCTCGTGTCACGGCCGGCATGCGGGGTTTCCCCCATTGGCCCGTTGGGTCATGATGGTTGAAGGACTGGGAGCGCCGACTCATGGGCATGGAAGGGGACTTGGCAGCCGTGGAGGAACCGATGCCTGCCGTCGAGTCCGGTCTCGTCGATCTCTCGGGAGTCTCTCTTGAGGCGCTGCGCTCCATGGACGACACGGCCGTCGCCGAGTCGCTGGGCGACCTGCTGCACCACATCGACGGCCCACAGGCCATCACGGTGTCGTACAACCCGTCCCGCTTCGACTGACTCGATCGAGGGGACCGGCAGGGTGCGGTGGAGGACCCGTGGCCGCTGACGCCACGACATCAGGGAACCGTCTGCCCTTCCACCGGCTCTCGGCCGTCGTAGCCCTGGCACTCGCGCGTGGCGAGGGCGACGCCGCGGCGGTCGGCGAACTGCTCGGCGCGGAGCGCAGCCGCCGCCTCCTGCTGCTGCGGGCGCTGGACGACGGACTCGCCCGCGACCTTCCGGACGAAGACGTGACCATGCCGTATGCCGAGGCGTGGGCACTGCTGGAACGCGTCCAGCGGCAGGCACCCGAGGTGTTCGAGAGCGTTCTGATGGCTCCGACCACCGGCATGTGGGTGTCCCTCGCCCTGCGCCGGATCAGAGGCCGCTCCTACGAGGACGCCCCGCTGTGGGTGGTCGCCGGACATCTGACGGCGCTCGCCGCGGCCGCGGGGATACGGGCCGGCCTGGACTTCGACATCACCGTTCCGGTGCGGCGCGGCCTGGTGCCGCTGCCGACGCTCGGGTGCGCCCGGCTCCCGGCGTCGGAGACCTGGAGCACGGCACGGGTCGTGGCCGGCGCGGGCCGGGTGCGCATCGCGGGCGCGGCCGGCGAGGCCGAGGTCGATCCGGTACGGGACGGGCGCGGGCCGACGTGGCTCCCGGTGCGTCGGCTGAGGCTCGGAGTCGGCGCGACCGCGAAGGAACTCGTGCTGGACGAACTCGATCCCTACCGCACCTTCCCCCGGCCGAGCGAACCCCGGCTGCTGTCCGCGGCGGAGGCGGCGGAGTGGGAGTCGCTGCTCGCCGGTGCCTGGGAGATGCTGTTGCGCGACGAGCCGGTGAGCGCCGAGGCGATGCGGCTGGGGCTGATGTCGGTCGCACCGACCCCGACCAGAGAAAGGTTTCGGCCGTATAGCGGGACGGCCGGTGACGCCTTCGGTGGAATCACCGCGTCCCTGCCGGACGACCCCGCGCAGCTCGCCGCCACTCTGGTGCACGAGTTCCAGCACACGAAGCTGGGCGGACTGATGCATCTGGGGGCACTGAGCGAACCGGCCACCGACGGCCGGCTGTTCTACGCCCCCTGGCGTGACGACCCCCGCCCGCTGGGCGGACTGATGCAGGGCATCTACGCCTTCCACGGCGTGACCCGTTTCTGGCGCACGCACCGGCATGCAGCCGACACCGCCCACTCCCCACTGGCCCACTTCGAGTTCGCGCTGTGGCGCACCCAGGTGTGGGCCACGCTGAGCGAGGTGCGCGACTGCGACCGGCTGACCCCCCTCGGCCGGCGTGTCCTGGAACAACTGGGCGAGTGCCTGGAGGGATGGCTGGCCGACGAGGTGCCGGCGGCCGAGCTGCGACTGGCCGAGGAAGCCGCCGCCGACCACCGGGCTCGCTGGCGCGCCCACCATCTGCGGCCGCCCGCCCACGCGGTGCAGCAGGCCGTACGGGCCTGGCAACGGGGCGACAACCGGCCTCCGGCCGCGCTTCAGGACGCACCCTCCGTCGTCCCCGACACCGAGGTACGGCTCCTGGACGGCGCGGCCGTCCTGACCAGACACGTCCTCACCGATCCGGACGGCGACTGGCGGCACTTGGCCGGCGCGGGCGGGGTGGAGGGCGCCGACGAGGCCGACGTCCTGCTCGCCCGCGGCGACCGCGCCGCGGCCTACGCCGCCTTCACCGCCCACCTGTCCGCCAAGGGCGCCCCGGTCGCCGCGTGGGTGGGCCTGGGCCGCTCCCTGCCGCCGGACCAGGCTCCGGCCGCCCGGCTCCTGCTCCGTTTCCCGGAGCGGGCCCGCGCCGTCCAGGACGCCCTGGAAGCGATGACGGGCCGCGGAGCCGACCCGGTGCGGCTGGCGGCCTGGCTCGCTGAGGGGCTCGCCGAGGGAGAGGGGACCCGGCGCCGCTCAGGGTGACCGGCGGGGCTCCTCGACCGACGGGACGCGGGATTCCTCGACCGACGGGACGGCCCCGTGCACCGGACCGAGCGAGAGCCGGTCGCGGAGCCCTCGTGTGCGCCGCTTGCTCACAGCGGCAGTGGGTCGATGTCGCAGTTGGCCCGCTCACCCCCCCTGAACTGCACGGTGGCCGGGTGCGGAGTGCCCGAGGCGCGCAGCAGACGAGGGTCGTCGAGAACGCGTTCCATACGTTCCAGGGTGTCCTCGCGCAGCAAGTGGCCCTGTTCCTCGGCACCGGCCGCGATGAGGTCGAGGGCCAGGTTCCCCGCACAGGCCAGCGTGGTGGGGTGGTCCTCGCCGAAGGTGATCCGGCACAGTTCCAGCGTGGCTTCGCCGCCGCGCCGAGCCTCCTCGTGCCTGCCGAGCGCGGCCCGGTCGCTGGCCAGGTTGATGGCGCAGACCAGGGCCAGTGGATGGCCCTCGCCGAGCCGGTCGGTCAGGGCGACCAGCGCCGCCTCGTCCAGGCGGTGCGCCTCCTCGGCCATACCGAGCAGCCGCAGTGTGACGGCGAGGTCGACGTCAGCGGACAGGACGTGCGGGTGGCGCGGATCGTAGACCTGCCGGTACCCGTCGCAGGCCTTGAGGCCGCGGGTCCGGGCCGCCTCCAGGTCGCCGTTCTGACGCAGCGCGACCGAGAGGGTCAGCGCGGCGGCCAGCGAACGGGGATGCGCCTCGGGGTAGCGGCGCCCGAACTGGGCGTGTGCGTCGGTTGCCAGCTCGAGCGAGCGCACATGGTCGCCCTCCTTGCGGCAGGACTCGCTCAGCTGGCGCACCGCCTCGATCGTGGAGGGGTTTTCGAGCCCGAACGCCTCCCGGTACGCCTCCTGCACGGACTCGTGCAGCTCGCGCGCGCCGACGTAGTCGCCCGTCTCGCGCACATCGACGGCCAGGTTGTACTCGGTGATCAGGATCCGTCGGTCGTCCTCGCTGAACAGACGGCGTTTCAGGTCCAGAGTGCGGCGGTCGAGTTCCAGGGCCTCGCGGAACTCACCTGTGAGGCGCAGGCTCACCGCGACGTTGTGGGCGATGTTGAGCGTGGTCGGGTCATCCTCGCCGAAGGCCCTGCGCGCCCGCTCGTAGGCGATCCGGTCCAGTTCGGCGCCGGCCGCGAACCTGCCCTCGGCGCGGCGTACGGCGGCCTCGAACTGAAGCGCGTCGAGCGCGTCCTCACGGGTGTCGTCACCGTCGGCGGGAGCGGTGCGCTCGTAGACCCGCTTGAGATCGGCCGCCAGCCGGGCGGCTTCGTCGAACCTGCCCACCGCCCAGGTCACGAAGCCCAGCCACTGCCCCATCAGAAGCGTCTGCTGGTCTTCCTCGCCGAAGATGTCGCTCCACACCTTCCAGGCCTGCTCGGAGAACTCGAGCGAGAGCTCGTGGTCCCCCCAGTAGTAGAGGTACTCGGCGATGTTCCGCACCAGCTGGCGTACCCAGGGCTGGTCGGACTTGACGGCCTCGGAGGCGATGACATGGCTGTACAGCTCCGAGTACCGGGACCAGCTCGTCGGGTCGGCGGGAGCCTTCGGGTCGGAGGCGGCCATCAGGGTATGGGCGCCTTGGCGCATACGGAAGCGCTCCTCTGGGGACATGCGGTTCTGCAGGACCAGCTGCACCAGGCGGTGCATCTCGAGGGAGTTCGTGCGGTGGTCTATGCGCGCGAGCGAGTAACGGTTCACTTCCCTTATCGCGCGCGACAGCCTCATCGGGTCGTTCAGCGCCGCGTCGAGTGCCGGAGAGATGCGGCTGTTGCCCAGGCCGGAGAAGATCGACCGGGAAATGGGGTCCGGCGCGAAGTAGGAGCACATCTGGAGCAGTTGCAGCGCTGCCGGGCTGCGGGTCTCCAGGTGGTCCAGGGAGACGTTCCACGCGGCTGCGACGGGCAACTGGTAGTCCGGCGGCGGCGCGACTTCGAGCAGTTCCACCCGCTTGCTCTCGAACAGGCGCAGGTACTCGGAGGCGGGCATACCGGTCTCCAACCGCCAGGCGGCGGCCTGCTCCAGGGCCAGGGGCAGGTCGCCCAGCGCCTCGGCGAGCGCGTCGGCCTCGCCGTCCTCCAGCGGCGGACCGGAGCGGCGCAGGAGTTCCTTGCTCTCCTCGCGGGAGAACACGTCCACTTCGAGCGAGCGGCCGACCTGACCCCAGCGGCGGTTGCGGGAGGTGACGAGGATGGTGCCCTCTCCGCCTGGAGGAAAGTAGTGGCGGACCTGCTCCGGACTGTCGGCGTTGTCGAAGATCAGCAGCCAGCGGTCGTACGGCCGTCCCTCGCGCAGCGCCTCCCGGACCGCGGGGATCGCGATGTTGGCCTCGGTCGAGGTGACCAGCCCGAGCCGCTGGGCCAGTTCCACCAGGGCCTGGGCGATCTGGCCGGGCCGCTCCGCGGGGATCCACCAGACGACGTCGTACTCGCTCTGATGACGGTATGCGTACTCGATGGCCAGCTGGGTCTTCCCGACGCCGCCCATACCGTGCAGCGCCTCGGGCAGCACAGCCGTCGTGCCCTCCCGCAGACGTTGGTCGAGCAGCTCCAACAGGCCACCCCGGCCGGTGAAGTTGAAGTTACGCGGCGGTAGATTTCCCCAGACGCGTGGCTGTGCGGTGCGGTCCCCCTCCACGCGCTGGGATGTTGTCGACATACGGGACGCTCCTTCGGATGCGGTCGGGGGAGAGGACGCGGTATCGCGCCCGGTCTCGGCCGGGGGTATGACGGACGGTGCGCTCGCGGTCCGTTTTTTTATGTCTGTGTCCAGATTGGCGGCACGGCGTCGATCGTGCTTGCTCAGCGCCTCCTCAAGCAGGGCGGCGCGGTGTGTGTACCTGCCCGACAAGGCACGCAGAGCGGTCAGCTCCACGCGCAGGAAGGCGACGTTGCGGTGGGTGACGCTTGGCTTCTCCCTGCTGTCCAGGGGGGTTGCCGGGGACGGCAGAAGATCGCTGGTCGCCGGGTCCCCTGCGAACAACGCGCGAATCTCGCGCAGGATGCGGGTGGTGTCGCTGCGTCGGCCCAGCGCGAGCAGCTCCTCGCGGATGCCGGAGGCGAAGGTGCAGATCAGGTCCGCCGGGCCCTCGCCGTCCGTTCGGGTGAGTCGGACCAGGCCACTCATCAGCAGCTCGGAGACATGGACCGGGCCCGCGTCCGGGGTGGCGGCGACGACCGCGCGGATGGCGGGCAGGCTCGAGGGGGCCGCCGCCAGGCGTGTCGCCAGTGCGAATGCGGTGGGGCTGGCGGCGGCGCGGAAATCGGAGACGCGTGCCGTGGGCGGCATCGTGCCGCGCGGGTCGGGTGTGCCCTCGGCCCAGGGCAGCGCGCGTGCCGCGTCCGGCCGACGCTTCCACTCCCGCGCCTGGACCGCGGACAGATCCAGCCACTCGGGTTGGGGTCCTGCGACCAGACGGAGCAGTGCCTTGGCCCAGCGATCGGTGAAGGCGAGCACCGGTACGAGCACCGGGGCGGCCCCGGACTCGTCGGGCTCCTCCGAGGCGGCCCGGGCGTCCCGCTCCAGCCATGTCCAGTCCTTGTTGGGCGCCCACGCGTGGGGAGCGCGGATCCGGACACGGGAGACGTCGAGGCCAGTGCGGTACCAGAGATGCTGGGGGAGCAGATGCACCAGGGCAACCGGGCACGAACGGCCCCAGTCGCGCAGCAGCGGCTCCAGGGTCCCGAGCCGCCAGCCGGCCGCCAGCCCGTCGGTGAGGACCAGCACCATCCGGCGTGCGTGCGAGGGGACGGTCCTGAGCGGATCCCTGTTGGTCACCCGTGCCGGGTCCGTCTCGTCGGTTCCCCGCAAGGGCACCACACTCACCCGGACGAAATCGCCGGCCCGCCGTAACTCCTCCACCAGGTCGTCGACGACCTGGGTCCACACCTTCATGGAGGAGTAGGTGTCGACGACGAGGACCGCCTCGGCGGGCTCCGATCCGTCCGGCTGCCCCAGACGGCTCAGGACATGGGCTGCCTCACGCCGTGCCCGCGCTGCCTGTGCCGGTCGCTGACCGTCGTCATCGTGCATGGGGACTCTCAAGGCGTCGGTGTGACGGCGTGAGGGGAGCGGAGTCGCGCAGACCCCGGGTATGCGTGACATCCACGAGCAAAGCCTTGCAGTCCATCAGTTTCCTGAACAAGCACGGCGAGTGCGCGGATGGGTTCATGCGACACGCGTGCAAGAGCACCCTAGTGGCGGGGGGACCGAGGTGGAACCGGTTCGGGTCGATGGACGCGCACTGGTTCATGCCGACGGCGCGCGGGTTCGTCCCGGGGGCATGCAGGCACACTCCGGATGCACGAGGACTCATCTTTCGTCGCACCCCCTGTCGCCGGTGACCTCCGTGCGCGCCGGGCTCACTGCTGCACCGATGCGTGGTCGGGCCCCGGAGGCCCCGGCCTCCGCTCCGGATCGTCGAACAGGATCGCCAGATGGCGTCCCACGTGATTGCCCCACCCCTCCGGCCCCTTGGCCAGAGCCTCGCTGCGCCATCTTTCGAACCACTCCTCCAGGCCCCCCAGGGCCCGTTCCTGGAGGATCTCGGAGACCGCTTCCTTGAAGGCGGGGTCGGAACAGTCACCGCGGTGCCAGATCATCGCGGGTATACCGGCTCGTAAGCCGGCCATGAACTCCTGTCGGCTGGTGGTGGAATCACCGCCCGGCGGTTCACTGAGCACCAGACAGACCGTGCTCTTGTCCGCCTTCAGCAGCCGCTCCAGATGGAACTGCGAGTCACCCCGCTGGCCCTGGTACACCTTGCTTTCCGCGGGCTTCTCGGTCAGCTGGTCCCACTTGTTGTGCCACGGCCGGTGCCAGGCCGCCCGGCGCAGACGCTCGAAGCTCCGTAGGACCACCTTGTAGTCCATGACCAGCGGCGTGGGGGAGTCCGATCGGGATTCCTTCTGCCACCACTCGACCGGCTCGCCGAGCAGCTCCCACGGCAGGATGAACTCGAGGACGATCGACTGTCGCAGGTCCGACCAGCGTTCCTCGGTCTGCTCGATGAGGTTCTCGACCTCCGAAGGCAGTTCGTCGCGGCGCAGATGCAGCGTCTCACCCGGGACGGGATGCCAGCCCTCCGTGTCCGACTGCCACCAGTGGGAGAGGTAGTACGCGCCGGGGTCGACGCCGTCCGGCTCCAGCTGGATCATGAGATACGCGTCCGACACCACCGAGAGCGGCTCCCTGACCTGCCACTCGGCCATCAGGTCTTCCGTCTTCGACGTGCGGGCCAGCACGCGGATCCAGCGGCGTACGTGCTCGGCGACCTCCGGCTTGCCCTCGTCCATGAGCCGGCGTGCTGCCAGGGCCAGGAACGCCAGGCTCACCGGTGGCTCATTGGTCGCCGAGTTGTTGCCCGCCAGATGCAGGAACACCGCCCAGCCGGTGTCGCACCATGGAGGCAGTTTCTGAATGCGCGAGCTGCTGGCCTGGCGGGCGAGCCCCGCCATGTCGGACGACGACCGCATCACCTGCAGGATGGGCCGTAAGGGATAGAGATCGGCCCATTCGAAGAAGTTCGCGGCCTCCCACTCGTCCACCAGACGGCCCAGGGAGTTGACCGAGGTGGTCCTCTGCTCCAAGTACTGCAGACAGCGCAGCAGACAGGGCATGCCGTCCGGGAACTCGGCGCAGAAGTTGACGAGTTTGAGCAGCCAGGGGCGGAGGACCTCGCCTCGCGTGAAGTCCACCGGCGAACCGAGTTCCTGACCGAGCATGGTCACGAGCAGGTCGATGCTGGTCGGATGCCGCATGGAGTCCGACTCCTGCAGCACGGTGACGACATCGGCCTTCAACTCGTTCTTGACCCGCGCTGCGTTGCGCCCCTCCACCCCCGTGACCTCCCGATCGTCGCCTGTTGTCATCGAGCTCGACCTGATGGTGCCGACCCAGGGTACGGCGCCGCGGACAGTCACGTCAGGATGCCGATGAGCCGGATACGGCACCCTTGGCGAACCCGTCCTCAGCGCTCGCCCTCCGCTTCGTCCGCCACGATGCGCACACTCTGCTGACTGCCGTCCGGAGCGATCAGCTTGGGGTGCAGCGTGAGATGGACGCGATGGGTCTGCGAGGTTTCCCGCTGCCCGTCGACCCCGGCTTCGACGACCCAGAACCGAACCTTCCCGCCTGCCCCGCCGCGGCGACCGACGGCGACGGTCGCCTCGATCTCCACGGGACCGAGCTCGAACCGCACTGGCCCCGGCGCTCCGTCCGCCAGCGCGGCGTTGAGCTCCGCACGCAACTCCCTTACCAACTCAGCGAGTTCAATCACATCGCCCTCCCGATAGGAGAAACTACCCGGCACCGAGGACAAGCATCCGGGGTGAGAACCTGCCGCGGACGCGTGGAGAACTCCTACTCCGCTGTTGCCCGTGATGGGCACGGCACACCGCGGCTGGGGCGAAGACGTGCAGATCCAGCAGCCCGGCACCGGATGGAGGTCACACCCCGTCGAGCAGGCGGCCGCGGCCGCGGCGCTGGGTGCACCGACGGTGCTTCTCGCCACCGGATGCCCCTTCAGCATGGGCGACTTCAGCATGGGCGACGCGGAGACGAAGAGACACGGAAGAACACGGAGGCCTCATGACGTCTGCCACGCCGACGGCCGCCCGTCGGCCCACGCGCGGGGGCAACCCGGGCAAGGACAACCAGGGCGAGGACAACCAGGGCGGGGACAACCCGGTGTCGGGCGGGCCGTCGCCATCAACCGGTGGGTGGCGCCCCGTCAGCTCTGCACCGGCACGCACACCCGCCCGGGTCGGCCGTCCGACTCCGGAGGTCTTCGCGCGGGTCGAGTGCGGGGACGGGTGCGGTACGTGCAGGACTGGACCTTTGTCGCACAGTCCGCCATGATGACGCCGCCATGACAACACTGTCTCCGGGATGGTGACCGTGCGCGAATCCTTCGTCAGAGCCACGCTGGCCGCCGTGTTCCTCCTGGTGTCCCTGACGCCTCTCCCCGCGGCCGCACAGGATCCCGCCCCCGAGACCGTCACTCCATCCGAAAAGGCCGTGTCCGCCGTGTCCGCCGTGTCCGCCGCGGCGGACTGGACGGCACCGCTCAGCACGCGAGGCCGCTGGATCGTCGACGCGGACGGAGACCGCTTCAAGCTGCGGTCCGGCAACTGGCATGGAGCCAGCGGCACTTGGAGCGGCTCGGGAAGCGCGGACGAGGACGCCAACCACCACGCGGGCGAGAACTCCGGCCGGATCCCGCTCGGCCTGGACCGCGCCCCCATGGCCGAGATCATCGCCGGTTTCCGGGAGATCGGGATCAACAGCATCCGGCTGCCCTTCTCCAACGAGATGATCCACGACAGCGTCCCCGTCACGGACGACGCCGTCGCCGCCAACCCCTCCCTGCGCGGCAGGACCCCACTCCAGGTGTACGACGCCGTCGTCCGCGAACTCACCGCCGCGGGCCTCGCCGTGATCCTCAACAACCACACCAACACCACCCGCTGGTGCTGCGGAGTCGACGGCAACGAACGCTGGAACGCGAGCCGGTCCACCGGGACCTGGGAGAACGACTGGCTCTTCATGGCCCGCCGCTACAAGGCCAACAAGCGCGTCGTCGGCGCCGACCTCTACAACGAGGTGCGCCGCGACATCTTGGACGACCCCAACTGGGGCCTCGGTGACGACCACGACTGGTTCACCGCCTCGCAGCGCGTGGGCGACCGCATCCTGACGGAGGCCAACCCCGATCTGCTGATCATCGTCGAGGGCATCAACTGGACCGGCATCCCCGTCGACGGCTTCGCACACGAACGGCCCACCCTGGAACCCGTACGCCGCCTCTCGCACACGCTCGTCGACTCCGGCAAGCTCGTGTACTCCGCCCACTTCTACGACTACACCGGCCCCAACCACAGCGGCGCCACCGGAACGGGCGAGACCACCGACCCCCGCTACCGCGACCTGACCCCCACCGAACTGATCGACGTACTGAACCGCCAGGCGTTCTTCGTCACCGCCGAACAGGACCGGCACTTCACCGCCCCTGTCTGGATCAGCGAGTTCGGTATCGGGGGCCGCGAGGAGACCGGCGCCCGGCAGCGCGCCTGGTTCGAGAACTTCGTCGACCACCTGATCCGCACCGACGCCGACTTCGCGTACTGGCCGCTCGTCGGCTGGCACGAGAACCGCACCGGCAACGGCTGGGCCCTGCTGCACTGGGACGCGGCGGGCAACCGTATGGGCCTGTACGACGGTGACGACTGGCGTGCCACCGCCTGGACCAGGCTCGTCGGGGCCCAGGGCCGCACCGGTCGCATCGCCCCGGTGACGGACTGGTCGATGCTCAGCCCCGACCACGGCGACTTCGTCCAGTCGCGACGGATGCGTGCCCTGCCCGACTGGGACTCCGGAGCCCGCAAGGCCGTCTGCCCCGACGGCCAGCGCCTCGTCGGTCTCAGCCACACCGGCAACCGCGGCCTGTGCTCGGACGTGTCCGCCGGCCCCGTGTGGGACCCGGCCGCCGGACACAAGGTGGTCGTCGACGAGCGATACGTCGCACCGGGCCGGGACTGGGCGACCGGATACACCAAACTCCAGTGCCCCGACGGCCACTTCCTGACCGGCTACAGCGTCCGCGGCGCCGCCGTCTCCGCCGCCCTGTGCGCAGCCGCCACCCCCGGCTCGATCGTCGGCACGAGCGGCCGCACCATCTGGTTCGACCGCGGCGACAACAGGGGCTCGGCCCCCAAGGGCGGCGACTTCGCGGGCGGCCACTACAAGGGCCAGTGCGCGGACGACGAGTACGCGGCCGGGATCGCCCTCACGGGCCGGGTGGGCTCGTCGCGCACCCCCGACGCGCTGTACTGCCGACAGCGGAGCTGATCCGCCGCGCACCTCACCTCACCACCCGTCGGCAGGCAGGTGGCCGTTTCGTCCGCCTCAGACCATCAGCCGGGACACATCGGCTTCGGTGAGCGCACAGGGGTTGTTCCAGGCCCGTCCGGTGGTGAGAGCCGCGGTCATGGGTTCCCGCCATTGAGTGGCGGGCAGTGCCAGCTCCCTGATCCTGGTTGGCTGGCGGCCGAGGACCAGTAGCCGTTCCACCAGCTTCCTCACGCTGCCGCCGGTAGCGGACCGAGCCAGGTCCTCGATGTCTGCCACTGAACGCCTCACCGCTGCGGCGCCTTCCGGGTGGCGGCAGTCCGCCTCGGTCAGCGCGGAATGGCGCTCGATCAGCCAGGGCATGTGCAGTGCCACCGCAGTGCCGTGTGCCAGACCGAGCCGCGCGGTCAGGTGATAGGACAGGGCGTGTGCCGCAGTGGTGCGGGTGATGTCGATGGCCGAACCGGCCACCGAAGCGCCGTACGCCATGTCGCTACGTATCCCGGGGTCGGCGAACGAACCAGTGTCGGCAGCCCGCGCCAGCGCGGGCAGCAGCTTCTCCAGCGCGAACCGGGCAAGTTCCCGTGACTGTGCCGTCGCTGCCACCGCCCAGTACGACTCGATGCTCTGGCTCAAAGCGTCCAGGCCACTCACCGCCGAGTCCCGCAACGGCAGTGAGGTGGTCAGGTCTTGGTCGACGATGACCATGTCGGCCCTGGCCTGGTCGGTGTCCAGGGAGTACTTGAGCCCTTCGACGTAGACAGTGGCGAAGCGCGTCATCTCGCTGCCGGAGCCGGCGGTGGTGGGTAGCAGAACCAGCGCGCACTGCCGGACTCCGGTCACCAGTTCTGGGTTGCGCAGGCACTCCGCGGGGTCGCTGGGCTGCGCGGCCATTACCGAGATCGTCTTCGCCACGTCGAGGCTGCTGCCGCCGATGCCGACGACAGCGTGCGGTCGGAACCGGCGCACGGCGGCGACGCCGGTCCGTATCTGCTCCACATCGGGAGCGGATTCGACTGGTCGTCGCAACACCTCGATCTTGGAGGTTCCGCCGGGCCTGCCGCCGGCTGGGCGTTTTTCAGCCCATGGGCCGGGTCGGGTCTTGTTTCGACTGTGAGGATGATCGGGTGCCGTTCCGTGCGTTCCAGGCGAGCGGTGCCTTGGGGACGTCAGAAGGGCGAGTCGCTCAAAGTGGCGCCCGAGCGCCCCTGGGGAGGCCGCCAGACCTCGACTTAGGGCACGCAGAGGGCACGCCACCCTCAAATTGGACTAGACAACAAACAAACCCCAGGCCATCCACCTGGGGTTTCAATATGGAGCGGGTGACGAGAATCGAACTCGCACTCTCAGCTTGGGAAGCTGAGGTGATCTGGGGACCGTTGGCTTGCTGACCTGGGGCGGAGCGGCGTCGGCACCTGGTGGGCGGGCGACTGGTTCACCGGTGTTCCCCGTGGTTCCCCGCACGATCTGGCACGAGTCTGGCACGGACCTCTTCGTCCCGAACTCTCGGCCGGGAGTCGTCCGGGTCAAGTGCGCTGGTCGGTCGGCCATTGATGGCTGTTGGCGGTCGGCTGCGGTGGTCCACTGCTGTACCCATTGAACCGGACCCTGATGCACCGGGATTGAATTCATGGAAGGCCGAGTTGAGGAGCACGTCCGCCGTCTATCCTTCCAGTTGAGCATGCGGCCTCGTGTGAACACCAGGGAGAAAAGTGAAAAGAAGAAGATGCAGGCAGGAGAGAGTGGAATCGGATGGAATTATGTTCACTACGTGTACAGACGGCTCATATAAGTCACTCACGTATCACCGCAGCGCAAGTGGAACAAAGAACAGAAAGGCGTGCTGGGTAATTCCCGTAGGGGACGAATGTCATTGTTTCTGTGAGTCGGAGATATCCGGCTGGGTTGACGTGAGTAGAAACCATTGGTTCATTTCGAAAGATGCAGTCAAGGTGCTAGGGGACCGAGAGGAGCGAGTCGCATTCTTTCCTGTGACACGGAATGAAACAGATCCTCGACACGGGTATCCTGTAACGGGGAGGGCGGGTGCCAGGAAGTACAGGCCTCCCAGGAAACTTCTCGATCTGTGGCTGAATTCAGGCAGGATTAATAATGTGACATATGAGCGCCTCATGACGGGGAGGATCTAGTGTCCGTGGCGGGTGTTTTTCGCCTAAGAGTGCCGGGAGAGTGGCGTGACGCCTGGCTTTACAAGGAGCATGTTCTCCTCTGGGGGAGAGACGGTTCCCTGTACATTCTGGAGATGGAAAGGCTCTCTAAGGCGGTGCTCAAGAAATTTGGGCGATCGCGATCTGGACTCCTGGACTATCTCATTCTGAGGAATGACTGGAAGGTGAGTTCGGCGTTCCGCCGGATTATGGGTATGCCTGAAGTGGCAACGGCTTTCCTGAGAGACTTTCGACTCGAAGGAAATGAGCTAGATCTGTCTCTAGATCTTGAGCCAACGAGAATTGGTGGTGCGACCACGCCTGGGTACTTGTTTGACTCTGCGATCTACGCGAATCGCCTTTATCAGGCGACGAGTGAAGGCCTGTTCGAGTCCTATTTCAATCCAGGCCGCCCCATCGAAGAAATGCCACTTACTCAGTTCCTAGAACATGAGACGAGATGCGTTGCCGCGCAATATATGGCAGTCAACGCGTCGGCGGAAGATCGCGGCTTGTGGTTTTCTCCCATCCAGCTTTACGGTGATGGCGATTATGGAGATGGTGACGGCGACCATGGGGATCCCTTCGCTGACGACGCGTACACTTCCCCCTCCATTCGGCGTTCAGGAAACAGAATGGAGCAGGTAGCGGATTACTCCGTAGCTTGTTCGACTGCGTCCAGGCATCTCTTGAACTACACGGATTCACCTATGCCAGGCTTCCTTAAGGCGCATGATGTTAGGGGTAGGTCTCACGAAAACACTCAGTTCGATGAGTGGATGGTCACGGGATATGACGCGGAGATTAGCATTGAAGAGCTGACGTATCGCGCTGTGGAGAGTAAAGGAGTATCTAGCAGTAGAGATCGGAGCGCTTTGAAGGCACGTGAGGAGGAAATTGAAGTCTTGGGAAACTCTAACTATCGACTACTCGTTAAGGAAGGGGACACCCTAGAGGTTGTAAATATTTCGGCATTTGAGGACCGCGACGTCACAGTTAAGAAGAATGTCGAATTCAAGCACCTCCCCCTCAGGAGTGTTGGTGGGTCTGAAATTCTCTCCACGAGCGACCTAGCTTCGGGGTTTGCAGTTGAGTTCTTCGATAGCGTTGCGGTAATGACGTCTTCCGGCGTCTTTAACGTGTACAACGAGCCTGCCGCGCGGATCCGCACGTTCAGACAGTCGAAGCGTTACAAGGATGTTCTGGCAATCGTGGGAGAAAAGGACCTCACGCTCGTCGGATTCATTGAGTTTGGTGAATCCGAACCAGGCTTCTAGCGGACACGCGTTGAGACCTAACGTTGGCGGAGTCTCAATGGGCGGGGCAACCCACGAGTGATCTCGAAAATCGTCGTCGCAACGATGTGACCGTGGATTCAAATTCCACACCCACAGCGAACGAACCCTGACCAGGTCAATCGGTCGGGGACCGTTCTCTTGCGCGCTGTCCCTCAACCGCCATCGTTCCCCGTCAGTTACCGGTCGATCGGGCACGGCAGGGGCGCGGGCACAGGGAGCAAGCGTGCTGCCGACCGAGTGTGCAGGGTTGTCGTCACCCGCGCCCGTCCGGTGCTGTTCGTCAGCGTTGTCACGCAGTTACTCACGCCCCGTGGCTCGCGTACGCCTACCTCGTCATCTAGGCACCCCCTGGTGCGTCGAACGTAAGTTCCCATAGTCTCGTCTGTGATCAACGCCAGGAACAGGGGGCGGGGTGTGAACTTGCGTGGCATATTATGCACATGGCAACGTATGCAGAGTCGGTGCGGCAGCTTCAGTCTGTCATCCCGCCGGTTTTCAGCGCCCTTGAGACGGGTCTCAAGGCCGCTAACGAGCATCACACCAACAACGAGCTGCGCCGGTCGGACGACCCGTGGCACTACGCTCACACGGCTCGTAGGATCGCCCTCGAACAGCTGCGGGATGCGGGGCTTCAGGCCGAGACCGACGAGGGGCGCCCCCTGTACGCCATGTCGGGCCTGCTGCTCTTCTACCGGAGCATGGCCGTGCGCATCCTGCGGCCAAGCGACGATGTTCGGACCGGTGGGATAACTATCCCCCTGCCCGGGCGCTCGAAGAGGCGGCAAGCGTTCTGGGGTCAGGAGTCTGAATCCGCGATCCCCGGTCTGGAGACGGATAACCTGCTGCTCCTGTGGAAGGACGACGCAGGTAAGTTGACTGATCCGATGACGCTCGTGCGGCCTCTCGGGGGCGGCCATCGGCGGAACAGTCTGCGTGTCGATTGGGTTGGCAAGCTCTCTCGGAGCATGGCTAGGCTCCGGGCGGCCGACCTGGATGAACTTGAACCGGACCAGCAGTACAGGCAACTAGGAGACTAGGCGACATGATCCACGGCGAGCGCGTCAAGCAGGTGCGAGAGATGCACCAGATGACGCAGAGTGAGCTCGCCCGTGTCGTACCCGGGGTGTCGCAGTATCAACTGTCGCGGATCGAGAAGGGGAGCGCGCAGCCAGATGAGGAAACAGAGGCTCTTCTGGCTGCGACGTTCGGCGTCTCCGTTGAGTTTTTCAGGCGCCCGCCAATCGTAAATCTCGAAGCCCTGTCTCCTCAACTCCGGGCGCGTAGTCGGCTTACGCAACGGGCCAAGACCGCCGCGATGCAGTGGGCCAGGCTCGTCTACGAGGAATATCGCAACCTAAGTTCTAGTGCTCGGTCAATTCCCTGTCGTATTCCCATAACGCGTGGGGCGAACCCTGCGGAGGCGGCGGCGAAAACTAGAGAGGTCCTGGGCTTTACGCCCAATGAGCCGCTTCCTTATCTAATCCTCGCGGTTGAGCGAGCCGGGGTTACCGTTTTGGGGCTGCCATTTCAAGCAGAGAACCTAGATGGTTTCTGTGCATGGCAGGGAGATGAGCCAATTATCGCAGTGCTTTCCGATGTTCCCGGAGACAGAGTGCGATTCACGGTGGCCCACGAGTTGGGTCATCTTGTGCTGCACGAACCTGGCCAGACTGGGAGCATGGTCGAGGCGGAGGCGGACGCCTTTGCTGCTGAGCTGTTGACGCCGCGTGCAGCGCTGGCACAGGTGATGCCCGCTAGGCCAACGTTGAGCTCACTCGCCATGCTCAAGACGCAATGGGGAGTCTCAATCAAGAGCTTGGTTCGCGGAGCCAGGGAGATTGGCGTAGTCGATCAGGAGCGAGCAATCAGCTTGTATAAGCAGATCAGTGCTCGCGGCTGGAATCGCCAAGAGCCCGGACATGTGCCGCAGGAGAAGCCGCGGGCGTTCCGAAAGCTCATGGAAATTCACTATGGTGCTGGCCTGAGCACTGCTGCTGCGGCGCGTGGCGCCGACTGGTCGGAAGAACTCGCCATGAAGGTCTTGGAGCAGCATGCGACCGCGGATGAGTTGCCGCATGCGCCTATCCGTTCTGTTTCCGATCAGGGAAGTAATGTGATTCAGCTGCGCAGCCGTATTGCACTCTGATGCACGCTGTCATCCATGGTTGTCCATCCAACGAGTCCTGCAGGCTATTGCCTAGGTCACCGAGTCAAGTCGGACCGCCGCCCCCTGTGTCGTCACTGGCTGGCGTCGTCGTCCGATGTTCCCGAGCGGTGATCCTCAATCTCGATCTGTTCAGCGCTGCGGATCTTCACAGTGATCAAGGGTTCATTGTCCGGGCCATAGATCGTGATCGACTGCGGCCGGTTGGTCTCGCCCCTCCGAAGTCGATCTTTGGCCCAGTTGATCACGCGTCCCAGTGTCTGCTCCGCGAGCGCGTCAAAAACGTAGCCCGTCAGGCTTTCGAGCGCCTTGGTGCCCAAGTAGATATACAGAACTTCGAACCAGGTGACCCCGCGTCGCCCTGGGTCAGGTGGCCTGTAGTTAAGGGGGCATTCCACGCCGAACGACTGGAGATCATCAGCCAGACGCGCGAGCGCACGCTTACGGTCTTCATGCAGGATCTCGGTGCCGCTGATGCGGAAGGTCGCTGTAGGCATACCAACCTCTCTGTGCCTATTGGCGCATCTGTCCAGTCTTCACCCCAGAGGAGTCCGCTGACGACTCTTTGCCCCAACCCGCCACTCTCCCCAGCTTCCATCCCGTCTGCCGTCGGCCCACACACCGTGGAGCGGGCGTGGTTCAGGGCGTCAAGGTGGAGCGCGCCACTGTACGAACGACCTTGACGCCCTGGGCCGCGTCTGCTCGGCTCTGCCTGGGTCGATGGCGGACGGGATGGGAGCTCCCCACGCACGCCACGCCTGGCCGGCACTCGCGAACGGCGCCCCGTCCATCCTGGAGTCTGAGCGCCCCCGCCGGAGGCATGATCTCTGAGGCTCACCGCGTGCTCGCTCAATGCGCGGCACGGACACCGGCCGGGCTGGAGCGGGGCGGAGACAGGAGCGCAGGCCCGGCCGGGGGCCGGGCCGCGCGCGGGGAGCGGAGCGAGCCGCCTTGAACCCGTAGAGAAAGTTGTAACTCAGTCAGCAGCGTCGTATTTTGCCCGACTTGGGTGGATGCTTGACGCTGTGCCAGGCGCTCCGTGCATAGGTGCGAGCGGACACACTTGGCCTGTCAGATTGTCGCGGAGGCGATCATGGACGCGTATGTGCCCCTCATGCAGACCCTCGTCTGGGTGTTGCTCATCGTCGGAGTCCTCGTTGTTTTCCGGACGCAGCTTGCAGCCCTGGCTCCCATCCTCCGGACACGCATTGAGCGAGGCGGGGCGTTCTCGGTTGGGCTAGGCAGCCTGTCTCTGCAGTTTGGGGACCTCCCTACCTTCCCTCCTCAGGCTGCGAGTGAGCAGGGCACTGAAACCCCGTCCGCTGACGGGGCTGCGGCGGGCCGTTTGCCGGATCCTGATGAACCGGGGGCGCCAGCCGCGTGGGGCCAGTACCGCATGGATCGTAAGGGCGAAACGCGGAACATCCACCTTGCCCATGTCATCAGTCCGTCGAGGACACCCGGGCAGCGTTTTGACATCTTTACGTACCTAGTGGAAGGCCCCAGTGGTCGCCTCGACGACGTCGAGCGGGCGCAGTTCTTCCTTGGTCGCTACTGGGGCAACCGGATCTTTGATGTACCGAACAGAGGTGACGGCAAGCACATCGGCTTCGCTACCTCGGCATATGGGCCGGCTCTGTGCATTTGCCGAGTGATCTTCAAAGACGGGAGCGAGGCTGTCGTCGAAAGGTTCCTCGACTTTGAGACGGCAGCTGCTTTCGAGACGTCAGCATGACAAGTCGACTGAGGACCATGGTCAGTGCCCTTGCTCGGGCGGAGGGACGCTCCAGAGCGGAGCTGTGTACTGTTCCGGGCGGCTGCTGATGAGGAGCTGGCGCAGGTCCTCGCGCTGGGAGCCGTTGAGGTTCAGGGCCTCGGTGAGGTGACGGAACGTCGTGTGGGTGACTCCGCGGCGCCGGGCTTCGCCCTCGAACTGGTCGAGTTGGGCCAGCACGGTCTGTGGGACCAGGTCCGCGGGCGGCTGGTCTTTGAGCCATGCGGCCTTGTTGCGTTCGTAGTCGATTTCCGAGTAGCCGCAGATCTCGCGGCTGTGGGCCTCGACCTCGTCGAGCGTTTCGGTCGCCAGGATGGCGCGAGCCAGCTGGTTGCGGCTGACTGCCTCGTCCAGGTCTATCTCGTGGACGGTCGGGCCTTCATCCGTGAGCCCGACGGGTAGACCGGCGTCCCTGACCTCGCAGGTGCCGCGTACACCCTGGGCTGTGGCGGCCAGCATGCCAGTGGCCTCGGACGGGTGCCACTCCAGCACCGAGCTGACCGGCTCCACGTCCTCCGCCATGAAGGTGTGGACGAGGGGGCCAAGCACGCCGCGCAAGTCGTCGAGGGGTAGTTCGCCGTCCAGGCCAGGGCCTGCGACCAACAGCCGGATCGAAGCGTTCACCTGGCAGCACGCGGCAAGCGTGAGGGCATCGGCCAGTGGACTCTTCAGCGTCGGCTCATCGCCCCGCGCGAGGATGTCGCCCCCCACGTCGAGCAGGTCGATCGACTCCGGCGACAAGTGGTTGATGAGTTCTTCGAGTTGGCGTGTGATGCCCTCGGCGCCGTGGTGCGGGTCGATCAGGGCGAAGGTGTGCGGGAGCTCTGCTGCGAGCCGGGGGAGTGTGGAGCCTGCCGGAGCGATCGGGCGGGCGTCCGCCGGCACTGTCCAGACTGCCGGGGTGAGCTGTTCGAGGCCGGTGAAGTTGTCCGGTCCTCGGGGTCCCGGTACCGGGTCGATGAGGAGGCGGTCCCACGCGTACGTGAGGATCACCGCCTGGTCCTCGTCGCCGTAGAGGGCGGCGTGAAGCATTGCGGCGGCGACAGCGTCGCCCCCTCCTCCTGCTGCGACGATCAACCGCTTCATGCGGTCAGCGTACGGGGTGGAGGGTTGACCACTCACTCTATAGTGGCTAGAGGCCATAGCCACTTGGACGAGGAGGGCGAATGCCTCAGATCGAGGAGGCTCAGCCGAAGTATCTCCAGATCGCGCACTTCATCCGCGATCAGATCCTTCGGGGAGACCTTAGGCCGGGGGACGAGGTGCCCTCGGAGCGCCAGTTGGCGGCGGACTGGAAGGTGTCCCGGCCCACGGCTGCACGGTCGTTGGAAGCGCTGAGCCATCAGGGGCTCGTCGAGAAGCGCCAGGGATCGGGCACGTATGTGCGCAGCCTGGAGGTCAACCGGCGGGCGCGTGAGCTGTACGGCCGGGCCCGGCAGACCGGGAAGATCTACACGCCCGGTGAGTACGCGGTGATCACGTCGGCTGGTTGGCTGGATGCGCCGGATCACGTGGCCGAAGCCTTGGGGCTGGTCAAGGATCGTCGGGCCGTGCACCGGCGACGGGTGACCAACAACCATGACGGGCCGATCACCCTGTCTACCTCGTGGTTTGCTCCTGACGTCGGCCAGCGTGCGCCGAAGCTCCTGGAGCCTGAGCGGATCCAGGAGGGGACGCTCATGTACGTCGAGAACATGACGGGCCGCCAGGGCAGCTACGCCGAGGACCGTATGTGCGCTCGGAGCGCCACCGACGAGGAGGCATCGGACCTTCAACTGGACGTCGGTTCAGCGGTTCTGATTGTTCATCACGTCGTCTTCGACCTTCAGGACCGGCCGTTGGAGTTCGCCGAAGCCACCTATCCCCCGCACCGCTGGGCCTTCGAACAGGGCTACCCCCTCACCTGACAGCCCGGCAGTTGCGCCGAACCACTTGCACACTCCAAGTGGCTAATGCCACTATCCACAAAGTGGCTAAGGCCACTTGGACTGGAAGGGGGCACGGCGTGACGAGTCAGCGGCCGGACAAGGGTGCGCGGTTAGCTTGCCGGGGATGCCGGGGGCGCGGTTGGAAACGCGTCGGCTCCCGTACGGCTCTGGCGCTCTCCACGGCCAACGACCGCGTTCGTGCCACATCGAAGCGGCGCTGTCTCGACTGCGATGGCAGCGGCAAGGAGTGAGCGCGGATGGATGACACCACCAATGGCCGCGACGGTTTCGGTACCGCACGACTCGGGGCGATGATCCTGCACCCGGCGCCGGAGTCCGTACCCCGGGCCCGGAGCTGGTTCCGGAAGTTCATCGCCGCGTACAACCCGGCCTGCTCGATCGACGACTGCACGCTGATGGTCTCGGAGCTGGTCACCAACGCGATTCTCTACGGACGGGCGGATGAACCCTGGCTTGTGCGCGTTGAGTGGTACCGCGTGGAGACGTCGCTTCGGATCGAGGTGCACAACCCGGGGTTCCCGGCGAACGTGCGACTGCGGCGCCCAGAGGCCAGCGAGGCACACGGACGCGGCCTGTTCCTGGTCGACGCCATCGCCGACTCATGGCACTCCGGGCCCAGTCGATTCGGCGGGACCGTGGTCTCCGCCGTGGTGGCTGGCGCCTGGCCGTCGAACGAAGGATTCGGCCCCCTTCTACTGTGAGTGTGCAAGTGTCGCTAGTCTGGTTGACCAGTTGACTGGTCCAATCCCGACGGGCGGCGTTCATGGCGTATGAAGTGGAGCCACCGAAGTACGTGCGCCTCGCGCAGACCCTTCAAGGTCGCATCGAGGACGGCACGTACCCGCCCGGCACACGGGTGCCCAGTGAGAACCAGTTGGTGCAAGCCTTCGCGATGTCCCGCCCGACCGTCGTGCGAGCGCTGGAGCTGTTGAAGCGTGACGGCTGGCTGGAGTCCCGGCAGGGATACGGCACGATCGTGCGGGGACGCCCCGAGGCTGGCGAGCAGAAGGACCGCCGCGGTCGTTCGGCGCTGGAGCGCGACGAATCGCAAGCGCCGGGCCGCCTGATTGATGTCGGCCATGTGCCCGTTCCTGCTCGCGTTGCCTCGGCGCTCGGACTGCCCAAGCGGGCGAAGGTTCTCGTGCGCCGGTTCCTGGTGGAGGAGGACGGCGAAGCGGTCGAGTTGGTCTCGTCATACTTCCCTGCCGGCTTGGTCGAGGGAACCGAGCTGGAAACTTCCGAAGCCCTGAGCGGCAGCGTCCGTGAGCATCTTGAGGCGCGGAAGAAAGTGCGTTTCGACCACGTGACGGAACGGGTCTCGGCGAGATTGCCCGACAGCGGGGAAGCTGAACTTCTGGAGCTCCCTGAGGGTGTTCCCGTCCTCAGCGTGATGGTCATCGCCTGCGACACCTCGGGGCAGGCCTTGCAGGTCGTCGACGTACTGCTGCCTGCGGACCGGCAAGAGCTGGAAGACACCTACCGGCTGAACTGAGCTTCCTTCGGGGTGAGTTCCACTTGGTAGCCACTTGACAAGTCAACCTGGCATCCTTAACGTCGAACTTGCTAAGTCAACTTGTCATGTGGCGAGTTGATCCACTCAGAAGGAGAAATCTCTGTGCGTGTGATCCGTATTGACGCCTCGTCCGCCACGATCCTGCTCACCGAGGCGCCGTCGCCGAAGGTGCGCGACCGGCAGACCGGTGAGATCGCGAAGGACGCGGTGAGCGGCGAGGCACTGATGACGGTTGGCGTCGTCTTCATCGATGAGGGGGAGTCGTCGCTGATTCAGGTCACCATCCCCGAAAGCGGTGTGACGGACGGGCTTTCGGTCGGTGCTCCGGTCTCCCTGCCGGGTCTGATCGCCCGGCCGTGGGAGAGCGTGTTCAACGGCCAGCAGCGGCACGGCATCGCCTACCGGGCCACGGCCATCACTTCGGGCGCCTTCCCGGTCGCCCAGGCGGGCTGATCGACGTGACCGACCTCGTGACGTTGGCCGAGCTGGGCGGGTCGCTCGCTGCGATAGGCGGCGCGGCTTACGCCCGGCACGCCCACCCGGCGGCGTACTGGTCCACGGTCGGGCTGCCGGTATCGGTGGTCCGGCTGATGGCCTCGTACTCCTCGACCATGGACGCGTGCGGCCTGACGGTCGCGCCGTCCCGGCTGCGGGTACTGGCCGTCAAGGCCACGACTCGCCGTGAGGTCCGGCCCGTGCCCCCGCGGCGGGGCATGATCCGGCCCACCACGACCGGCTTGCGGCTCCGGCTGCGGTTGGCTCCGGGCCAGGAACCGGCGGATGTGGCGGCCTCGGCCGAACGGCTGCGGCACGCCTGGGGCGTTCACGCCGTGTACGTGCGGGACGTGAAGCCTGGAGTCGTGGAACTGCGGCTCGTCGGCTTCGACGTACTGCGCAAGGTGCGCATGCCCCGCCGGTTCGATGGCGGGCTGCTGCGGGTGCCGGTGGCGCTGCGGCAGGACGCGACCGCGTTCGTACGGGACTACCGGGCTGTACCTCATGAGCTGGTCCTCGGCGCCACGCTGTCGGGCAAGTCCATGTTCCTGCGCAACCTGCTGACCGGGCTGGCGGCTCAGCCGGTGGTCCTGGTCGGCATCGACTGCAAGCGCGGGGTCGAGCTGGCACCGTTCGCCGCCCGGCTCTCCGCGCTAGCGACCGACCCGGAGCAAGCTGCCGAGCTGCTTCCCGTGCTCGTGAAGGAAATGGAGGACCGTTACGACCTGATCAAGGCCCGACAGGGCATCGCCCCCGGCACCCCGGACGAGTCGATCACCTCGGACATCTGGGGGCTGCCCGAGAGCGAACGCCCGGCTCCCATCGTGCTGTTCATCGACGAGGTGGCCGAACTCTTCCTCATCGCCACGCGAAAGGAGGAGGAGCGACGGGACGAGATGGTCACTCAGCTGATCCGGCTCGCTCAGCTCGGCCGGGCCGCCGGTATCTACCTGGAGGTCTGCGGGCAGCGGTTCGGCGCCGAACTGGGCAAGGGCGCGACCATGCTCCGCGCTCAGCTCTCCGGCCGGGTCTGCCACCGCGTCAACGACGAAGCCTCCGCCAAGATGGCGCTCGGCGACATCGCCCCGGAAGCGGTCGGCGCTGCCTGCGCCATCGCTGCTGAGCTGCCTGGTCTGGCCGTGGTCGGTGACACCTCTGGCGGCTGGTCTCGCATCCGCACTCCGTACATGTCCCTCGCCGACGCTGCCGTCACCTGCCGTGAGACGGCGCATCTCGCCCCTGACGTACCGGCGCTCACGTCCTTCCGGCCGTACGTTCCGCCGGTGCCCGTGACGGTCGCCGAACCGGTGGCCACACCGCGCCCGGTCACCGACTAGGCGCATCCCATCCCACCGCCGGCGCGGCCATCCCGCGCCAACTCCCTACCCCCGCCATGCCCGAATCCGACCGAAGAACGGGAATCCTCATGTCCCATCGCCCCACAGTCGACGAGATCGCCGCCTTCCTCGCGGACCTCAAAGCCGTCTGCACCATAGGCGGCGATCCGGTCGAGCTGGCCGCTCGTAAGGCGGATCTATTGGAAGGCATCGCCGACGCCATGCCTGGCGACCAGGAGGCGACCGAGGTCGCCCGTGCGGCTCGCGTAACTGCTGACGAGGCTCGGGAGCAGTGAGCGATGCGCATCGGCCGTCTCCCGGTTGATCCGGTACTGATCCAAGCGGTCATCGCCGCTTCGCTGTCCTTCGCCCACCTGCACGACCTGGCCTCGGCCGCCGGACAAGACGGGTGGAAGGCGTGGGCCTATCCCATCTCCGTCGACCTGCTGATGGTGGCGGCCTGGCATCGACTGCGCTCCGGCGAGGCGAAAGCGGCCGGATGGTGCTGGTTCCTCGTCGCGCTCACCGCCTCGCTGGGTGCCAACGTCGCCACCGCCGGACTCCTCGACCTGAACGACGTACCGGCCTGGCTCCGCATCCTCGTCGCCGGATGGCCCGCCGTCGCCTTCCTCGGCGGAACCCTGCTCGCCCACGGCGCACCGACGCCCACAGAGGTTCCGGCGGCGGAACCAGAGCCCGCCCCGACCACCACGGCACCCGAACTCCCCGCGGCAGCACCGGAAACCGCCCAACCTTCCACACCCCCTGTCCCGCCCGCGCTCGTCGCCCTGGCGCACAAGCTCGCCGACGAACACCGCGCCCGGACCGGAACCGCCATCGACACCCCGACGCTTCGCGCCCGCCTCGGCGTACCCGCACCGCTCGCCGAAGCCATCGCAGCCCAACTCACTTGATCCCGGAGGACTTTCCACCTTGCGCCCGACCACGCTCCGCGCGCTCAAGCGCGCTGCCGAGCTGACCCGACAGAACCGCCTCACCGAAGCCGTGCTGATCGCCGAGCCCGTGATCCTTGCCGCCGACAGCTACGAGGGCGACGAGATCTTGCGCTGGCTGGCCGACCACGTCACCGACTTCACCGGCGAGACCCACGACGACCACAACGGCCGTCACAACCCGAAGGAGTCCACCTGATGCCCGCCCATCGCCGGTTCCGCAACGTCGTCCGCATCGGCCCCGTCCAGGTCGCCACGTACTACGACGGCCGGGGCCACGAGAAGCACACCGCCGCATGCATGGCTCCGCGCTGCGGCTTCTCCACGGACTACGACAGCCGTGCCGCTGCCGAGCTGGCCGCCCGCACCCACCGCTGCCCCGCCCGCTGACCGCCGAGGAGCTCCCGTGACCGTCTCACTGCCGCTCGTCTTCGTCCTGGGCGTCATCGCCTGGGCCGCGATCAAGTTCCTCGGCGTCCGCCTCTGGGTCGCCGCCGTGATCGCGCTGTTCGGCTTCTGGCTCTCGCACACGATCCTCGCCCCCGCCATCGAGTCCGGCACGCGTTCCGGGGTCGACGTCGTCAACGGCACCCACGACTGAGAGGAGTCCGGCCATGTTCCGCCCCAAGCTGCCCGACGCCCCGCCCCTGCCGACAACCGTCACTACTCAGCAGCACGTTCAGGCTCCGGCCGTTCCATCCGCCGGCCGCCCGGTCGCCCCATACGTGGGCGTCGGAGTCGGCGCGGTCGCCGCTGTGGTCGTCGTCGGCGTCGTCCTCACCGCGCTCCTGGCGGCCGTCGCCATCACGGCCATCTCGGTCGCCATTTCCGCTGTGGTCCTGCGCTCGCTCGTCAACGGCGCCAACAGGCGCTGACCGGCCGCCGGGGCGGCATCAACGCCGCCAAGCATCCCGCCGCCCCGGGGCCGTCCCTCCCAACCGCGAAACAGCCGAAAGGAACTCCCATCATCACCCGGCAGACTCCGCCCCCGCTGGCGGAACTCTCCACGCTGGCCTCCCTCGGCACCATGCCCGAGCTGGCCCGGCAACTCTCAGGCCTGGGCGGCTGCACCCGCCCCGTGCGCCTCGACGGCCACCGCACCGAGTACGAGATCAACAAGGCAACCGGCGAGATCGGCCGCACCCTGCACCACCTGGACTCCGCCACCCTCCCAGCCGGTCACCTCCTCGTCCGCTGCAACAACCGCCGCGCCACACGCTGTGCGGCCTGCGCCGAGACGTACCGCCGCGACACCTACCACCTGATCACCGCCGGACTCCGCGGCGGCAAAGGCACCCCCGAACAAGTCGGCACTCACCCACGCGTGTTCGCCACCTTCACCGCCCCGGGCTTCGGCCCCGTCCACAACCGCCCCACCAGCGGCCGCCCCTGCCGCTGCGGCGTCCGCCACGACCAGGAGGACGCGACCTTGGGCACGCCCCTCGACCCGGACACGTACGACTACGAAACGGCCGTCCTCTGGAACGCCCACGCCGGGGCCCTGTGGCGCCGGTTCTCCATCTACCTGCGCCGTGAGGTTGCCAAGCGCGCAGGTCTCACGCAACGCGCCTTCCGTGAGCACGCGCGCATCTCGTTCGCCAAGGTCGCCGAGTACCAGAAGCGCGGCGCCGTGCACTTCCACGCGGTCATCCGCCTCGACGGCCCCGAGGGCGGCGACACTGCACCGCCCGCCTGGGCCACCGCTGAACTGGTCACCGACGCCATCGGAGCCGCCGCCCGCGCGGCGCAGGTCGACGGTCCGGTCATCGACGGCCGCGCCCACACCTTCACCTTCGGCCGTCAGCTCGACGTCCGTCCCATTCGAACCGCCGACTTCGACGGCGGCCAGGAGCTGACCGAACGGGCCGTAGCCGCGTACATCGCCAAGTACGCCACCAAGGGTGCCGAGACGGCGACTGGCACCCTCGACCGACCGATCCGCTTCCTCGCCGAGCTGGCCCAAGCCAAACTCACAGATCACGCCCGACGCATGATCCGCACCGCCTGGGCCCTTGGAGCGCGCCCCGAGCTGGCGGACCTCCGCCTCCGGGCCTGGGCTCACATGCTCGGCTTCCGCGGCCACTTCTCCACGAAGTCCCGCCGCTACTCGACCACCCTCGGCGCACTCCGCACGGCTCGTGCCGACTGGCGCCGAGCGCAGGTCACCCCCGCCCCGCAGGAAGGCGAAACCACCCTCGTACTCGCGCACTGGGTCTTCGCCGGAACGGGCCTCAGCGCCGGTGAGGCCTGGCTCGCCACATCCCTCGAACCGGCCCCCGGAACGGAAGGAGAACCAACCCGATGACCGAGCGCTACCTGTCCGTCGACCAGGTCGCCGAGCTGCTCGGTACGACCGTCCGCTTCCCTCGGCGCCTGATCGAGGAACGGCGCATCCGCTACGTGAAGGTTGGCCGGCACGTCCGTATCCCGGAGAGCGCGGTCGAGGAGTTCATCGCATCCCGCATGGTGCATCCGCTGAGGCGGCCCCGTGCCCGCTTCAGGAGGGCTGCCTGATGGCCAATAGCAGGGGCCGACGACGGCGGTTCGGGGCCATCAGGAAGCTTCCTTCCGGCCGATACCAGGCGCGCTACCCGGGTCCTGACGGCGTGATGCGACCGGCCCCGTTCACCTTCGAAACGACGGCGGACGCTGACGACTGGCTTGCTGAAAAGCAGACGGAGATCAGGCGTGGTGAATGGCGGGACCCCGAAGCAGGCGCGGTGGGCTTCCGCGTCTACGCAGAGAAGTGGGTCGAGGAGCGGGAACTAGCGCCTCTCACTCAGGACCTCTACCGGTATCTCCTCGACAAGTACCTGTTGGCCAGCTTCGCCGAGTCCGACTTGGACGAGATCACTGCGCCACATGTCCGTGAGTGGCGGACAGCGCAGCTGCGAGCCAACGGTGGCAAGACGATGACGGCCAAGGCGTATCGGCTACTCAAGGCCATCATGGAAACCGCCGTTGATGACGAACTGATCCAACGCAACCCGTGCCGGATCAAGGGGGCCGGTAAGGAGAAGGCTGCTGAGCGGCGCATCGCCACCGTCGCCCAGGTCGACGCACTTGCCGAAGCCATCGGCATGCGGTGGCGGCTCATGGTCTACCTCGGTGCGTACGGCCCGATGCGGCCCGAGGAGCTGGCCGGCCTACGTCGTCGAGACGTCGACCTCGACGCCCTGCGGATTTGCGTTCGCCTTGCCGAGCCGGAGCGGATGAACGGGCGGCGCGTCCAGGGCGACACCAAGTCCGAGGCCGGAACCCGGAGTGTGATCCTTCCCGCGTTCCTCCGCCGGGAGCTCCGGTGGCACCTGGAGTCGTACGCCGAGCCGGGCCCCGATGGGCTGCTCTTCGTCGGCGAGAAGGGCGCCCCCTTCCGCCGTAGCACCTTCGGCCGGAAGTGGAGAAAGGCACGTGAGATCGTCGGCATGCCCGAGGGATTCCGGTTCTACGATCTCCGCCACACCGGACACACGCTTTCGACGCGCTCGGGTGCCACCCTCAAGGACACGATGGTCCGGGCCGGGCAGTCCTCGGAGAAAGCTGCGCTGATCTATCAGCACTCCGACGACGACCGACAGCAGGAAGTTGCTGCCGGGCTCGACGCGACCGTTCGCAAGGCACGCCAGGAAGTGCAGGAAGCTGCGGCCGTGCCAGATGAAGACACCCATGATCCAGAAGATCAGCGTTCTGGCACGAATCTGGCACGCGGCGAGTGATCACAGCGGACAGCAAAAAGGCCCGGGCCGATGACCTGGGCCTTTGTCATGGAGCGGGTGACGAGAATCGAACTCGCACTCTCAGCTTGGGAAGCTGATGTTCTACCACTAAACTACACCCGCGTAAGACGCCGACCAGACGATCGTGACCGGTGTCGGAAACGCGAAATCACCATACCTCATGCCTGGCCCCCGGCGCTGGAAGCCGTGGGGCCAGGTGCCGTTTCGGGGAGTGGACGGGGCTGCGGGGGACGGGAGTTGGGGCGTACGGTGGAGGGGTTGAATAAGGGTCGGGCGGGTTCGGGGTGCCGCCTGGAGGGCCGTCTCTTTCGTCCCGTAATGTGGCTTTCGTCGTCAGTCAGACGCGGCTCCTGGGGAAGGGACTCTGAGGACTTGATGGAACGCAACACCGTCGTCCGTTGTGCCGAAGGGCACGTGTTCAGCACCGCTTCGCTTCCGATGCAGCAAGCCGAGCGGCTCGGCCCCGGCCGGCTGATCCGTTGCCCCCGTTGTGCCCGGCTCCGCAATGTCGTGCCGGTGGAGTTCGAGAAGCGCTAGCCAACCACGTTCACATCCCCGCGGGCCCACCATGATCACCGGATTGTGGTGGGCCCGCGGGCTCTGCGTATCCTCAGGGCGTGCTTCTCTCAGACAAGGACATCCGGGCCGAGATCGACGCCGGGCGGGTCCGTATCGACCCCTACGAGCCATCCATGGTGCAGCCCTCGAGCATCGACGTGCGGCTCGACCGCTACTTCCGGGTGTTCGAGAATCACCGCTACCCCCATATCGATCCGTCGGTCGAGCAGGCGGATCTCACTCGGCTCGTCGAGCCCGAGGGCGACGAGCCGTTCATCCTGCATCCCGGGGAGTTCGTCCTCGCCAGTTCGTACGAGGTCATCACCCTGCCCGAAAATCTCGCCTCGCGGCTGGAAGGGAAGAGCTCCCTCGGGCGGCTGGGGCTTGTCACCCACTCCACCGCCGGGTTCATCGATCCCGGGTTCTCCGGGCACGTCACCCTCGAGCTCTCCAACCTCGCCACGCTTCCCATCAAGCTCTGGCCAGGCATGAAGATCGGGCAGCTGTGCATGTTCCGGCTCAGCTCGCCGGCCGAGTTCCCGTACGGCAGCGACCGCTACGGCTCCCGCTACCAGGGGCAGCGCGGGCCGACCGCCTCCCGCTCCTTCCTCAACTTCCATCGGACCCAGGTGTGAGTGACGGCCACATAAGCGGCGGCGTGAGCGGCGAAGTGAGTCCCGTGCGCGAGAACCTCTCCTACGAGCGCTTCGGTGTCGCCGTCCGTGAGCTCGCTCAGGTCATCGCCGACGACGGTTACGAGCCGGACATCGTGCTCTCCATCGCGCGCGGCGGCGTGTTCGTCGCCGGCGGGCTCGCCTACGCCCTGGACTGCAAGAACATCCACCTCGTGAACGTGGAGTTCTATACGGGGGTCGGGACGACCCTCGAGATGCCGGTCATGCTCGCTCCCGTGCCCAACACCATCGACTTCTCCGACAAGAAGGTGCTGATCACGGATGACGTCGCCGACACCGGCAGGACGTTGAAGCTCGTGCACGAGTTCTGTGTCGACGCCGTCGCCGAGGTTCGTAGCGCGGTGATCTACGAGAAGTCGCAGTCGCTGGTGAAGTGCGAGTACGTGTGGAAGCGGACCGACGAGTGGATCAACTTCCCGTGGAGTGTGCTGCCTCCCGTGCGTAGGTCGGGCGAGCCCGTCACGCCGTCGAGGGAAGCGCTCTAGCTCTGGCGCACGGGTGGCGACCTGCCTCCTGCGCGCGCCTCCCGCCTCGAATAAAGCACCCGACCAAAGCACCCCGACTAAAGAAACGCTTGCGTTTCTCTCGGGGTCGTCGTAGCTTTTTCGGTACGAAACCGTTTCGTTCCGATGGGGGCCAGGGTCATGCCAAGCCGCAGCAGCAAGCTCTCGGTGGGTCGTCGATGACGACCACTCCGGTCCTCCTGGCCGTCGTACTCTCCCTGGTCTCCGCACTCTGTTACGCCGCGGCCGCCGTCATCCAGGAACGGACCGCCGCGGACACCGCGAACCTGCGTGGCACGCTCGCCCGCGGCTCCTGGTGGGGGTCGGTCGCCCTCAACGCCACCGGTGCGCTGCTGCACGTGGTCGCCCTGCGCTACGGACCGCTGACCCTCGTACAGCCGCTCGGCGCGCTGAGTCTCGTGGTGGCGGTGCCCCTGGGCTCGCTGGTCACCCGCCGCCGGACCTCGGGCACGCAGTGGCGCGGCATGGCCCTCACCCTGCTCGGGCTGACCGTGCTGCTGACCCTCGCCGCCTCGGGCGGTGCGCCGAACGACACCCTGGGGAGTCCCGAGGCCTTCGGGCTCGCGACAGCCGCCGTCGGAGTCATCGCGGTGCTCGTCTCCTTCGCCTCGGGCCGCTCGGCGCTGGGCGGCCTCGCTTTCGCGGCGGCTTCAGGCATCGCCTCGGGCGTCGGCTCCACGCTGGCCCAGAAGCTCGCCGTCGGACCTGAGCTGTCCTGGAGCGTGGCGCTGGTGGCGGTCCTCACCGTGGCGTTCGCCGTGGCGGGGCTGCTGCTCTCCCAGAAGGCGTACCAAAGCGGCCTCGGCGGGCCCCTCGCCCTGCTCACCCTCGTCAACCCCGTCACCGCGTCCGCCATCGGCATCACCCTGCTCGGTGAAGGCCTCCAGTACGGCGGGACCGGCACGCTGTTCGCCCTCGCCGCCGCCGCGGCGGCCGCCCGCGGTGTCGTTCTGCTCAGCCGCCCCCAGCTTCACGACTCCCATGGCTCCCGCGACCAGCTGCGAGGACCGCGCCGTACAAGGCCGGATGCCGTGCCAGGCCTACGACCTGTCCGGCTCTTCCGGCTCTTCCGGGTCTCCCGTTCCGGGGCGGCGTCCACCGGGCGTGTACATGTGCGCGTGGTCACGGTCGACATCGCCGGCACGAGCCGGGCCCTCTGAGACCAAGACGGAGAACACGGAAATGAGTACGGACATGGCTACCCTTCAGCGCCACCCTCGGACGACTGCTCAGACGACCGCTCGGACGACGGCTCGGACAAGCGCTAGGACAACGACCGTGCGCGCTGCGGGACTTGTGGACGTACCCGCCGTGGTGCGTCTCATCGTCCCGCCCTCGTCCCACGCCGCGGACGGCTGCCCGGGACACCCGGAGGACTGGGGGCAGGCGCAGCGCGCCATGCGGTTGATGCTGGCCCACTACGCCCTCGAAGAGGGGCAGGTGTGGGTGGCCGAGCGCCAGGACGGCGTGCTCCTCGGGGCGGGCATCTGGCTGCCGCCCGGCACCGATACCGAGCCTCCCGACACGCGCTTCAGCAGCCTTCTCTCCCGTGAGCTCGCCACCGGCCGTCAACTCTCCACCGGCCGTCAACTGGCCACTGGCCGTCGATTCGCCACCGGTCGTGAAACCGCCATCGGCCGACGCGACCGCGCCGCCGTGCCGGCGGCGATGGAGGCGGCCGCGCCGGACGAGCCGCACTGGAAGGTCGTCATCGTCGGTGCGCTGGACGACACGGACACCTGGGACCGCACCGTGGTCGCCGACTTGCTGGCCCCGGGGCTGCGTGCCGTCGACGACCAGGCCGCCACCGCCGTCGCGATCACGATCTCCGCCCGCCAAGGGGAGCGGCTGCGGCCCTTCGGGTTCGGCCGGCCGCGCGAGGTCCCCCTCACGCCGGGCGCGAGCGCTTGGCTGACGACTCGTCGGACTCGTCACCCGAAGGGCCGGCTGGGCGGCGGCTGACGGGGCGGCACGCTGGGCGCGCGGCCTAGTGGTCCCGCGAGCCCTGAACGTCCTGGTGGCCTTGGGCCTCGTGTTCCTGGGGGCAGAACACCCGGACCCGCTGGACCAGGTTGTTGCCGAAGCCGCCCCGGTTCCAAGGCTGGTCGAGCGGCTGGGTGTTGCCCGCGGCGTCCGTGACGCGGGTGGTCAGGACGTGGGTGCCGGGGGTGGCCGTCCAAGACGCCTGCCAGTGGCGCCAGGACCAGGTGTGGGCGTTCGGCGGGGCGAGTTCCGCCTCCTGCCAGGAGTGGCCGTCGTCCGTGCTGAACTCGACCTGGGCGACGGGGGCCCGGCCCGACCAGGCGCGGCCCTCCAGACGCAGTGGACCGGGGCGTACGACCCGGGTGCGGGACATGAAGTCCGGGAAGCCGGGCGGGACCATCAGGGCCCGGGGCGCGATCCGGGTGACCGGGGTGCCCGGGTCGTCGGGGGACTGGCGGTAGCGGTAGGCCACCGTCTGCTGGAAGCCGGTGAAGGGCGTGTCGGTGAGGGTGATGTCGCGCAGCCACTTCACGTGGGCCATGCCGTACCAGCCGGGGACGACCAGGCGGACCGGGTGTCCGTGTTGCGGGGGGAGCGGGGCGCCGTTCATCTCGTACGCCACCAGGACCTCCGGGTCCGCGGCCGTGGCGTCCGCCAGGGGGAGGCTTCGTGCGTAGTCCTGTTCCACACCGCGTTCCACTCCGTGGTCGGCGCCGGTGAAGACCGCCTCCACGGCGTCCGGCTCCGTCCCGGCCTCGGCGAGCAGCGTCCGCAGCGGGACTCCGGTCCAGTCGGCGGTGCCGACCGCCTCGACCAGCCAGGGCTGGCTCACGGGGCGCGGGGTGAGCTGTGCCCGGCCGTTGCCCGCGCACTCCATCGTCACCCGGTGGGTCGCGGGCGGAAGGGAGCGGAGGGTGGCCAGGTCCAGGGTCAGGGGCGTACGGACCCGGCCGCGCACCGTGAGCGTCCAGGTGTGCGCGTCGGCGAGCGGGATGTCGTAGTGGATCAGGAGGTAGTGCAGGCCGGGGGGCGTGACGTCGTAGCGCAGGGTCTCCAGGGGGAGGCCGTGGTTGCGGGCCGCGAGGGCGAGCTCCTCGTGGGTGATGCCTTCGGCTGGGTCGGCGACGCGGCCCGGCGCGCTGATGGCATCCAGCGAACCCACCTCGGCTGTGCGACTGTCCATGGCTCCATGGTGCCCCCGCCGACCGGTCCGGGCACCTCCCTCGCAGCGTCCCCCTGCGTCGTCCTCCGCAGGGCCTCCGATTGCCAGTGCCCCCGAGCGGCGAGACCCTGGTGATGTCAGCCCTGTGGCGCATGCGTGCCCCTGTGGCTCATGACGAGGGCCATGGCGAGGCGATGGTGGTGGCGCAGGGAACGGCCGGGCGGTCACGCCGGACGGTTACCGGGCCTCGCGAGGAGATCGATCGTCATGAACGCTGCTAAGGCTGCCAACGCCGCCATGGACGGCCCCACGTTGGAGGCGATGCGGACCGTGCTGCGCGGCCCGGTCATCGGTCCGCAGGATGCGGGGTACAACGAGGCCCGCGCGATCTACAACGCGATGATCGACCGGCGGCCGGCCGCCTTCGTGCGGTGCGCGGACGCCGGGGACGTCATGAACGCGGTCGACTTCGTCCGCGACCACGGACTCGAACTCGCCGTGCGCGGCGGTGGACACAGCGGTCCCGGGCTGTGCCTGGTGGACGGCGCGGTCACCCTCGACCTGTCGCCGATGCGCTGGGTGCGGGTCGACCCCGTCGCGAAGACCGCGCAGGTCGGTGGTGGCAGCACGCTCGGCGACCTGGATCACGCCGGGCACGCCTTCGGTCTGGCCACCCCTGCCGGGATCATGTCGACGACGGGCGTCGGGGGCCTGACCCTCGGCGGCGGGCACGGCCACCTCACCCGCAAGTACGGGCTCACGGTGGACAACCTGCTCTCCGCGGACGTGGTCCTCGCCGACGGCAGTTTCGCCACCGCGAGCGACAACGAGAACCCGGACCTGTTCTGGGCGCTGCGCGGCGGGGGCGGGAACTTCGGGGTCGTGACGTCCTTCACCTACCGGCTGCACCCGGTGCACTCCGTGGGCGCCGGGATCACGGTGTGGCCCGTCGACCACACCCGCGAAGTACTGCGCTGGTACCGCGAGTTCCTGCCGCAGGCGCCCGAGGACCTGAACGGCTTCTTCGCGATGCTCGCCGTGCCGCCGGGCCCGCCGTTCCCGGAGGAACTCCACGGACACAAGATGTGTGGTGTCGTGTGGTGCTGGACCGGTGACCTGGCCGTACTGGACGAGACGCTCGCGGTCGTGAACGACGCGGGCCGGCCCGCCTTCCACTTCACGGCGCCGATGCCGTACCCCGGGCTGCAGACCCTGTTCGACGAGCTGATCCCCAAGGGCCTGCAGTGGTACTGGAGCGGCGACTTCTTCGACCGGATCACCGACGAGGCCGTGGACATCCACCTCAAGTACGGCGAGAACCTCCCCACCGACCTGTCGACGATGCACCTCTACCCGGTCGACGGCGCGGCCGCCCGGATCGGCCCCGACGACACGGCCTGGAGCTACCGCGACGCCGTCTGGTCCGGCGTCTTCGCGGGCATCGACCCCGACCCGGACAACGCCCAGCTCATCAGGCAGTGGGCCGTCGACTACCGGGAGGAGCTGCACCCGTACTCGATGGGCGGCGGGTATGTGAACTTCCTCGGCCCGAGCGAGGGCCGGGAGCGGGTCAGGTCCACCTACCGCGACCACTACGACCGGCTCGCGGAGATCAAGCGGACCTACGACCCGCTCAACCTCTTCCACGCCAACCAGAACATCGAGCCGGCGCCCTGAACGAGCCGGCGCCCTGACCGGGATGACCAGGGAGCTCCGACCCAGCGGGGGCCCCGGGACCGACCGGGCGCCCCGAACCGACCGTCGGTCTAGAACGTACCCAGCTTGATGATCGACAGCAGCGCGATCAGCTGGATCGCGGACGCGCCCAGGGCCTTCGGCCACGGCAGGTCGTGCGAATTCTTGACCATCAGCGTGAACAGCACGCCGGCCGCCACCCACGTCGCCCAGCCCAGGAGCTGCACGAACGACGCGTCGCCGCCCGCGAACATCGCGACGACCAGACGCGGGGCGTCGGTCAGCGACATGATCAGCATGGAGAGGCCGACCGTGGGCTGCCACGCGCCGTCGCCGCCGAGCTGGCGGGCGAGGGTGTGCGTGACCACGGCCAGGATGAACGAGCTGATGACGATCGCGATCGCCGTGGTCAGGACGATCGGCACGGCGGACGACAGCGTCGCGTTGATGACGTCCTCGCGGGCGCCGTCGAAGCCGAAGACCGCCAGCAGGCCGTAGAGGAACGTCACGATGAGGGCCGGGCCCCACATCGAGAAGTCGCGCATCTGCAGGAAGGTCTGGTTCGGGCGCATGACGACGCCGCTCAGCAGTTCCTTCCAGTGCAGGCGCGGGCCCACCGGGGGCGCGGTCGTCTGGCCCGCACGGTAGGTCCCGCCCTGGTTGTAGGGGTCTTCGCCGACCGAGAACGCCGTGGTGTGGCCCGGTTGGTTGGCCGCGTACGGGTCCGGGCCCTGGGCGTGGTGGTCGTGGTCGCCGAAGTACTCCGGCTCGCCGTGCCCGTTCGCCTGGGGCCACTGCTGCGGGCCGTTGCCGCCGCCCTGGCCGCCGCCGTACTGCTGCTGCGGGTACGGCTGAGGTGCGGGCGGATGGCCGTACGCCGGGCTGCCCTGGGGGGCCTGCCGACCGTACGGCTGCTGCCGCGGGTGTTGTTGCGGAGGCGCTTGCTGAGTGCGGTTGTCCCGGCCGCGTCCGATCCTGAATCCAGCCACGTAATCGAACGTACCTGGTCCCGCGAAGTGACGTGCCGGGCCCGGACCATCGGACCCGGCTTTGCGGCCGACCTGTGACATCCCCTAAGGGGTTTGCCAGGCGTTCCTCAGGGGCTTTTCAGTGGCTGCTCAGGGTTTTGCCGTACGTGAGCGCGCTTGACGCGGTGGGCAGGCCGAGCTTGGCGGGCGTGAAGGCGTAGGAGCCGTTGGCGGAGGCTCCCGGCAGGACCCAGACACCGCCCGACGCGGCGTTCTCGCCGGGTGAGCCGACCGCCACGTCCGGGGTGCCGTCGTGATCGTAGTCGCCGGACACGACGGCCGCGCCGAAGGCGTCCCCCGCCTCCGCGATGCCCGGGACGCGCGGGGTGTCCTGCTGGTACGCCACCGAGTGACCCTCGCCGTACGCGTCGACGAGGCCGGTCTCGCCGCCGAGAAGCAGGGTGGCGGAGCCCGCGCCGGCGCGTGTGCCGATCGCCTCGCCGGGGGCGCCCGCGACCAGGTCGTCGCGGCCGTCCCCGTTCCAGTCGAAGGCGGCGAGGGCGGCGCCGAAGCGGTCACCGTTCTCGGCGCGTCCGTACACGCCCACCGTGTCCTGGTTGAGCGTCTGCCTGCGGGAGCCGAAGCCGCCGGGCGCGGCGTTGCCGTAGTGGATGTGGATGCCGCCGCCCTTCGCGTACTCCTCAGGGCCGCACGGGTCGTCGATGTTCTCGTCGGCGATCTCGCGGCACTCGCCGAGGGCCAGGTCGTCGTTGCCGTCTCCGTCGAAGTCGCCGACCGCGAGCGCGGAGGCGGCCGCGTTGTCCGTGTTCCAGGTGTTGGCCATGCGCTCCTCCGCCGCGTCCCACGCCCACAGCCGCACGTGGGACTGGGTGTACGGGGCGTTGACCGTCCAGTACGCCAGCGCCAGGTCCGCCGTGCCGTCGCCGGTGAAGTCGCCGGTGGCCATGATCGGGGCGCGGCCGCCCATGGGGGTGGTGAGGACGGTGGTGAGGATGCCGTCGGCGGTGCGCAGGACGACCTTGTCCCTGCCGCCGATCAAGATGTCACTGTTGCCGTCGCCGGTCAGGTCGGCCGCCGCGACCGACCAGCCGTACGCCGACGACGCCGACGGGCCGATGAGGACGTTGGCCCCCGGACCCGGACCGTCCTTCGCACCGCCCACGACGGTGACCGCGCCCGCGTCCGCGCCGCGGCCGGTGACGTCCTCGCCGGGGGCGCCGACGAGCAGATCGGCGATGCCGTCGCCGTTGGTGTCCTCAAGGGCGACGGAGGCGCCGAAGCGGTCGCCCGCCTCCGGGGTGCCGGGGACCTCGGCGGTGGCCTGGTGGACGCGGATGCTTCCGTGGGCGCCGACGCCACTCCGGCCGCCCCAGACGACGTTGACGTACCCCGCCCTGGCCTTGCCGCCCACCGCGGCGTCGGGGACGCCGACGGCCAGGTCCGCGTAGCCGTCGCCGTTGAAGTCGCTGGGCACGGGCCGGGGCGCGATGGCGGCCGCGGTCGGAGTCGGCGTGAGGGTCAGTCCCGCGGTGGCCGCCGCGGCGACGGCGGCGGCCAGGGTGTACTTCCGTATGCGCACGGGCGCTCCAAGCGGTGGGTGAATCCCCGGGGGTTCGCGGGTTCACCTGTGTGACACCTGGAGGTCGTGCGGGGTTGTGCGGGGGCGTGCGAGGGTTTATGACCAGAACTCATCGACCCGGTCGATGTTCTCGACGCACTCGTCGAGATCGGTGACCTTGTCTCCGACGATCCGGAAGACGATGGCCCCGTTCTCGTCGAGCTGCTTGCCGCCGCGCTCCGCCGTCATGCGGTGCACGGAGACCACGTGGCCCCTGCCGTCGACGAGGAGGTTGCGCAGTTCGGCCTTGAAGGTGCTGTTCGTCTCCTGGAAGAGCCGCCCGTACATGTCGATGACCGAGTCCTGGCCCTTGTAGTCGCCGGACAGCGTGTTGTTGCCGGGCACGTGGTGCGTGACGTCCCCCGAGAACAGCTGGCGGAGGCCGTCCATGTCACCCCGGGAGAAGGCCTCGTAGCCCTTGCGGATGAGTTCGGCGTGCGGGTGTTCAGCCATGGTGATCGCCCCTTGCCGTTGTAGGAGATATACGGCTTACAGGACTAATTGTCCAGCTCTCCCAGTCTCGGGGCCACTGGAGGTCGGGTCCGGTCAGGTTCCCTTGGCGCCGAGTTCACACCAGACGTACTTGCCTGCCGAGCCGTTGACCTGGAACCAGCCCCAGTCGTCGGCGTACGCGTCGACGATGTGCAGGCCGCGGCCGGACCAGTCGCAGATGGGTGTGGGGGACGCGGCGGGGGGTGTCGGGTCCGTGTCCCAGGCGCCCAGGCGCCCAGGCGGACGGCTTCGCCGGAGTCGCCGATCCGGTGGTGTACGCGCGTGGCCCGGTTCCGCAGTTGGACACCGTCATGGTGGACAGCCAGCTTGGCGGTGCTTTCCTGGATGCGGAGGCGCAGCTCGCGCGCTATCGCGAGGTGCTCCGCAAGGTGGAGACGGCCGCGTTGGGGGTCGTAGAGTCCCGTGAGCTGATCCACCGACTCGCACAAGACTTGTGAAGGGGCAGAGCATGGCGCACGACATCGTGTAGCAGAAGTCCTCGTACTCCGGTGGCGGTGACTCGTCCAACTGCGTCGAACTCGCCGCCACCCAAGGAACCCTCCGCCTCCGCGAAAGCGACGAGCCCGACACCCTGATATCCACCACTGGTGCCGGACTCGCTGCCCTCATACGTCACCTGCGCGACGACCGTTACTGAAGGAACCCGTCCACCAACTCGTACTCCACCTCGGAGATCCCCGTGGTGGTGAGGCCGGATGCCGATCCCGGCAGACGGTAGGAGCCCAGGAAGCCCGTGACGAACAGGTCGGCGCGGCCGTCCTTGTTCGTGTCGCGGAGCCGGACCGTGGTGCCGAGCTGGTCGGCGGTGGACACCGCGCCGGGCACGCCCGCGGTGTTGCGGGCGAACCACTGGGAGCCTGTGCCGGTGAGGCCGCCGGAGCCGCCCTTCAGGAGGTGGAACCCGCCCGCGCTCTCCGCGCCGTCGATCGTCTCGCCCGGGGCGCCGATCGCCAGGTCCTTGTAGCCGTCCCCGTTGACGTCGGAGGCCGAGACGCTGCCGCCGAAGTAGTCGTCGGTCTCCGGGCTGCCCGCGACCCCGCTCGTGGCCTGGGTGATGCGGGTCATCGTGCCGGGGGCGGATGCCCCGCCGCGCCAGACGGCCACCGCGCCCGAGTACGTCTTGTACAGGGGCACGCCGATGGCGATGTCGCCGTACCCGTCCTTGTTGAAGTCGGCGATGACGCCGTCTTCGGGACTGTTGTGGGACGGGTCGAGGCGGATCGTCGCCCCCTTGGTGAGGGAGGTGCTGCCGCCCTTGATGAACCAGGCCTCGGTCGCCCCGGCCCCCCAGTCGCTGCCCAGGACGACCAGATCGGTCTTGGCGTCGGAGGTGACCTTCCCGGCGATGAGGTGCTCGGCGTCGAAGGTGGTTGAGTCCGACTGGGCCAGCTTGGTGACCGCGCCCGTGGTGCCGGACCTGGTGAAGCCGCCCCGGTAGACGAGTGCCTGGTGGGCGTTGACGACGGCGAGGTCGGCCTTGGCGTCACCGTTGAAGTCGCCGACGGCGAGGTCGTCGCCGAAGTTTCCGTAGGTCAGTTTCTCGCCCTTGTTGGCGAGGGCGGTGCCGCCGTTCAGGCCGGAGGCGGAGCCCCAGAGGATGGTCACCCCGCCCTGGTTCTCGTTCTCGCCGACGTCCTCGCCGACGGCGCCGACCGCGAGGTCGCCGTAGCCGTCGGAGTTGAAGTCGCCCGCGGCGCGGGTGTCGCCGAAGAAGTCGTCGGTCTCGTCGGCACCGGGGACGCCGTCGCTCGCCTGGGTGACGACCTGGGTCTTGGTGCCGGGACCGGTCGCCGTGCCGAAGGTGATACGGACACCGCCGCCCTTGCTGCCGGGGCCCCAGGCGTTGGCGTAGTCGCGGTAGCCATCGCCGTTGAAGTCGTCGGCGTACTTGGCCGGCGCGGCGGCAGCGGGGGCGGCAAGGGTCAGCGGGGTGAGCCCCGCTGCCAGGACGGCGGCGAGGGTCGTGGTGGTGCGGATGCGCATGATGGTTTCTCCTGATCAGCCCGCGAGGACGTTGCCGAAGTACGCGTCGCCCGAAGGGCCGCCCAGGGTCGTGCTGTTGAAGGACTTGGAGCCCGTGGCGGTGATGCCGGTGGAGGTGGTCTTGAAGAGCCAGGCCGCGCCGTCGCCGGTGTTCTCGCCCATCGCGCCCGCGACCAGCTCCGTACGGCCGTCGCCGTTGCTGTCGGTGAGCGCGACCGCGTCGCCGAAGTGGTCCTCGGACTCGGCCGTGCCGGGGACGCCCGACGTGCTCTGCGAGAACGCCTTGGCGCCGCTGCCGGTCAGGCCGGAGGCGGAGCCGCGCAGGACGACGACCGAGCCCGCCCACCTGGCCGAGCCGAGGGTCTCGTTCGAGGCGCCGACCGCGATGTCGGCGTACCCGTCGCCGTTCACGTCGCCCGCGGACAGGCTCCAGCCGAACGCGTCGTTCTTCTCGGCGGTGCCGGGGACGCCCGTGGTGTCCTGGTTGATACGGACCGGGGTGCGGGTGCTCAGGCCGCCCGCCGCGCCGTAGGTGACCGTGATCGTGCCGCCGAGGCCGCCGTTCGGCTCGTCCGTCGACTTCTCCATGAAGTTGCCGGTGACGATGTCCCCGTAGCCGTCCTTGTCGACGTCCGCGATGGTGGCCGCGTACCCGCCCGCCGCCTTGCTGCCCGGCTTCAGGCCGGTGGCCGAGCCGGTGTAGAGGACGCTGCGGGTGCGGTAGCCGCCGGTGATCTCCTGCTGGCCCATGACGAGCAGGTCGGTCGCGCCGTCGCCGTTGACGTTGCCCGCGACGATCTTGTCGGTGTTGATGCCGGTCTGGTCGTACGTGTCGATGCCGACGAGGGCCGCCGCCTTGCCCGTACGGGAGATGGGGCCCTTGAAGACGTTCAGCTCGGGGAAGGCGAGGTTGGCGGCCGCCAGATCGGTGGCGCCGTCTCCGTCGAAGTCGCCCACCGCGACGTCCCAGCCCAGCTCGTTGCGGTTCTCGGGCAGCGGCGAGCTGATGTCGGTGGCCGTTCTGAGGCCGTCCGCGCCGCCCCAGACCACGGTGATCGCGCCGGACTCGTCCGTCGAGCCGATGTGCTCGGCGTGCACGCCGACGACCAGGTCGGTGTACCCGTCGCCGTCCAGGTCACCGGTGGTGAGCCGGTCACCGAAGTAGTCGCCCGACTCCGGGGTGCCGGGGATGCCGTCCGTGGCCTGGCTGATCACCTGGCGCTTGGAGGTGTCGAGACCGCTCGCGGTGCCGTAGACCACGGCGACGTACCCGGCGCCGGACCTGCTCGACACCTTGGCGATGGGCGCGGCGATCGCGAGGTCGCGGTAGCCGTCGCCGTTGAAGTCGCCGCTCAGACCGGAGGGCGCGGCCGACCCGGTGGCGGGGAGGGCGGTGAGGAGGCCGGTGGCCAGGGTGGCGGCCAGGAGGAGGGTGCGCTTGCGCAAGGTGGCTCCATGGGGGAAGCCGGGCCCGGCACCTGTGGGGTGCGGGGCCCGGCCGGTTGGTGAGGGGGCGGGCTCAGTCGGCGAAGTTCGCGCCGAAGCCCGGGGAGCCGGTCGTCGCGACGCCCGAGGAGCTGGGGGAGACGGACCGCGAGCCCGTCGTGGTGATCTTCGTGCCGTCGGAGGGCAGGTACAGGACCGAGCCGTTGCCGCTGTTCTCGTACGAGGCCGCCAGCAGGTCCGCCTTGCCGTCACCGGTGACGTCGTCGAGCTTCACGTCCGAGCCGAGGCGGTCGTACTTCTCGTCGGTACCCGGGACGCCCGCCGTGCTCTGCGCGAAGTACTGGGCGCCGGACGCGGTGTTGATGCCGTTCGCCGAGCCGTACAGAACGGTGAGCGCGCCGGTGTCGACGACCGAGTTCAGGTTCTCGCCCGCGGCGCCGACGATCAGGTCCTGGTAGCCGTCGGCGTTGACGTCGCCCAGGTCCAGCTCGTAGCCGAACTCGTCGTTTTTCTCCGACGAACCCGGCACGTTGCCGGTGTTCTGGGTGATGCCCGTGGTCGAGCCGGGGCCGGACTCGGTGCCGTAGGTGATGTTCACCTTGCCGCCGAGCGCGGAGTCCGGGATGGCAGTGCCGTCGCCCGTCTCGTTGTTCCAGGCCGCGCCCGAGACGACGTCGGCGAAGCCGTCGCCGTTGACGTCGCCGATCGCGGTGATGATGCCCGGCTTCATGGACTGCCACGCGGACGCGTCGAGGCCGCTCGCCGTGCCCGGCACGAAGTAGTTGGTGTTCCAGCCCATGGCGGTTTCGGTCTCGTAGCCGTCGACCACGAGGTCCGTCTTCTTGTCGCCGTTGATGTCGCCCGCGGTGAGGTTGATCGGACCCCTGGCGTCGCCGCCGGACTGGATCGGGGGCTCGATCGTGTACCGGCCGCCCACCGCCGTGCCGGACGAGCTGATGCCGCCCTTGTAGACGTAGATGGTGCTGGACGTGTTGCCGACGGCCAGGTCGTCCGTGCCGTCGCCGTCGAAGTCGCCGGCGGCAAGGTTCTTGCCCCAGTGGTCGTGGGCGGAGACGGCCGGGTCGGCGACGGTGACGCCCGCGCCGGTCAGACCGCTCGCCGAGCCCCACAGGACGGCGACGGTGCCGCCGTTGACGTCGGTGCCGACCTTCTCGGCGACCGCGGACACCGCGAGGTCGTCGTAGCCGTCGCCGTTGAAGTCGGCGTACGCGGTCTCAGCGCCGAAGTAGTCACCGGTCTCGGAGGTGCCGGGGACCCCGGAACTGTTCTGGCTGAGCACGGTCCGCTTGGCGCCGGAGACGCCGCTCGCCGTGCCGTACAGGACGACGAGCTGGCCGGCGGCCTCCTTGCCGTTCACATACGCGCCCGCGGCCGAGAAGGCCACGTCACCGATTCCGTCGCCGTTGAAGTCGGCGTGCGGAACCGTCGTCGAATCGGCGGCCGTGGCCGTCACCGCCGAGAACGTGAGCAGACCACCCGTCAGCGCGGCAGCGGTGGCCGTCGCGAGGGTGAGTCGCAGGTGCTTGTGCATGCGGGATTCTCCTGCTGCATGCGGGGACGCCTGGCGGGCGCCCGCAGTCAATGGGGTGCGCATACCGTCCGCGTTTGCCCGGAGTTTTCCTTGGGTTCGCGGACGGTTGGCGATCAGGAGACCCGCGCGGAGGCAAGAGGGTTGTACGTGACTCCTGGGAATTCTGAGAACTTCTGAGGTCGGCCCGCGCAAGTCACTTCAGCCGCAGCGGTACCCCGATGTCCTCAGGCGTGAAGAGCCGCACCTTCTCCGCGTCGAACCCGTCATCCGTCCCCCGCAGCACCAGATACGCCCCCTTCCGCTTCTCGTACAGCGGCCCGAAGACGATCGCGTCCGCGTGGTCGTCGCCGTCGACGTCGAGCAGCGGCGGCCGGTGGTGGAAGGCGTTCCAGTAGTACGGGTTCGGGGTCCCCGGCAGCCCTTCGGTCTCGGCGTCGACCGTCTGCTCACCGTCCGCGGACGGCACTCCCCGCGATCCGCCCGGCAGCAGCGTGACCTTGCCGTCGTGGCGCCGGAAGCCCGGGGTGTTCACGACGACGTCCGGCTTCCCGTCGCCGTTGACGTCGCCGACGGCGGGCGAGCTCCCGAAGTCGATCCGCCGCTTCTCGCCGCCCTTGCCCTCGATCATGGACTCCGGACGCCCGCTGCCGAGACCCGACTCGGCGCCGTACAGAATGGTGAGCGCGCCGCCCGTCCGCGGCATGTCCGCCGGGGCCACATCGAGCTGTGTGGGCAGCAGCAGGTCGTCGACACCGTCGCCGTCCGCGTCGCCGGTGGCCGGGTTGCGGGGGCCGTCCTGGGTGTCCAGGGCCTCGCTGATGCGCGACTCCAGCCGGGTGTCGCGGACGAGTCCGTCCGCGCCGCCCTCGTAGACGCCGACCGTGTGCAGGCCCGACGGCGCGCTCTCGTCCTCCTCGGAGTCGAAGCGGTACGTGAACACCACCTCCGCCCGCCCGTCGGCGTCGAAGTCGCCGGTGGTGGCGGTACCGGGCGTCGCGTACCCGCTCTGCCCGAGGTCGAGCCCGGCCTGGCGCTTCGGGGTGCCCTTGCGGTCGAACGGGCCGTACAGCAGCAGCCCGTCGGTGCCGGCCTCGGTCGCGGAGGGGTCGCCCGCGCCGCCGTGTCCGCCGTCGAGCAGGTCCACCGAACCGTCGCCGTCGAAGTCGGCGGCGGCCTGCGCGCGGAAGCCGTCGGGCACGTCGAGCGGGCGAGCGGCGCTCAGACCGCGGGGGCCGCCGAAGAGGGCGAAGGTCTCGCGCGAGGTGTCGCCCTCCCCGCGGCTGCCGACCAGATCGGTGAAGCCGTCCCCGTCGAGGTCGGTACGCAGAGGGCCCGAGGCGAAGTAGAAGAAGGAGCCCTCCTTGCCCGCCGAAGTCCGCTGCGCCGACGCTGTGTCGAGGCCGCCGGGGGAGCCGTAGACCACGACCAGCGTCTCGGCGACCCGCTCCTTGTCCTTGGACTGCGAGGTGACGACGCCCATGTAGTCGTCGTAGCCGTCGCCGTTGAAGTCACCGGGATCGGGGTTCTCGGAGGGCTTTCCGACGCCGGGCTTCCTCTCTGCGGTGGAGGGCCGGTCCGAGGAGCCGTCCCCGCCGCCGCACCCCGCGGCCAGGCTCGCGAACAGGAGGGACGCCACCAGGGGCAGAGGTCTCCGTCTCCGCCGCATCAGTCCGCCATGCCCAGGAACTGGGAGGTGGAGAAGGTGAGCTCGGGCTCCCGCGCGATCAGCCCCTTCTCCGCCCCCGCGTACACGGCGATCGTGTCCTTCGTGTCCCCGCGATACGTCCGCACCACCAGATCGGCCCTTTCGTCCCCGTCGAAGTCGGCCACTGTCAGGACCCGGGTGGCACCCTGGGCCGGCGGCGGCACGGTCACCATCCCGGACGTGGACAGTCCGTCCGTACGCCCTCGCAGGACTCTCAATTCCGAACCGCTGGACACGAGTTCACTCAGCCCGTCCCCGTCGAAGTCACCGGAGTCCAGGACCGTACCCGCCACGCCGAGACTGTCGGGCTGGGCGCCCGGTACGTCGTACCGCAGCGCGGTCCCGCTCATCGAACCGACCGCCGCGTCGAGGCTCTCGCCCTTGCCGAACCGGCCGAAGTCGACGTCGATGCCGCTCGGGAGGGCGACTCCGGCGCGGGTGGGCCCGGCCGGTCCGCCCAGGACGACGGCGGAGGTGGCCGGGCCGTTGGTGGTGCGGCCGTCGGCGGTACGGACGAGAAGGTCGTCGTACCCGTCCCGGTCGACGTCGACGGCCGGCGGCGTGGGGACGTTGCCGGGCGAGGTCAGGGGGCCGCCGGCCGCTTTCGGCACGCCTTCGCGGCTGAACGGGCCGCGCAGATAGCTGAGCCGGCTTTCGGAGGCGTGCACCACCAGGTCCTGGGCTTCGTCGCCGTCGAAGTCCCCGCACACCGGCTGGTCCGGCCAGTCGTTGCCGAAACGTGCCTGCGCGGGGATCGTCAGCTTCACCGCCCGGTCCACCAGCCCCCGGGGCGAGCCGAAGAGGACCTGCAACGGCACCGGAGGCTGTCCCTGTCCGTCGAACGGCGGATCGGTCGAGACGACGAGATCGGTGAACCCGTCGCCGTCGAGGTCGCAGCTCGCCTCGGCGTCGAAGACGGCGGGCAACTGACCCTCGGTGGGCGCGGCCTGCTTCGCCGGGCTCAGCAACTGCCGTGCCGCCGGGGCGAGTCCACGCCCGGGTCCGGACCCGGACCCCGACCCGGACCCCGACCCGGACCCCGACCCGGACCCCGACCCGGATCCGGAGGTGGACCCGGAGCCGGAGCCGTAGACGACACCGATCCCCGCGTCGTCCCCGTGGCTGTCCCCCTTGCCCTTCACGAGGTCGTTGAGGACGAGGTCGCGGTTGCCGTCGCCGTTGAAGTCGTCGGGGATGCGGCTGCCCTTGCCGAGCGGGACGGGGAGCCGGGCGGGGGCCTTCGCGACGGTGACGGATTCGTCCCGCGCGGCACCTGCGCTGCCCTTGTCACCCTTGTCGCCCTGTCCGCGGTTGTCGTCCTCGGCTGCTCCGAGACACCCGGAGAGAAGCAGGGCGCAGCTCGCCACCGCGCTCATCACTCGTATCCCGCTTTTCCCCTTGGTCACGTCAACCCCGAGCGCATCGTGAGACAACAATTCTGCACATGATGCGCGTCGCGGAGCCATAAGTCACCCGTCAGTAACCAGAACGGCCGATCATCTGCGCCCCAGCCACACATGGCTCCCCACCGAGGCCCGAACGACAACAAATGACCATCAGGAACGACAGCACCCCATGCCCGGTGAGGGCATGGGGTGCTGGCTGCCTGGCTGCCTGGGTGGCGTCGCCCTACTTCACCGGCTGAGGCTCCGGCTCGCTCTCCGACTCGGTCTCGCCCGCCGGGGGCTCGTCGTCGACCGGCGTCCTGACGGAGTCGAGCAGCAACTGGGCGACGTCGACGACCTGGATGGACTCCTTGGCCTTGCCATCGTTCTTCTTGCCGTTGACCGAGTCGGTCAGCATGACGAGGCAGAACGGGCAGGCGGTCGAGACGATGTCCGGGTTGAGGCTGAGGGCCTCGTCCACACGCTCGTTGTTGACTCGCTTGCCGATCCGCTCCTCCATCCACATCCGCGCACCACCGGCGCCGCAGCAGAAGCCGCGCTCCTTGTGGCGGTGCATCTCCTGCTGACGCAGGCCCGGGACGGCCGACATGATCTCGCGCGGGGGCGTGTAGACCTTGTTGTGACGGCCCAGGTAGCAGGGGTCGTGGTAGGTGATGAGGCCCTCGACCGGCGTTACCGGCAGCAGCTTGCCCTCGTCGATGAGGTGCTGGAGCAGCTGGGTGTGGTGGATGACCTCGTAGTCGCCGCCGAGCTGCGGATACTCGTTGGCGATGGTGTTGAAGCAGTGCGGGCAGGTGGAGACGATCTTCTTGGCGGACTTCGGCTTCTTGGTCGACTCGTCCACCTCTCCCTCCTCGTTGAGGGACTCGCCGAAGGCCATGTTCAAGGAGGCGACGTTCTCCATACCGAGCTCCTGGAAGAGGGGCTCGTTGCCCAGCCGTCGGGCGGAGTCACCGGTGCACTTCTCGTCGCCGCCCATGATCGCGAACTTGACGCCCGCGATGTGGAGCAGCTCGGCGAAGGCCTTGGTGGTCTTCTTGGCGCGGTCCTCGAGAGCACCGGCGCACCCGACCCAGTACAGGTAGTCGACCTCGCTCAGGTCCTCGATGTCCTTGCCGACGACCGGGACCTCGAAGTCGACCTCCTTCGTCCACTCCAGGCGCTGCTTCTTTGCCAGCCCCCAGGGGTTGCCCTTCTTCTCCAGGTTCTTGAGCATCGTGCCGGCCTCGCTCGGGAAGGCGGACTCGATCATCACCTGGTAGCGGCGCATGTCGACGATGTGGTCGACGTGCTCGATGTCGACGGGGCACTGCTCGACGCAGGCACCGCAGGTGGTGCAGGACCACAGGACGTCGGGGTCGATGACGCCGTTCTCTTCGAGGGTGCCGATCAGCGGCCGCTCGGCCTCGGCGAGCGCGGCGGCGGGCACGTCGGCCAGCTGTTCCTTGGTGGCCTTCTCGTTGCCCTCCATGTCCTTGCCGCCACCGGCCAGCAGATACGGGGCCTTGGCGTGCGCGTGGTCGCGCAGCGACATGATCAGCAGCTTCGGGGAGAGCGGCTTCCCGGTGTTCCAGGCGGGGCACTGCGACTGGCAACGCCCGCACTCGGTGCAGGTGGAGAAGTCCAGCAGGCCCTTCCAGGAGAACTGCTCGACCTGACTGACACCGAAGACGTCGTCGTCACCGGGGTCGGTGAAGTCGATCTCCTTGCCGCCGGAGGTCATCGGCAGCAGCGCGCCGAGCGCGGTCGAGCCGTCGGCGTTGCGCTTGAACCAGATGTTCGGGAAGGCCAGGAAGCGGTGCCAGGCCACACCCATGTTGGTGTTCAGCGAGACCACGATCATCCAGATGAACGAGACGCTGATCTTCACCATCGCGGTGAAGTAGACCAGGTTCTGCAGCGCGGAGACGCTCAGCCCGTCGAAGGCGAGGACCAGCGGGTACGAGGCGAAGTACCCGGCCTCGTAGCCCTCCACGTGGTGCAGCGCGCCCTCCAGGCCGCGCAGGGTGTAGATCGCCAGGCCGATGGTGAGGATGACGTACTCGACGAAGTACGCCTGGCCGGCCTTGGACCCCGTGAACCGGGACTTGCGGCCCGCCCGTGAGGGCAGGCTCAGCAGGCGGATCACCATGAGCACGGCGATGCCCAGGACGGTCATCACGCCGATGAACTCGGTGTACATCTCGAACGGCAGGAAGTCGCCGATGACCGGCAACAGCCAGTCGGCCTGGAAGAGCTGGCCGAACGCCTGCACGAGGGTCGGCGGAAGCGTCAGGAAGCCGACCGCCACGAACCAGTGGGCGAAGCCGACGACGCCCCATCGGTTCATCCGCGTGTGGCCGAGGAACTCCCGCACCAGCGTCACACTGCGCTGGTAGGGGTTGTCGATACGGCTCCCTGCGGGTGCGGGCTGGCCGAGCTTGAAGTACCGGACGAACTGGCCGATGGCGCGTGCGAGCAGCGCGACGCCGACCACGGTCAGAACCAGCGACACGATGATCGCGGCGAGTTGCATTTTGGGGCTCCTCGGGCCTGCGAGGGTTCCTCCGAGCGGCCTCCACGACCTCTCGAAGCTCATTACTAAGCGGTAACTTATGCAGTCCTCTGAGACTACCCACTTCTACTGCCGCACTGTAGCCAGGGGTGCGGTGATCTGCGTCGCTGAGGCTTGCCTGAGGCGTGCCCCGCAAGGGGCGCGAGGCTGTGACATATGCGGCTCCGCCGCGTGGGCGCGACCAGCCCCCCGTGGCCCGCGCCCGACAGTCAACCCCGCAGGTCAAAGCCTAATTGCGCGTAAGGGCGAGATAAGAGTTGAGCCACCCCGACTCAGCTCTGTTGACCCAGCGGCGAGCGTCGTGCACACTTGAGTCCGTTCCACTCAAGTCATTGCTGGAGGAATTGAAATGGCACGTGCGGTCGGCATCGACCTGGGCACGACTAACTCCGTCGTCAGCGTTCTGGAGGGCGGTGAGCCCACCGTCATCACCAACGCCGAGGGCGCCAGGACCACGCCGTCCGTCGTCGCCTTCGCCAAGAACGGTGAGGTGCTCGTCGGAGAGGTCGCGAAGCGCCAGGCGGTCACCAATGTGGACCGGACCATCAGGTCCGTGAAGCGTCACATGGGTACTGACTGGAAGATCGAGCTGGACGGGAAGCCCTTCAACCCGCAGCAGATCTCCGCCTTCATCCTGCAGAAGCTGAAGCGGGACGCGGAGGCGTACCTCGGCGAGAAGGTGACCGACGCGGTCATCACCGTCCCGGCGTACTTCAACGACTCCGAGCGTCAGGCGACGAAGGAAGCCGGCGAGATCGCGGGTCTGAACGTCCTGCGGATTGTCAACGAGCCGACGGCCGCCGCCCTGGCCTACGGTCTCGACAAGGACGACCAGACCATTCTCGTCTTCGACCTCGGTGGCGGCACGTTCGACGTCTCGCTGCTCGAGATCGGCGACGGCGTCGTCGAGGTGAAGGCCACCAACGGCGACAACCACCTCGGTGGTGACGACTGGGACCAGCGCGTCGTCGACTACCTGGTGAAGCAGTTCAACAGCGGCCACGGCGTGGATCTCGGCAAGGACAAGATGGCGCTCCAGCGTCTTCGCGAGGCCGCCGAGAAGGCCAAGATCGAGCTGTCCTCGTCCACCGAGACCTCGATCAACCTGCCCTACATCACCGCGTCCGCCGAGGGCCCGCTGCACCTGGACGAGAAGCTCACGCGCGCCCAGTTCCAGCAGCTGACCGCGGACCTGCTGGAGCGCTGCAAGACGCCGTTCCACAACGTCATCAAGGACGCGGGCATCAACCTCTCCGAGATCGACCACGTCGTTCTCGTCGGTGGCTCCACCCGTATGCCCGCCGTCGCCGAGCTCGTCAAGGAGCTGACCGGCGGTCAGGACGCCAACAAGGGTGTGAACCCGGACGAGGTCGTCGCCATCGGCGCCGCACTCCAGGCCGGTGTCCTCAAGGGCGAGGTCAAGGACGTCCTGCTCCTCGACGTGACCCCGTTGTCCCTCGGTATCGAGACCAAGGGAGGGATCATGACGAAGCTCATCGAGCGGAACACGACGATCCCGACCAAGCGGTCCGAGATCTTCACCACCGCCGAGGACAACCAGCCGTCCGTCCAGATCCAGGTCTACCAGGGCGAGCGCGAGATCGCGGCGTACAACAAGAAGCTCGGAATGTTCGAGCTGACCGGTCTGCCGCCCGCCCCGCGCGGTGTCCCGCAGATCGAGGTCGCCTTCGACATCGACGCCAACGGCATCATGCACGTGACCGCGAAGGACCTCGGCACGGGCAAGGAGCAGAAGATGACCGTCACCGGCGGCTCCTCGCTGCCGAAGGACGAGGTCGACCGCATGCGCCAGGAGGCCGAGCAGTACGCGGACGAGGACCACAAGCGCCGCGAGGCCGCCGAGAGCCGCAACCAGGGCGAGCAGCTCGTCTACCAGACGGAGAAGTTCCTCAAGGACAACGAGGACAAGGTCCCCGGCGACGTCAAGACCGAGGTCGAGACGAGCGTCGAGGAACTGAAGGCCGCGCTCAAGGGTGAGGACACCGCCGAGATCCGTACGGCCACCGAGAAGGTCGCCGCCGTCTCGCAGAAGCTCGGCCAGGCGATGTACGCCGACGCCCAGGCCGGACAGGGTGCCGCGGGCGGCGCCGACGCCCCGGGTCCCGACGCGGACGCGGGCGCCAAGGCCGGCGGCGCGTCCGACGATGACGTGGTCGACGCCGAGATCGTCGACGACGAGCGTGACCGGAAGGATGGTGCCGCGTGACGGAGGAGACCCCGGGCTTCGACGAGCAGCAGCCGCAGCAGGCCGCTCAGCCGCAGCAGCCCGACGTCCCCTCCGGCGCCACCCCTGAAGACGCCGAGCCCAAGGCCGCCCCCTCCGCCGAGGAGGGGGCCGCCCGGGCCGGGGACGCGGCAGCAGCAGCGCAGACCGCAGGACTGACGGCCCAGCTGGACCAGGTCCGTACGGCGCTCGGTGAGCGCACGATGGACCTCCAGCGGCTCCAGGCCGAGTACCAGAACTACCGCCGCCGGGTCGAGCGCGACCGGATCGCGGTCAAGGAGATCGCCATCGCGAACCTCCTGACCGAGCTCCTGCCCGTGCTCGACGACATCGGCCGCGCGCGGGAACACGGCGAACTGCTCGGCGGATTCAAGTCCGTCGCCGAGTCGCTGGAGACCGTCGCGGCCAAGATGGGCCTGCAGCAGTTCGGCAAGGAGGGCGAGCCCTTCGACCCGACGATCCACGAGGCCCTGATGCACTCGTACGCGCCGGACGTCACGGAGACGACGTGCGTGGCGATTCTGCAGCCGGGGTATCGGTTCGGCGAGCGCACCATCCGCCCCGCGCGGGTGGCGGTGGCCGAGCCGCAGCCGGGCGCGCAGACCGTCAAGGCCGACGAGGCGGACACGGCGACAACGGCGGCCGACGACAAGGAGAACGGTGGCCCGGAAGAGGGCTGACGTGAAAAAGGACGTACGCGAACCTGTATGCGGGGCTGTACGGCGCGTACGTAGGGACGTACGGAAGGAGGGACGTCGAGGATGAGCACCAAGGACTTCATCGAGAAGGACTACTACAAGGTCCTCGGCGTCCCCAAGGACGCCACCGAGGCCGAGATCAAGAAGGCGTACCGGAAGCTCGCGCGCGAGTTCCACCCGGACGCCAACAAGGGCAACGCCAAGGCCGAGGAGCGCTTCAAGGAGGTCTCCGAGGCGAACGACATCCTCGGCGACCCCAAGAAGCGCAAGGAGTACGACGAGGCACGCGCCCTCTTCGGCAACGGCGGGTTCCGGCCCGGACCCGGCGCCGGCGGCGGCTCCTTCAACTTCGACCTGGGGGACCTCTTCGGAGGCGCCCCCCAGGGCGGAGGACAGGCGGGGGGCGGCTTCGGCGGCGGGATCGGTGACGTCTTCGGGGGCCTGTTCAACCGCGGCGGCGCGGGCCCGGGCACCGGCACGCGTACGCAGCCCAAGCGCGGCCAGGACATCGACACCGAGGTCACGCTGAGCTTCACGGAGGCCGTGGACGGCGCGACGGTTCCGCTCCGCATGACCTCGCAGGCGCCCTGCAAGGCCTGTTCGGGCACCGGCGACAAGAACGGCACACCGCGCGTGTGCCCGACCTGCGTCGGCACCGGTCAGGTGGCGCGCGGCTCGGGTGGCGGGTTCTCGCTGACCGACCCCTGCCCGGACTGCAAGGGCCGCGGCCTGATCGCGGAGCACCCGTGCATGGTCTGCAGCGGCTCGGGGCGCGCCAAGTCGTCCCGGACCATGCAGGTCCGTATCCCCGCGGGGGTCAGTGACAGCCAGCGCATCCGCCTCCGCGGCAAGGGCGCACCCGGCGAACGGGGCGGTCCCGCGGGCGACCTGTACGTCACCGTCCACGTGGACGCGCACCCGGTCTTCGGCCGCAAGGGCGACAACCTGACCGTCACCGTGCCCGTCACCTTCGCGGAGGCGGCACTCGGCGGCGAGGTCCGCGTACCCACGCTCGGGGGACCTCCGGTCACCCTGAAACTGCCGCCGGGCACGCCCAACGGCCGTACCATGCGCGCCCGCGGCAAGGGCGCGGTCCGCAAGGACGGGACGCGCGGAGACCTGCTGGTCACCGTCGAGGTCGTCGTCCCCGCGGATCTGACGGGCAAGGCTCGCGACGCGCTGGAGGCGTATCGCGAGGCGACCGCGGAGGAGGATCCGCGGGCGGAGCTGTTCCAGGCCGCGAAGGGAGCATGAGGACACCATGGACGCAACCGGACGCCGTCGGCAGAACTCATTCACCGGTAGGGCTTATGAGCTGACGGAAGAAACACCGGTGTACGTCATCTCGGTGGCCGCCCAGCTCTCCGGCCTGCATCCGCAGACCCTGCGCCAGTACGACCGCCTCGGCCTGGTCTCCCCCGACCGCACGGCCGGCCGCGGCCGCCGCTACTCGGCCCGTGACATCGAGTTGCTGCGCACCGTCCAGCAGCTGTCGCAGGACGAGGGCATCAACCTCGCCGGCATCAAGCGCATCATCGAGTTGGAGAACCAGGTCGCCGCACTCCAGTCCCGCGTCGCGGAACTGGAGTCGGCCCTGGACGGCGCGGCGCTGGCGATGCAGCAACGCGAGGCGGCGGTCCACGCCTCGTACCGCCGGGACCTGGTGCCGTACCAGGAGGTTCAGCAGACGAGCGCGCTGGTGGTGTGGCGGCCCAAGCGGCAGCAGTCGTCGGACTGACTCGGATTGACACGGACTGACGCGTGCACGTGAGAGGGGCCCGGGATGCTCAGGTTTTGCCACCTGAGCCCCCGTGCCCCTTACGTGGTGGACGGCCCCCCACGGCAGCCACACATCTCCGGCTCGGCTGGCTCGCGGTTGCAGCGCTCCCGCAGGGCTGGGCTACCGGCCCATCGACTGCCAGATCGTCAGGGCCAGTGCCGTGCACGACGTGGCCGCCGCCAGGGAGGGGAGCGGCCAGCGGGTGCGTTCCAGGGCCTCGATTCGGGACTCGTGTTCGTCGAGGGTCTTGTCGGTCTGGTCGGCGCGTTGGAGGAGCAGGGCGAGGTCACCGCGGGTGGTGGCGAAGCCGACGTCGACCGAGCGGCGCAGGCGTTCCAGTTCCAGCGCGACGGCCTCCGCCTCAGTCGCCGTCATCGGGTACCTCCAGGCGATCGTCCGCCACCATCGGCCCCCCGGCGATCAGGGCGAACAGAGAGAACAGGGAGAACAGGGAGAACAGGGAGAACAGGGTCTGGAAGGTCGTACGCAGGGTTCTGCGCGTGGCATCGGTCATCGTCGTGCTCCTTGTGCTCCTCGTGTTTCTCGCGCTCTTCGGGGCTTCCCCTTGCTTCTCGGTGCTCCTCGCTCCTCAGCTGCTCGTCACCCGCGCGGCACGCGCAGCTTGTCCCAGCTGATCCGGCCCGGGATGCCGTCCGCCGCCGCGCCCACATAGCCGAGCTTGCGCTGCCAGGCCGCGTACGAGAGGACGTCGGCGCCCGTCCAGACGGGGCCGGGGCCGGTCGCGTACCGGCCGCAGCCCTCGGCGACCAGGCGCCTGCCGACGGCTGTGATCAGCTCGCTGCGGCGGCCCGGTACGAAGAACGCGGCGCCCGGGAAGGGTTCGTACGCCACAGGGGCCGGGACAGGAGCGGGGGGCGGCGGCTTGGGGCCGCTGTCCAGCCGTGCCGCGATCCGTGCGCGTATCACCAGCATCGGGAACGACGGGTCGATCTTTCGCCGCGTCCACTCCTTGTGGGCGATCACGCTCGCCGCTGACCAGCCGTGGGCGCGGCAGATAGCCGTCGACAACCGTTCCGCTGTGGCGAGTTGGGCTGCGGGGTACGGGTCGCGGCCGTTGCCGAGGTTCTCGATCTCGAAACCGTAGAAGCGGGCGTTGCCGTCGACGGCGTCCGGGCCGGGGGCAGGCAGAGGTCGCTCGGCCCGTACCGCTTCGAGTACCGCCGCCGATCCCGAACCCGCGTGGTTCGTACGGCCGTTGCCGAGCAGGTGGAGCGTGCCGTCCTTCGTGATCAGGCCGGTGCACAGCGGACCCGGCAGCGCCGCGGTGCCGGCGCGGCACAGGCGGAGGCTGTCGGTGCCCGCGGTGTGGTGCAGCATGACGCCGTGGACAGGACCCCAGGGGCCCTTGTGATTGCGGTTGTGGGTACGCCAGTTGGTGTGTTCCGAAAGGGCGACGCCCTCGCCGCGCAGGGCGCGGGCGAGGGCGTCGGCGGTCAGCGGTGTGGCCATGGCGTCCTCAGCTCACGGGGGTGACGGTGATGAACCGGAAGGCGAACGTGGCGGTTCCGGCGGTGCACCTGTAGGCGGCGCTCGCCGTGTACACACTGTTCGGGGTGAGGCCGCTGACCAGGTACTGGGTGCTCGCCGAGATCTGGCCGGTGCCCGTGGAGATCGCCGAGCGGCCGTCCCCGGCGGCCAGCACCACCGTCGAACTCGAACTCAGCCGGACGTACGCCGACATGAAGCACGTACCGGTGGCGCTGTTGCTGATGCGCGAGCCCAGCGAGACGAGTACCGAGCCGGAGGCCGGCGCCGTGAAGGTGGCGACGGTCGGGTCGCCGGTGGAACCGGTGAGCGTCTCCACGAACGTCGTCGAGGCAGTGGTGCCGCCCGTCGAGTTCGCCTTGTGGACCGGGGCGGGCGCCAGCTGGGTCCAGACGCTGCCGGTGTGGTACCAGTACTGCTTCGGTGTGCTGAGCCAGCAGAGCATGCCCGCCACCGGGGCCGTCACCTTGGCGTCACGCGCGACGCTGTCGGCGAACCGCAGCACGGTGCGGCCGTCGACCGCCTCGGCGAGCGACTGGATGTGCACGGGGATGTTCGCGGCGTCGGCCGGCTGTGGGTAGGGGAGACTGCCGAGCGGAGTGAGCAGGGCCATGACGGCTTCCTCCTGGAGCTCGTGGGAGATGCGAGACGGGAGACGAGGTGCGCGGTCAGCCGCCGAGGACGGGCGGAAGCGAGTCGGCCGGTGTGCCGCCGTCGCCGTCCCGTGTGGTGGGGCTGTCGATCGGGACGGGATGGGCCACGTTCCCGTCGTACTCGGTGGGGTCCGACTCGGTGGGGTCCGACTCGGCGGGATCCAACGGCGCGCCCTCCGGAGGCAGTTCGCTCATGCCGCACCTCCCGGTGCCTTGAGCAGCTCGCGATAGGTGATCGCGCTGGTGGTCAGGGCGTCGAGCGTCGCGTTCTGCGCGTCGATCAGGGAGTACGTGCGCTGGGTGCCGTACTCCGGATCGACCGGTGGGTCCGGGCTGAGCCCGGAGTCGGCCGGGACGCCGTTGTAGGAGGTGCCGCGCAGGGTCAGGGTCTGCTGCGGGGCGGCGCCGGACGCGCAGGTGGTGCGGATTCCGACGACCCAGGCGAGCGTGTCGAGCGCGGCACCGCTGGTGTCCACCACCCGTACGACATCGCCGAGTTGGATGCGCGGGTCGTGCAGCACCTCCACGTCGCCGAGGACCGGCACCGGATAGCGGCCGGCGTTGAGCATGGCGTACGACAGGTCCGAGGCGACCTGCCGCTGCTGCACCCACTCGGACGCGGCCGCCTGGTAGACCTGCTTGCCGTAGTGGAACTGGCTGGTGGTGTTGTACCAGGCGTACGAGCGCTGTCTGGGGTCGCCCGTCCGCTTCTGCGGCACGAGCTGCACGGACGGCTTGCCGTCCTTGGTGACCGTCCAGGCGCTCGCCGTACCGTGGTTGGTGAAGCGGACGATGTAGTTCGGGCCGTCGCGCCGCGCGCCGACCGTCACCCTGCCCTTGACCGAGGTGCCGCCGGTCGCCGCGCTGCCGAAGCGGACCCGGTGGCCGCCGGTGGGCGCCACGTCGTCCTCGATCTGGAGCGGCCCGATGTCGAGCTCGTCCTCCGCGATGGCGTAGGCGACCTCCACCGAGGTGCCCGGCTTGATCTCCCGTACGGCGGTGTCGGTGACCGTGTCGGAGAAGGTGTGGCTGATGCCCGTCCAGTCCTGGTAGGGCTGTTCGCAGTAGTTGCGGCAGGCGTCGATCTCCTCGGAGACGGTGAGTGCGGCGATGTCGCGCCGGGTGGTCACAGTGAGGTCGGGCCGGGCCGGCACCGACTGGAACCGGCCGGGCCCGCGCCAGTGGAAGACGCCCCGCTCGTCGAACTCGGCGGTGGAGAGGGTGGCGCGGGCGATCTCGGTGATGGCGTCCCACTGGGAGCCGGAGACCTTCGGCACGTCGTACAGCGGCACCGTCGAGTCGTCGAGCACCGCGCCCTTGGCCCAACGGCCCTTCTGCTCCCACTCGTCGGCGGTGTACGAGTCGAGGTCGGGCCAGGAGCGGTCGGTGACCTGGAGGCACTCGACGGCCACGTCCGTCTTCAGATTGACCTGGAACAGCTCGGAAGGGGGCTGGAGAGCCGACGCCTCGGTGAAGGTGTAGGGCGCGGTCGGCGGGATGACGTACTCCCCGTCGGGTGCGGTGAGCCGCGGATACACGGTCGCCGGGGTGTTCCCGCCGGTGGTTCCCGCCCGGGTGTCCACGGTGAACCCGAGATGCCACACCCCTTTGAGGGAGGCGAGCTTGGGAATCGTCCAGCTGGCGACGGTGCCACCGCCGTCGACCGTGCCCGAGGTGATCTTCACGACGCCGGTCGCGAAGTACACGTTCAGCGCGTAGTTCCCGAACGCGCCCGCGCTGCGGTCGAAGACCAGCTTGAGCTCCAGTTCGCTGCCCACCGAGAGGGCGGTGTTCACATGCAGCTCGGCCTGGAACACCTTCCCGGCGACGACGAAGCGGGACCGCGGCATCCAGGACACCGCGAGCCCGGCCGCCTTCGGCATCAGCGCCGTCTCGAACGGCGCTCCGTCCCGGATCCAGGAGTGCGACGCCGGGGCCGGCAGCGTCTCGGGCTGCCCGTACGAGGCGTTGAAGCCGCCGTGCAGCGAGGCGTAGAGCACGGTGAACGGCTTGGCGGGGTCTTCGGCCACGGCCGGTGCCCGGGGCGGTGGACAGCTGTGGATGCCGCCCCGGCGCAGGAGTTCGTCCACGCACCAGGTCGCGGTCGCCACGGGCTGGCCGTGGCGCAGCCCGTGGTAGGGGCGTGGCAGCTCCGCCGGTCCACGCAGCCGTTCCGCGCCGTCCAGCGCCTGGACGGTGACGGTGTCACTGCCGGACGCGGCCGTACGGGACCGGACGGTGCCGCGGAAGGCGGGGACCGTACGGCCGTTCGCCCCCGCCTCGTGGACGACGGACTGGCCGGGGCGTACGACGTCGCCGGTGCCGCGGCCCGCCCAGGGCGAGTACAGCCGGGGCGCGGGGACGTCGGTGCCGCCGAGCGACAGTTCCAGCTGGGCCGACGCGCTTCCGGAGAAGGCACGCATGGCCTCGGGCAGATCGGTGCTGTAGGCCCGCTCCACCTTCCAGGACTGCACCTGCCCGCCCAGCTCACGGCCGCCGAGCCGGGTGGCGTGGGCCGGGATCCGGTCGGGGGCGGTGAGGGCGGCGCCGAGCACTTCGTCGGAATCCTGCACGTTCTACACCTCCACCAGGTCGATGCTGATGTTCCGGTACGGCAGCCGGGCCGCCGGGGCGTCGCTGTACGCGGTCACGGTCATGGCCGGGCAGCCGTCGCCGAGCGCGTGGGCGACGGGGGCCGCGTCGATCGTCAGGCAGGCACCGGCCAGCCCGGCGATCACGGTCTCGCCCGGCCCGCCGACCGGAGTGACGAAGGCGGCCTCGGCGGGAGCAGTGCCGGTGACGCTCGGCCCGGTCGCGGCCGTGGTGCTCAGATACGTTCCGTCGGCGCGCTTCCAGTCCAGCTGGGCGATGGCGAGTGCCGGGTCCCAGTCGGGCGGCACCAGCCAGGACACCCGCATACCGGGCGCCACGGGCCAGCCGGTCCACATGCCGTGCTTCCAGCCGATCCGAGTGGTCTCCTCGAAGCCGCCGACGACGGTGTCACCGGTGTGGGGGAGGACGCCCAGGGTGCCGGTCACGGTGAACCAGTTGTCGCCGCCGCCGGGTTCGGCGCTCTGGGCGGCGGCCTGGTACGGGCCCAGCAGGTTGACGGAGGCCGGGTCGAGCACCGCGAGCGGCCCGTACGACGGCTGCGAACTGCCCTGCAGACCAGGGCCGTTGACGCGACGGGCGAGCCGGGACAGATGCTGGGCGTCGCCGGGCTCGAGCCAGTCCCAGGAGAGCTTGAGCCGACGGACCGTACGAGGTGGCGCGATGGTGGTGATCCGCCCTTCGAGGGACTTGAACTCGGTGACGTTCAACTCGGCCGTGCGGTCCCAGCTCTTGGCGGCCTGGTCGATTTCACGCAGCAGTCCGGGCTTGCCGATCCAGAGATTCCTGGCCATGTCCCTGCCTCACCTCCGGGCGAGCTTGCGCTGTCCGAGGAGGACGGCGCGCGCGATGGTCTGGGAGTCCACGTCGATCTGGACGGGCCGCTCGGCAAGCGCCTCCACGGCCGCGGCGAGCCGGCGCATGCCGCCGCCGGAGCCGAGCATCCGCTCCAGCTTGGAGAGCGGGATGACGGCCTCGGGCTCGCCGCCCTCACCGACGAGGGCGAGCGTGCCGCCGGTGCGGGCCCGCACGATGCCGCCCTTCGCGAGCTGCGGCACGGGGAGGGTGGGCAGGTTGAAGGCGAACCCCCTGCCACCGATGACCGGCACCCAGTCCGGGACTTTGAACTTGACGCGGTTGAGCCCGCCGATGAGCACGTTGAGCCCGCGGATGAGCATGCGGCTGGGCGTCAGAAACCCGTTGACGACGCCCTTGAAGAGTGGACGACGGACTGGCCGAGGATTACGACGTCGCCGGTGCCGCGGACTGCGAGGAGCTCTTGATGTGACTCCAGGCGGCGCTGAGGCCCTTGCGGACCGCGGCGGCGACCTTGTCCATGTTGACGAACTGGGTGATGAGCGGGGCGAGCAGCGTCATGATCAACCCGAACGGGTTGGCGCGCATGGCGAGATTGAGCCCCTTCTGCGCGGTGGACGCCCCCTTGAGCCCCTTCCCGAGGCTGCCCATGGACTTCCCGCCCCTGTCGGCGTTCTTGCCGGCCTGGCCGACGGACTTCTCCACGGCGTCGGCCTGCCGCTTGACGTCCCGCAGGGCGTTCTTCGTCTTGTCGGCGGAGGATTTCAGGCGGTCGAGGGAGGTCCTGAACTTGTCGGTGGCGGACCTGGACTTGTTGAGGGAGCCGTCGGCGCCCCGGGCCGCGGAACCGATCTTCGTGAGGCCGCTGCCGCTCTGCGAGGCAGCCGTCCTCAGCCGGCCCAGCGAGGTGTTGAGCTTGTCGGAGCCACCGCGGATCTTGTCCAGTGCGGGATTGGCACCGCCGGCCGCGGTGCGCAACTGCCGTACGGAGGACGATGCCTGGGAGACCGCGCCGCGCAGCCGCGAGAGCGCTGCGGCGGCGGTGGCCGAACTACGCGCGAGTGACATGGGAACTCCCTGTTGGGTCAGGCGATCTGCCGTGCGGCATTGCCCGCTTCTTTGGTGAGATCGCTCAGCGAGCGGGACAGCGCGATGGAGGCGCTGCGCATGCCCTTGAGGCGGTCGACGTCGATGCTGGTGACCGGAACCTGAGGGGTGGGCTGGGCGCGTGGGATCCGGCCGATTCCGCCGAATTTTTCGGGCTTCAGCTCCAGCCGAATACCCCTGAGCAGATTCTTTCCGAGTACATCCCAGTTGAGGAATTTGATCCCCAGAACGCCGATCGCCGCGATCCCGAGCGGAATCCATTCCTTCTTCATGAAGTTGGTGATGATTTCAGGGGCTCCGGTCAGCGGGGCGAGTTGCTCGGCGACCCCGGGGCTGCTCGACGCGGGGGCCGCCGGCGTCGGCTTCGAGAGCTTGTCGATGGCTGCGTCGAAGTGCGCCTTCGTCAGGCAAGCGCTCTGTTTGTCTGCCAGTAGCGTCTTTACTTCGGATACTTTTTGGTAGATTTCGTCGGTTGTTCTCGGGCTCACCGTTTCTCCCCGGGTTGTGTCGAAGATGGAGGGCCGCCGTGCCGATGGCTGCTCCCTAGGCAGTCCGACGGTGGGCCGCTAGGGTTCGAAGAGCCTGTGTGTTGCTTGAGGGATGGGAGTGGGGGGCGTGTTTGAGGCGCTGCGTGACTATTCGCTGGGCGTGCTGATTCTGGGAATTCCCTTACTGCTCGGATCCCTGCTCTTCATCTGGCGTGACGGAAATCTCAGGCGCCGGGGCGTGGTCGTCCAGGCTGAGTGCGTCAATCACGGACGCAACGCGGAAGGCCATGTTCGTCTTCAGCTCCGTTTCGTCGCGGAGGGGGCTGTGTACACCTGCGAGACCCAGGGCTACAAATTCCCGCCCGCCGCCGTGGGCGAAAAGGTCGACGTGATATACGACCCGAAGGACCCGCGGGGAGCCGTGATGGCGAAGGAACTCGGCCGCGGTGTGGTGCCCTTGGTGATCGGCGCGACTTCCGGAATCCTCCTGCTGCTTACCGCCGCTGCTCAGATCTCTATCTGACGGATTTCGTGTCCACGCGTCCGGAGAATCTCAGGTCCGGAGAATCTCAGGTCCGGAGAATCTCAGGTCCGGAGAATCTCAGCTCCGGAGAATCCCAGGTCAGGAGAAGAAGTCCACCAGTTCCGACAGACTGGGCCGCCCGGCCTCGGTCGTGTCCCCGCTCGGTTCCTGAGCCGGCGGGAGGGGGGAGCCTCCGGGCCGGGGGACCTGCTGCGGGTAGTCCAGCGGTTCGCTGTCCTCGTCGCGGTTGACCGTCGCGAACATCCAGTTGGCCTCGGCGAGTTGGTCGACGACGGTGGCGAGGAGGTAGTCCGTCGCCGTCCACTCGGCGGCCTCGCCGTGGAGTTCCCTCAGCAGGGCGCTGTCGCGGGGCAGATGCCGGACGAGCACCGCGAGCCGCCGCGAGGACAGCCGCCCCCGGTGCCAGTCCAGCAGGTCGGCCCCGTAGTGGCGGAGCAGGTCCGCCTCCAGGGCCTCGGCGTGCTCTTCGACGAGCTCACCGAGGCTCAGTCTTCCCCCAGGCCCAGCCCCGTCTCCTTGCCGTAGGCCTCCAGGATGGCGGCGATGTCCTGCATGGTGACGTTGTGCTCCTCGAACCGGGCGAACTGCCCCTCTCCGAGGAGGAGTCGGAGCAGCCCGTCGACGTCGTTGTCGTCGAGGTCGCGCAGCTTGCGCGCGGTCGTACGGGTGAGCTCGGTCGGCAGCTCGAAGCTGTCGTCGTCGAGTTCGAAGGTCCAGTTCCGGCCGAGCGCCTCCAGGCGCTGGGCGCGGGCCGCGTTGACGTTGAATCCGGCCATGGGTGAACTCCCTTGCGGCTGTACGGGTGTGGCTGTACGGGATTGAGGGCCGGGGCGGCGGGTGGGGGAGCCCGCCGCCCCGGGTGACGAGCCCGACCGGGCTGTCACGGAAGGTGGATCAGAAGGTCCGTCACAGGGCGGCGTACGCCTTGTCCTTCATGATCCACTTGGCCAGTTCGCGGTTGGCGGACTCCGCCTCCAGCGCGGTGAAGGTGACGCCCAGCTTCACGGACCCGGTCCGCGTGAAGCCCAGCTCCTCGGTCTCGGTGACCTGTCCGCGCGGCAGGATGAAGCGGTACACGGCGTCCGTACCGTCGGTGAACTCGATGCCGAGCGCCCGCTCGTCCTTCAGCGGAGTGCTCGGGATCAGGAACTCGTACGTGTCCGCCACGGCCGTGCCGCCCACGGAGGTCTGGGTGATGCTCGTGGCCGGGATGCCCATGAAGAAGGACATCGTGCTCTTGTTCATCTGGAGCAGCTGGAACTTCACGGTCAGGTCGCGGTCGGAGTAGATGAAGCGGCCCGGGCTCGCCGACTGCCAGGTGTCGACCGGGTCGATCTTGTCCTTCTTGTTGAGCTTGATGCCGTCGACGGAGGTGTACCCCAGCTCCACCCAGCCGGCCGGCCAGGCGTCGTCGGACTTGGCCGGCGCGGTGGTCCCGGCGGGGGACACCAGGACGCGGCCGGTGCCGGCGACGCGGATTTCCTTGCCGTTGTTCGTTGCCATGCGAACTCCTTGAGTACGTAAGGAACTTGACGCCCTTCCGGGCGGCTCAGCCGAGCCGCAGCAGCAGGCGGATAGTGGAGCGGTAGCGGTTCGCCGCCGAGCGCGTGTAGTCGGGCAGCCAGCGCGGCCCGTCGGCCTCGGAGACATCGACGACGGCCGCGGAGCCGTACACGGTGTCGGCCAGCTCCAGGACGCAGGCACGGGCGGACAGCGCCACGGTGTGGGCCGTGGGCTTGTCCGGGCCGTACGCCTCCAGGTCGAGCAGCGGCTGGTCGAGATGCTGGTCGTCGACCCAGGCGCCGCCCATGTGGGAGACGAGGACGACCTTCTGGGTGCCGTCGAACCCGGCCGGCGGGCGGCTGTCGACGGTGACACCGGTCAGCTCGGCCCGGTTCTTGAGAAAGTCGACGACCAGCTGCTCGGCGTCGGGGAAGGTCAGGATGGCCACATGGACGCTCCCTTCGGGAGACGGGGTTTTGGGCCGGGCCCGGAGATTCCGGGCAACACAAAGCGGCAGGTCCGCCGCCCGTCCTGCGGGCGCAGCTCTGCCGCTGCATCCAATGTGACACGGCTTCCGGGAACATGCAACAGGCTTATGCCAGGCGGCTATTCGAGCGGACAGACACATAGAAGGGGTCCCGCCGCTGTGTGCGGCGGGACCCTTGAGGGGCGCGGGGTTGTGTGCGGCGGGACCTTTTGAGGCGCGGCCGCGCCCCGTCAGGGGCGCGGGGAACTGCGCGCCCAGCCACTGACGGCCCGCATCGTACGAACCGGCGTGAGGCACCGTTTTCAAGGGGCGCGGGGAACTGCGCGCCCAGCCACTGACGGCCCGCACTTTCGCCACCGCATGGCCCGCGGAGTGCTCGACGCTCAGGCCCGGCGCTCAGCCTGAGCGCCCAGGCTCAGCGCTCAGTGGCCGTCGCGCCGGGCGCGGTGGGTCGTGCGCTCGGCCGCGAAGACGTCCTCCAGGCGGAAGAGGCGGCGCCGGCCCCGGGTGTCGGCGGGCCGCAGATGGCCGCGCTGCACCCACTTGCGGATGGTCGCGGGCGTGACGCCCGCCTCGTCGGCGGCCAACTCGGCAGTGATCAAAGGGGTGTTCATGAGTCCTCGGTCTCCAGTACCTGTACCTGACGGCATACGGGATTGACGCACCGCACCTCGGCCCGCTCCGGGAACGCCCGCAGTGAGACGCAGTCGCAGGCGGGGCAGCGGCCGGGCAGCCGTACGAACTGCTCGGGGTCGCCGAGCGCGCGGGCGCAGCGCGCGGCCATCCGCCGGGTCTCGTCCTCGACGTGCCCGGCAAGCAGCGGATCGGCGGCGATCCGCTCCAGCAGGCCCGCGATCCGGCGCAGGCGCACCGGTACCGGGGCGGGGGGCACCGGCTGCAGCCCGAGCCGTTCCCGTACGGCCTCCTCCAGTTCGACGACCCCGTCGGTGATGTCGCGCACGGCATCGGAGACGTAGAGGCGGACCGGGGCGGTCGTACCTCCCGTGGGCCCGCCGCCACGGCGCTCCCGCGCCCCTCCGCGGACCGCGGGCACCAGTTCGTCGACGAGATCGGGGAACCGGCGGACGAGCGAGGCGATCCAGACGGCGCGGCGGTCGTCACTCATCAGGTGACCTCCCCGCCGTGGTTGCAGGCGCGCAATACCGTGCGGGCGGCAGTCCCGGGGTGGTCGAGCTCCTCGCACATCCTTGGAAATCCCCAGCTCATGACGTGGATGGATGCGATCGGCCTGCTGGACACGTGCAACGCCTCCCCAGCTATGGGAACATGTGTTCGATGGTCGCGAACGAGCGAGTAGAGTTGCATGATGCGAGCGCGTGCGCAAGTGGTTACGCTCCGTGAAGGGTGATGTGATGACGGCACTGCGGACGGTGTGCGAACTGCCTCTGACAAGGCCTGCGTTGCCGAATCTCCACAGTTACGCGCGAGCGCGCACACATGTTGGTGCGTGCGCGATCGGTACGCTGTCCCGGCGACGAGGGGAGAGCCGACACATGGGTGCCAGCTCACGGGCCGGGGCCCGTATCGACCAGAGTTACCGGGCGGCGGGGCTCGAGGAGTTCGCCGGCTGGATCGAGGAACTCCTGCGCGGCCGCGGCTACGACATCGACAGCCCGCGCGGCGGCGGCCGTTCGAAGCTCGCCGACGACGCCGGGGTGCACCGCGCCGCCGTGAGCCGGCTGCTGCAGCGGCAGTCCATGCCCGACCTGGAGACGATGCGGCGCATCGCGACCGTGCTCGGGGTCCCGTTGCGGGAGATGCTCATCCGCTCGGGCCGGCTCACCGAGGACGACCTGCCGCTGTCCGGCGTTGAGCACGCCACGGCCGGCGAGGATCCTCGGCTGAGCCCCGAGGAGGCGGCTCGCCGCATGGGCGTACCGCCCGAACTGCGGGACCTGTTCGCCAAGGTGGCCCGGCAGTTCCTGCCGGAGGGCGGCTGACGGCGAAGGGGCCGGGGCCTCGAAGGAGCGCGGCATGGGGAATCCGGAAGGCCGGGGCGACGAGGCGGAACGTGTCTCCAGGCTGGTGGGCGAACTGCTCATCGGGCTCGGCGAGAAGGTCCGGGCGGCCGGCCCGGAGGGCGTCCGCATCCTCACCGAGGAGGAGCTGCAACGGCATCAGCTGAGCTGGTTCCGTGCGGGCTGGGACGAACACGCCCGCGCGACCGACCCGGGCCGACCCGACGACCCGTCCGCCCGCCCCGGCCAGCATCCCGACAGCGAGGACTTCCCGGTTCCCCCGGCCCGCCTCCTCCACTTCCCCGACCGCTTCCCGAACGACCCCGAGGACTGACCCGAGGACTGACCCGAGGACTGATCCGAGGACTGATCCGAGGGCTGATCCGAGGACTGAGCAGGGTGGGACTGAGAAGGGCGGGACTGAGAAGGGCGGGCGCCGAGGAGCGAGTGGGCTCAGGCGGCCTCGGCCCGTTTGTGGCGCAGGAGTGGTGTTCTGCCCCCTTCCGCCCCACCTCCATGCCCGCCGTACGACGAGGCTGTGGACCCCCGTGCGACAGATCCCCCCTACTTCACCCCGGTCTCTCCACACAATTCTGTTGCGATCTCGTTAGCAGTTACTCCTTGACGCCTCGGGAACCCCCGCGTTGGCTTTTGGACACTGGGCCCGATCTCTTGCGCCCTCGTTCGGAAGGCACCTGAAGTGAACAGCCGTATGCGTCGTACCGCCCTGACCATCGCCGCTTCCAGCATGGCCCTCACGCTCGCCGCGTGCGGAGTCCTCGACGGGAGCGGCGACGCAGGCGGGGAGGAGACCCCGGCCAGGGGCGACGACATCACGGTGGGCCTGCTGCTGCCGGAGAAGACGAACTCCCGCTACGAGAAGTTCGACTACCCCATCATCAAGAAAAGGGTCGACGACCTGACCAACGGCAAGGGCAAGGTCGTCTACGCGAACGCCGAGCAGGACGCCGACGTGCAGAACACACAGTTCGCGCAGATGGTGAACGACAAGGTCGATGTGATCCTCGTGGACGCGGTGGACTCGAAGACCATCGCCGCCGGTGTGAAGAAGGCCAAGGACGCGGGGATTCCCGTCGTCGCGTACGACCGGCTGGCCGAGGGGCCGATCGACGCGTACGTCTCGTTCGACAACGAGCTGGTCGGCCAGGTGCAGGGCCGTGCCCTCAGCGACGCGCTGGACGGCGACAAGTCCCAGAAGATCGTCATGATGAACGGCGCGCTGACCGACCCGAACGCCGCCCAGTTCAAGGCGGGCGCCCTCGGCGAGCTCACCGGCAAGGTGACCATCGCCAAGCGGTACGACACCAAGGACTGGAAGCCGTCGAACGCCCGGGCCAACATGATGGCGGCCATCTCCTCCATCGGCGCGGAGAACATCGCCGGGGTGTACTCGGCCAACGACGGCATGGCGGGCGGCGTCATCGCCGCGCTGAAGGCCGCGGGCATCACCGACCTGCCGCCGGTCACGGGCCAGGACGCGGAGCTGGAGGCGGTGCAGCGCATCCTCGACGGCGACCAGTTCATGAGCGTCTACAAGCCGTACCCCAAGGAAGCCGAGACCGCCGCCGAGATCGCCGTGGCCCGGGTCCGCGGCTACGGCATCGAGTTCGACTCCCTCACCCCTGACAAGATCACCAGCCCGACCAACGAGAACATTCCGGCCAACCTCCTCCAGGTCTCCGCCCTGACCAAGGAAAGCATCAAGGAGACGGTCATCCGGGACGGCACCTACACGGTCGACGAGATCTGCACGGCCGAGTACGAGGCGGAGTGCGAGGAGCTCCGCATCAAGTAGGCGGGGGTGCCTCCGGCGGTTGGGCGGTTGTTTGGTGCGGGTGGGTGGGGGGCTGGGTGCGCAGTTCCCCGCGCCCCTAAAAGCGCCCCTCAGGTCGGTTCGTACAGTGCGGGCCGTCAGTGGCTGGTCGCGCAGACAATCAACCGCCCAACCGCCGGAGGCAACCCGTTCACGCCACCCGCGTGAACTCCACCGTCACTTCAGGCGGCCCCCCGGCCACCCCCCGATAGACCCCCTTGTGCGGCGTCACGTCGTCGTAGTCGCGGCCGCGCCCGACCACGACGTGGGACTCGTTCGCGCGGGTGCGGTTGGTGGGGTCGTAGCCGGTCCAGTCGCCGGCCCAGTACTCGACCCAGGCGTGACTCTGGCCCTCGACGGGGCGATGGAGTTCGGCGTCGCGTTCGGGGTGGAGGTAGCCGGAGACGTAACGGGTCGGGAGCCCGAGGCCGCGCAGGAGCCCCGCCGTGAGGTGGGCGATGTCCTGGCAGACGCCCGCGCCCTGCTCCCAGGCCTCCGCCGCGCTGGTGTTCACGCCGGTGGAGCCGGGGATGTACGAGACGTGGTCGGCGACGAAGTCCGACACCGCCGCCGCCGTCTCGTGCGGGTCCAGGCCCGCCGCCACCGCGCGGGCCCGCTCGATCAGCTTCTCCGGGACGGCCGTACGGGACGTCTGGACCGCGTGTTCCAGCAGGCGGGAGCCGACGGCCCGGTCAGCCACCTCCGCCCAGCTCGGCGCGGGCCGCAGGGCGCCGGGCGGAGCCGTCTCCACCAGGCTCACCGCGGTGATCGTCAGGTCGGCGTGGGGTTCCATCAGGTCGAAGCCGGTGACCTGGGTGCCCCAGTAGTCCCAGTACGACCAGGTCGCCGTGGACGGGTTCACCAGCACCCGGGCGTCCAGAGTCGTCTGGCCGGGCAGCGTCAGCGGGGTCATGCGCACCTCGTTGTGGGAGGAGACCGCGGCCTGCGCGTACGACACCTTGGTGATGTGACGGATGCGGAGTCGGTGTGTCATCGGCGTACTCACGCTCCTTCCTGGGCCCATTCGACGGGCCCCTGGTACGGGAAGAACCTCTCGGCGACCGCCTCCGCGGAGGCCATGCAGGACGACTGCAGCTCCCGGAGGAGGGACGGGAGTACGTCCTCCAGAGCCGTCGAGTCCAGGTACTCCAGGCGCGTACGCATCCGGCCTATCGGACGCCGCGCCGGGTCCTGGCGCGGACGGCCGAGCGCGGCCAGGCACTCCTCCGCCGTGGTCAGCGCGTGCAGCACCGAGCGCGGGAACTCCCGGTCCATGATCAGGAACTCGGCCACCCGGGCGGTGTCCCCGAAGCCGCCGTACACCCGCGCGTACGCCTCGTCCGCCCCGCTCGCGCTGAGCAGCGTCGGCCAGTCGGGGGCGTGCGGCGCGTCCAGGACGCGTACGGACAGGAGCCGTACGGTCATGTCCACCCGCTCCAGGCTCCGGCCCAGGACGACGAAGCGCCAGCTGTCGTCCCGGCTCATCGTCGAGTCGGCGAGGCCGAAGAAGAGGGCGGCCCGGCGGCGGACCAGTTCCAGATAGGCGTACGGGCCGGTGCGGCGGGCGGCGAGGCGCTGGTCGGCGAGGGCGTGCCAGGTGGAGTTGAGGCACTCCCACATCTCGGACGACACGGCCTCGCGGGCACTGCGGGCGTTCAGCCGAGCGGCGCCAAGGGCCCCCTCGATGGCGCAGGTCGAACGGGCGTCGAAGGCCAGATGGTCGAGGACCTGCTGCATGTCGACGGGGTCCGTGCCCGCGTCGACGCCGAGGATCGCGTACAGGGACCGGCAGGCCACGTCCTCGTCCCGCCAGGGGTCTTCGAGGAGCCGGTGCAGATACGCGTCGAGGATGCGGCCGGTGGCGTCGGCCCGCTCGACATAGCGGCCCGTCCAGGTCAGTGCTTCGGCTATGCGGGAGAGGATCACGTCGTTCACGGCCGTACCTCCTCCAGAAACTCCAGGAACTCCGGGGCTTGCGGGGACTGCGGGGATTCCTTGGGTGGGCGTCACTGCTGCTGCGCCTCTTCCTGCGCGAGGGCGCGCTCGCCGTCGGGGCCGAGCTGGCGCGGGGCGACCTCCGGGACGACCGTGGACTCCTCCGGGAGCGGCCCGTCCTTCGGTCCCTCGGCGAGGACCCAGGTGTCCTTGGAGCCGCCGCCCTGGCTGGAGTTGACGATGAGGTTGCCCTCCTGGAGCGCGACCCGGGTGAGCCCGCCCGGCAGCACCCACACGTCGCTGCCGTCGTTCACGGCGAACGGCCGCAGGTCGATGTGGCGCGGAGCCATCCGGTCGCCCGCGAGGGTCGGGGAGGTGGAGAGGGCGACGGGACGCTGCGCGATCCAGCCGCGCGGATCGGCGATGACCTCTTTGCGTACGCGATCAAGGGTGTCCTTGTCCGCGTGCGGGCCGATGACGATGCCCTGTCCGCCGGCCCCGTCGACGGGCTTCACGACCAGCTGGTGGAGCTGGTCGAGCACCGCTTCCAGTTGCCCCGGTTCATCGGGGCGGAACGATTCGACGTTGGGGAGAATCGGTTCTTCGGAGAGGTAGTACCGGATGAGGTCGGGGACGTACGTGTAGAGCAGCTTGTCGTCCGCGATGCCGTTCCCGACGGCGTTCGCGAGTGTGACGTTCCCTGCCTGGGCGGCGTTCATGATGCCGGGGCAGCCGATCACCGAGTCGGGCCGGAAGTGCAGCGGGTCGAGGAAGTCGTCGTCGAGCCGCCGGTATACGACATGGACGGGCATCTCACCGCGCGTGGTCCGCATCCACACGCGGTTGCCGCGGCAGACCAGATCGTGCCCTTCCACCAACTGCACGCCCATCAGCCGGGCGAGCAGAGCGTGTTCGAAGTAGGCGGCGTTGTTCGGGCCGGGGGTGAGGACGACGACGCGCGGATCGCCGACCCCGTCCGGCGCGGCCGCGCGCAGCGCCGCGAGCAGGCGCTGCCCGTAGCCGTCGACCGGCAGGACGTGCTGCTCGGCGAAGAGGGAGGGGAAGATGCGGGTCATCGCACGCCGGTTCTCGATGACGTACGAGACCCCGGATGGGACCCGTACGTTGTCCTCGAGCACCCGGAAGTCACCCGCCTCGTCCCGCACGAGATCGATGCCGGCGACGTGGATGCGTACGCCGCCCGGGGGTTCCACGCCGTGCGCGGCTCTGTGGAAGTGGGACGAGTTGAGGAGGAGTCTCCAGGGGACGACTCCGTCCTCGAAGGCCCGGCAGGGTCCGTACGCGTCCGCCAGATACGCCTCCAGTGCCCTGACCCGCTGGGACACCCCGCGTTGGATCAGATCCCATTCCAGCGCGTCCAGGACCCGGGGCACGAGGTCCAGCGGCCAGGGCCGCTCCTCGCCCGCGAAGGCGTACGTGACGCCCCGGTCCGTGAACGCCCGTGCCATCTGGTCGGCCCTGAACCGAAGTTCGGCCGGTTCCATCGGTTGAAGTGCTGCCAGCACCGGCTCATAGGCGGTCCTGACCTCACCCGGCCGCTCAAACATCTCGTCCCACGCGTCGGCCAACGCGTATGCGTCAAATATGTCCGCCATGGCCTGACGTTAAGTGCGGTACGTAACGTGCCGATCACTCGACGATTTCCGGCAGCTCACGTGGTGTTTCACGGTCATGCCGGGGTGGGCGGTTCGGCCTTGAGACGGTGGAGGAGCGCGGCGAGTCCCTCCGGGATGGTGGCGATGTTGAGGCACTCGCCCTGCGGGCCGCCGCTGAACGTCGACTTCTGCCAGTCGAGGTCGGACATGTTGGCTTCCCTCTAAAGCGTGTAGAGAAGGTGCTGGATGAGGGTCAGCGAGTCCTTCACTGAGTGTGCTTCCGGGGCCAACGATACGTCGATGGGGGCGAGGGCGTTCTCTGCGAGCCGGTCGAACATCTCGCTGTACTGCTGAAGTTGGTTCATCTCGCACAAGTACCTGGCGCCTGTGGGCTGTTCCAGCACCACTGTGCTGAGCTGCGAGGTGCTCGGGATGATGTGGACGAAGTTCCCGCTCGGGGCGGCGTGCGCCTGGGCGCTGAACGGATAGATCTGGATGGTCACGTGCGGCACGGCGATCACCGGCCCCAGGCGGGGATGAACGTTGGGGCCGTCGATGGAGGCGTACCGCATGATCCACCCACGGCCGAGATCGTGTTGACGTCAGAGGGAAAGCGTCGTTTGAAGCGCTTGCGAGCGTGCGGTGCGTTCGGAGCCCAGGTTGCTCAGGCGCCTTGGTGGCCGGGGGAACCGGTTCCATCATCATGCGCTGGGAGTGCGTGCCGTTCCCACCACCAGCTTGTTGCAATGAGCCAAGCTGAGGTGGGGGCAAAAGCGCATCGACCTTGCCAATGCCGGACATAAATGCGGCGGACCAGTGTTGCGGAGGCTTGAGCGGCCGCGCATAGTGGCGCTCCGAAGAGGCTGGAACCGGGGGTTGGGGAGATGGCCGGGCACAGGACGGAAGCGCATCCGCACGGTGCTGACCGCCTGTGCGAGGCGGGGGACCGGGTGTACTCCCGGGCGGTACGACGCGGCCGGGTGGCCCGCGAGGACGCCGAACCCGTGCCCTGTCTCGTCGAGCTCGCGCTGCTCCATCCCGACCCCGACGACATGCGGTGGCTGGTGCCCACCTCGCCGCAGGAGGTCATGACGCGGCTGCTGCGGGAGATGCACGGGCACGTCGCCGCGACGCAGTCGCGGATGGGCGCGGCGGTGGCCGCCTTCGAGTGGTACGCCACCCTCGGTGGCGACGAGCGGGCGCCCGCCGAGGGCGCGGCGATCCGGGTGCTCGACGGACTGCCCCGGATCCGTGCCGCGATAGACGAGGCGACCGAGGCGTGCAGGTCCGAGGTGCTGGCCGTCCAGCCGGGCGGCATCCGCCGGGAGGACGAACTCGCCGAGGGCCTGCACCGGGCGATGGAGCTCCGCCGGCGTGGCGTACGGATGCGCGACCTGTACACGCACGTGGCCCGGCACGGACAGGGTCTGCTCAACTACATGGAGCTGATGGGCGACGCGGCCGAGGCCCGTACCCTCGACGAGGTCACCGAGCGGCTCATCGTCTTCGACCGCACGGTCGCCTTCATCCCCGCCAGCCCCGACCGCACGATCGCCCTGGAACTGCGCCACCCGGCGCTGGTGGACTACCTGGTCACGGTCTTCGAACGGCTCTGGCGGCTGGCCATCCCCCTCACCGCGCCCATCCCGGACAGCGGCATCGAGGGCATCACCCACCGCGAACGCTCCATCGCCGCGCTCCTCGCCGAGGGCCATCAGGACGCGGTGGTCGCGGAGCGGCTGGGCATCAGCGTCCGCACCTGCCGGGCGCACATCGCCCGGCTCTCGGAGACGCTGGGCGCGGCGAGCCGTACGCAGTTGGGGGTGCGGATCGCGCAGGCGGGCCTCGACGGCCCGCCCCGCTTGCCCGAACCGCTGCCGCTCACCGCTCCTGGCCCGGCTGCTCCAGAATCCCCGACCGGCCGATGAGATAGCCGAGCTGGGCGCGGCTCTCGCTGCCGAGGGTCTCGGCGAGTTCGGCGATGTGGACGCGGGCGGTGCGGAGTTCGTCGGCCCTTGCCCGTGCGGCCCGTTGATCACCTGTGACTCTCTTCTCTCGGCATTCAATGATCCTGGTTCAGGATCCCCGACTGTGCGATGAGAAAGCCGAGTTGCGCCCGGCTGCCGCTGCCGAGAGCGGAGGCCAGCTTGGCTATGTGGGCGCGGCAGGTGCGGACGTTCATACCCAGGCGGCGGGCTATGGCCTCGTCGACGTAGCCCTCTATGAGGAGTTTGGCTATGGAGCGCTGGACGACGGTGATGCCGTTGGGATCGACGTCGTTCGGGACATCCTCCGTCAGCGGCACCGCGCGCTGCCAGAGCTGCTCGAAGACCTTGCTGAGGTACTGGACGAGTCCGGGGTGACGGAGCTCGAGAGCCACCCGCCGGTCGTCGCTGGCCGGAATGAAGGCGACGGTACGGTCGAAGATGATCAGGCGCTCGATGAGTTCTTCCAGTGTGCGGACCTGGATCTTGCCGTCGGATATGCGCTCTATATAGGCGAGTGTGCTCTGGCTGTGCCGGGCGGTGTGCTGATACAGCGTGCGCATCCGGACCCCGCGATCGGTGAGGGGCCTGTCGCGCTCCAGGGCCTGCATCAGAGTGTCGGCATTCCGGCCGCCGCCGGGCTGGATGGTCAACATCTCGGTATGGCACTCGGCGGTGGCATAGTTGAGCGCCGTATTGATCCGGTCGAACCCCTCCAGCACGGTGATGGCGTGGATGCTCGTCTGGGTCTGGGTGCTGATCGCGATGAACGCATCGAAGGTTTCGGTCAGTTCGATCGTGTGGCGTCTGCGCTCCTGGATCTCGCGCTCCAGCGGCTGAAGCCGCCGTGCGAGCGCGACGGTCGGAGGCACTGGGCGCAGCCAGTTCGCGTCATCCGGATCGGGATGGAGCAGTGCGAACTCAAGCAGGCACGGAGCGGGTTCCACCTCCCCGCGGGTGATTTTTCCGGAGCGCAGAGCGCTGGCGTAAAGCCGCTCTCCCTCGTCACACAACTCAGTGACGGCATGGGGATGTGTCTGGTTTGAGTTGTTTGTTGTCATTTCTCCACCCCCCAGGGTCCTGAACGTGCAGGAACATGATGCATCGCTCCTGTGGCATTGACGTGCCTGAATGAGCCATCGTCTTGTCACGACGGGGGAGAAGATTCCATCAAGTGAGGACGAAGCCGACTATGCGCGCGAGATTGCTTGGTTCAGTACTTGCCGCCGTCTTCTCCGTTGCAGTGGCCGTTGGTGCTCTTGGCGGTACGGGCCTGTCCGCGGGAGACCCGCCCGACAGTGGATGGGACGTCGTCCAGGCGGCGGGTCCGGCGGCTCCGAAGGACAGTGGCTGGGACGCTCCTCGCCCTACGGACGCGGAAGCATGACCACGCCCCCTGACGACCGCTCCTTCCGTCGCGAAATGGCCACCGCCTACCGCTCCGGCTGGCACTTCATCGACCTGGCCACCGCTATCCCCCACAGCGGTGACTCGTTGATGGTGACCGTCTTCGGAGAGCCGGTCGTGGTGACCCGGGACGACGACGAGGATGTCCGGGCGTACCGGTGTCTGCGGCGGCCCCGGGGGGCGCCACAGCCGGTCCGGTGCGCCATTCGGTACGGCATGATCTTTGTGAACCTCGATCAGCGAGACCACCTGCTGGACGAGCCGGAAGCCCCGGACGTACGAACCATCTCAGCCACCCCCCGCAGTGCCTGACGCGATTCCCCCGTCGTTTTAAATCGCTCAGGCGCTTCCCCCCCGCAGCGGGGGGGGGGGGGGGGGG
>NZ_JBQQCG010000038.1:0-106423 GCF_052245575.1 Streptomyces sp. 2A115 | reverse complement strand
CCCTCCCCCCGGATGGGGCGGGGGTGTCCCCACGCCGCGACACAAGCCGCGCAGCGCTGCCACTGTCCGCGCGCTGCCGAAACCGGCAACCCAGCTACGCACCAACGAAGAGGTCACGCACATGTCGTTCGTCATCGACCTGGACGCCGAGCGCCGCGAGGTTCAGTACCCCGACGGCATCCCGGTCAAGTTCGGCGGAGAACAGTTCATCTTTCCGGCGGAGCTGCCCGCCGAAGCCCTCGACCCGATCCTGTCGGACGAGCTGGACCTGGTCGGACTCCTCGGCGACGTCATCGACTCAGCCGACGGCGACGCCGGCGTCTCCGAGGTCGTCACCGCCCTGTTCCGGCGCCCGACCCTCCCGCGGAAGTTCCTCGTCGCGATCCGGGAGACGTACGGAATCCTCCTGGGCGACCAGCACGAGGAGTTCCTCAAGAAGCGCCCGTTCATCGGCGACTACGTCCGCCTGACCACCGGCCTCATCAAGGTCTACGGGGTGGAGTTGGGAAAGCTCTTTCGGTCGGCCGACTCGTCCGCGAGCGATTCGCAGACGTTGAATCCGACCTCTCCCGCTTCCACGGAGTCGACGCCCGACGTATCTGGCTTCGTCCCGGACAACCCGGATTCCTCGGACTCCGCCGACTGATCTCTCTCGTCGACGGCCTGCCAGACGACTCCCGGGTCCGTTCAGCCCCTCTCGGCGGCTGGACCAAGGTCCTCGAGCTCCTGGCCCTCGTCGTCGAGGAGATCGGGCTCCTGGCCGCAGACAAGCGGCGCGAGGAGCCGACCACCATCGTTCGCCCGCCGCGCTCCGACGCCGTGACGCACAGCGGCCCCGGCACACCGCCCAGGCCGTCGCAGCCCGCCCCGGAACCGCAGGCACCCCGCATGAGCGGCCACCGCCAGATGCTCGCCGCCGCCATGCAGAGAGGAATGGTCCGAAGTGGCTGAGGGCCTGCAGGCCGGCCGCCTCGACGTGCCGGTCGTCGCCGACCTTTCGGGGTTCGCTGAACGGCTGCGCACGGCCGTCGAGACGGCTGCCGAGGGCCTGGCCGCCAAGATCAAGGTCGAGGTCGACTCCAAGGGCCTGAAACGACGGCTCAAGGAAGCGGTCAAGGAGGCGTCCAAGGGCGTCACCGCGAAGATCCGCGTCGAGATCGACGAGGAGCGGTTCCGCACCACCCTCGACGGCATCCGGCGCCGCATCGACGACACCGACCTGAACATCCCCGTCCGCCCCGATGGAGACGGCAACAGCGGCGGCGGTCTCCTCGCCCGGCTCCGCGGACTCATCGCCGGCGCCCAGGGCGAGGCCGACCGCAACCCGATCGACGTCCCCGTGAACGTGCGGATGCCGAGGGGCGGCCGCAGTCTGCGGATGCTCGGCATCGGCGCCATCGTCTCCCTGCTCCAGCCCGCGGTCGCACTCATCGGCCAGTACGGCGCCGGGCTGACCGCACTCGTCTCCGCGGCCGCGCCCGCGGTCGGTGTCCTCGGTGCGATACCCGGCCTGATCGCCGCGGCGGGCACCGCGGCGATCGGCACGAAGGTCGCATTCAAGGGCTTCGGCGACGCACTCAAGGAGTCGGTCAAGGCCCAGCAAATGATGGCCTCGGACGGCAAGGTCACCGAGGCGCAGCAGAAGAAGCTCAAGGAGGCACTGGACAAGCTCTCGCCGTCGGCCCGCGATGCGGTCAAGGCCGTCTCCTCGCTGCAAGCGGCGTGGGGCAAGGTCCGCATGGCCGTCAGTGAGCGGTTCTTCTCCAAGGTCGCGGACGACATCAAGCCGCTCTCGAAGTCGGTGTTCCCGCTCCTGCAGGACGCCCTCGGCGACTCCGCCTCCCAGATGGGCGAGCTCGCGGAGCGCGGCGCGAAGGCCATGCAGACCGGGGTCTTCCGCAAAGACTTCAAGACGATCGCGGGCACGAACTCCCGCGTCATCGGCACCATGACCGACGGCTTGGCCAACCTCGGTCGCGGCACCTTGGACTTCCTCGTCGCCTCCGGTCCGTTCGTCGAGCGGGTCAGCCGGGGTGGCGAACGGATGACCCAGTGGTTCCGGGCCTCCATGAAGGCGGGTCGGGAAACCGGCAGCCTCGCCAAGTTCCTGGACCACGCTGGCGACAAGGCCGTGCAGCTCGGCCGGACCACCGGCAGCCTGATCAAGGGACTCGGTGGTGTCGGCCGCGCGGCCATGGACACCGGCAACTCGCTGCTCAACGGCCTCGAAGGCAGCATGAAGCGCTTCGAGCGCTGGGCCAACTCGGGCGTCGGCCAGCGGGTCATGCAGCAGTTCTTTTCGGACGCTGCGCCCGTGTTTCACGAGGTCAACGCCTTGTTCGGCGACCTCATGCGCGGGATGGGCCGGTCCATGAGGGACGGCGGAATCCTCGACCTGGTCCGGCAGATCCGAACCGAGTTGATGCCGGCCTTGGGGACCTTCTTCAACGCCCTCGGGCAGACCATCGGGCCAGCGATCATCTCGGTGATCTCGAACATCGCCACAGCGATCGGGAACGTCTCCGCGGCCGGGTCTGGGCTCGGTGTACTGCTCCTGGCGTTCAGTGGCCTGCTCGAGGTCTTCAACACGCTGATGACCATCATCCCCGGCGCGAACACCGTCCTGGCCACGTTCCTGGGCACGATGCTCGCCCTCAAGGTGATCACCGGTGTCGCTGGCATGATCCGCGGCTTCGGCACCTCGGTCGCAGCCGCGGGAACGTCCGCACGCACGCTCGGCACCATCATGCGCGGAAGCCTGGGCCCCGGGGTCATGGGCCCTCAGATCACCACATGGCAGCGCATGGGCCTCGCCTACCAGGGCGCGGCGACACAGGGAAACCGCCTGTCCGGCGCCATGCGCGGAATCGGCGCGGCCAACCGCGTAGCTTCCCGGGCCATCGGCGGCATCACCTCTGCGCTCGGCGGGCCGCTCGGTATCGCTCTCATTGGCGTCACCATCGGGCTCGGCCTGCTTGCCTCACGGCAGGAAGAGGCCGCCCGCGCCACCCAGGCGCACCAGGAGCGGGTGAAGTCGCTGACGGACGCACTGGTCGCGTCCGGCGGGGCGATCGACGCGAATGTCCGCGCCCAGGCCGCGCAACTCCTCCAGGACACGGAGCTCGCCGACGGCAAGGGCAAGTTGGTCGACAGTGTCCGCGAGGCGGGAGTCAGCCTCGGCGATCTGACGAACGCGTACCTCGGGCAGGGCACGTCCCTCGGTGATCTGCAGAAGAAGCTCCAGGAGACAGCCGACGCGCACAAGGTGTGGGTCACCACCGCGACCGGCGCCGCGCAGGCATGGGACGACGAGGGCCTCGCCGCGATCCGGGCCCGCGACGCCATCGGCACGGTGAAGGGCGAACTCGAGGACAGCCAGAAGAAGCACAAGGAACTCGGCGACGCGATCAACCAGTCGGGCACCACCGGCACCGATGCGTACGGCCGTCTCCAGTCCGCCGTGACGACGTTCAGCGACAAGACGAAGTCCGCGGACGAACGTGTCGATGCCCTCAAGCGGGCTCTGGACGCGCTGAACGGCAACACCCAGAGCTTCCATGACGCTGAGGCACAGCTCAACGCCGTGATGCTGCAGATCGACGACACGATGAAGTCGAACATCGAGAAGGCCGACGGCTGGGGCAAGGCGTTGGTCGCCAACGACGGTCTGGTCAACACCACGACCAAGAACGGCCAGAACCTGAACGGACAGCTCACGGAGCTGCGCGACGGCATGCTCGGAGTGGCGACCCGGGCGCAGGAAGCCGCGGAACAGGGCCTGATGCCCATGTCCACCGCGATGGACAAGAGCCAGGAGGCGATGGAGCGGGCCCGCGCGAAGGCCATCCAGCTCGCCACGGACATGGCCATCCCGAAGGCTCAGGCCAAGGCGCTCGCCGATCAGATGGGATTCGTCCCGGACACCATCACCACCCTGGTCACCGCAACGGGCATCCCGGCAGCGACCGCCGAGATCCTCGCCCTGCGCGGCAAGCTGGAGAGCATTCCGCCGGGTAAGGGCATCCAGATCAAGGCGCCCACCATCGAGGCCCGCGCACAGCTCGAGGCCCTCGGCTTCACCGTGCAGCGGATCCCCGGCAGCAAGAACGTCTCAGTCACCGCCCCGACCGGCGGCGCGCGCGTGAACATCTCCGCCCTGGCCCAGGACATCGCCAACGCGCCGGACAAGAAGAAGGTCACCGTCCAGGCGATCATCAAGCAGGCCGCCGGCGACCTGAAAAACGTCCAGGAGAAGGTGGCGGGCCTGCCCAAGGGCAAGAGCATCGACGTCAAGGCGCCCACGAAGACCGCGCAACAGGCGTTGAAGGATCTCGGCTACAAGATCAAGACGGTCGACGGCTCCAACGGCAAGACGGTCCGGATCACCGCCCCGACCGCGTCGCCGCTGGCCAACGTGCAGCGCATTCAGGGAGCGATCAACGGCCTCACCGGTAAGACCGTCCACGTCACCGTCCAGTACAGCGAGTCAGGCAAGCCGTCCGTCGTCCGCACCCACGCGGACGGCGGGATCGTCCACTACGCCAACGGCGGCATCCGAGCGGCCACCAACCGCATCAAGGCGTTCGCGGCCGGCGCCGAGCGGCACATCGCGCAGATCGGAAGACCGGGCGAGATCCGCGTGTGGAATGAGCCCGAGACGCAGGGCGAGGCTTACGTACCCCTCGCGCCCAGCAAGCGCAAGCGCAGCAAGGCCATCCTCGAGCGCGTTGCGGAGATGTTCGGCGGCCAGGTCGTGTACTTCGCCCAGGGAGCCCTCCGTCAGTACGCGAACGGCGCGGTGCGCACCACCGCGGCGAGTGCGCCCCGCTCACGGGCGACCGCTTCACCGGCCGCCGCGGCGCTCGTCGGAGGCGACCTCAACCTGACCATGACCGGCGCGCCCATGACCCCGGGCGCAGCCCTGAGCGACGCCCTGTTCGAGCTGCGCCGTATCCGCCGAGGAGGCGCACATGCCACTCCGTGAGGGCGAATGGAACCTCTCCTACAGTGCCAACGGGGTTCACCCGGCGGCGAACTTCACCTTCGGCACGATCGAGTCTGGCTACTACCTGCTGGAGCCGTACGAGATCACCTATGCCGACGTCGACGCCGGGGACACTCCCATGCCGCGCGAGGACGGGGCCCGGTTCGGCGAGGACTACCGCGGCCAAGCCACCGTCACCTTCGAGGTAGGCGTGGACACCGTCGACGACGCCGCGAACATGATCGGCCGCCACGCTGCCAACCTGGACGCGGTCTCGGTGATGGGGCAGGCCTGGGACGGCAAGGCGGTCCGCAAGCGGATGGCGACCCCGGCGGTGCTGCGCACCACCCAGGGCGGCCGGCCGCGCCGCTTCTACGGACGCCCCCGCAAGTTCGCTCCCGCTGGGTCCAGGCTCACCCGCCAGGGGCACACGCCGGTCGTGGCCACGTTCGTGTGCGTCGATGACACCGCGTACGACGACACCGAGCAGACGCTCCGCGTTGACCTCAATCCGCCGCCGCACCGCGGGCTCGTCGGCCCGCTCGCGGAGCCACTGTCGATGACAGGGCAGGGAGCGACCAAGGTGCCGGGCGAGGCGGTGATCGGGGGGAAGAGTCCCACCTGGCCCGTCATCAGGTTCTACGGGCCGATCAGCAATCCGACGTGCGAGGTCGTCGGCGGCTGGAAGCTGACGTTCAGTGGCCTGACGCTGGGCGCCGGCCAGTACGTCACGGTCGACCCACGGCCGTGGGCCCGGACCGTCCTGCGGAACAGCGGGGCGTCCGTCGCGGGCGACATCACCCGCGGCTCTCCCCGACTGCAGGACCTGCTCCTGCCCGTGGGCCGACACGACTTCATCCTCCGCGGGACCGACGCCACCGGCACGGCGTACATGACGATCACCTGGCGCGACGCCTACCCCTACCTGTGACCCGGGCGCCCCGGCAGGGCGCGACGTTAAGGCCCGCCGGGGGTGAGCCTCCGCTGTCCATCAACAGCAGCGGAGGTAAGACACATGCCGTGGGATTCAGTGCCCTGGTTCACCGAGGGCGGCGCCGAGCACAGCTCCGAGGTGGCCCGACTCCTGGCCTACGCGGCGTTCGCCGGCGCCGAGGGCATCATCGGCAACTCGGATCTGCAGGTGAAGGCCCTCAGCTCGCCAGGGTCCTCGGTGCAGGTCATGACCGGCGCGTGCGCCATCCTCAACCGCGCGGCCGGGGCCAGGTACCAGGCGTACGCCGCACGGCTGCCCAGCGCGGACACCGTGAACATCGCGGCGACCGGCGCGACCGCGCGCAGTGACCTGATCGTCGCGCGCATCGAGAACCCCTACAGCTACGGCGAGACGTGGAACCAGCCAGCTGACCCGACCGTCGGCCCGTACATCTTCACCCGGGTCATCTCCGGTGTTCCGAAGACCACGACCCGGGTCAAGCAGGTCCGCGCCGGTGACTCGGCGATCACCCTGGCCCGCATCGACATTCCGGCGAACACGTCCGCGATCACCCAGGGCATGATCAAGGACCTGCGGGAGATGGCGAACCCCCGCCGCCGACGAGTCGTGCGCGCGCTGCGCGGGACGTGGACCACCCCTGACGAGGTCGGGAACACCAAGTTCCCGAGCTGGGAGGAGTTCCCCAACGGCGCCCGCTGGGACATCGAGGTCCCCGAGTGGGCCACCAAGGCGACGATCATGGCGACCTGGGCGGGTCTCGACCAGCGCAACGCCAAGGACTCGTACGGCCACCTGCGGGCAGTCCTGGGGTCCCTCGCGACTCCCATCACGAACTTCAACTGCGACTGGGTCGGCAGCGCTCAGCGGTTCACGTTCGTCGGTGGCGGCGATGTCACCATCCCGGCCTCCATGCGCGGCAACGTCTACGACCTGGTGCTCGAGGGCTGTGGCGCCTCGAGCGGATACACCGGGGTCCTGGAGGCAGACGGCGGCGCCACGGTCTTCGCGGACATCGAGTTCGTCGAGGACCCGACGGAGGACGCGGTCTGATGCAGGGGTGGCGGTTCATCGCTCAGCGCGCCCTCGGCGATGAGGTCCTCGACTGGGAGGTGCCGTTCGCCCTGTCCTCGAATCCCAAGCGGGATCTGTCCGGGCCGGGGGCGATGACGGGGACCATCACCCCCGAGTACGCGCGCATGATCGGCTCGGACGGTACCCCGATCCTGCAGGAGTGGGGCACCAAGCTGTATCTGGAGATCGACGGCGGCATCCGGTGGGGCGGCATCATCACGAAGACGTCGTTCGACGGGCCCCAGTTCACCGTCGCCTGCGAGGGGTTCAGCAACTACCCGCACGGCATCCCGTACGAGAGCTACATCATCTCCGGGAAGAAGATCACCCCCAAGGATCCGTACGCCGGTAAGGACAAGAACCATGACGGCTGGGTCGACGGGCAGAAGGGCAAGAAGAAGGTCCCCCCGCCGCCGAAGCCGTACGGCGGCCCCCGCATCGACGTCTTCGACGGCTTCCGGCACGTCTGGGCTCACGTCCAGGGCAAGCCCGGCGGCAACATCGGCATCAAGGTCGACACCCACGACCTCGGGGAGCTCCTGGGCACCTCCAATGGTGAAGACCCGTGGGAACTGGCCTGGTGGGACAACCCCGACTGTGGGCAGGTCCTCGACACCCTGACCACACAGACCCCGTTCGACTGGCTCGAGACCCACGAGTGGGCGAACGCGACCAGCAACACCATCAACCACCGCGTCCGGCTGGGAAAGCCACGCCTCGGCCGCAAGCGCCCCGACCTGCGGTTCATGGACGGCGAGAACATCGCCGCCATCGCCAAGCCCGAGGGCATGGGCGACGACTACGCCAACGAGGCCATCGTCCTGGGCAAGGGCGAGGGCAAGAAGATGAAGCGGGCACAGGTCTACCGCCCACGGACCGGCGGCCGACTACGCCGGGTCGTCACCGTCACCGACAAGACCCTGGCCTCCGACAAGTCGCTCCGCAGCCGCGGGGACAAGGAGCTCGCCGGCCGCACCGCGAACCTGCAGATCCCCGCCATCCAGATATGGGACCACCCGAACGCCCGCTTCGGATCGTGGTCCCTGGGCGACGACATCCGCGTCCAGGTGCACGTCCCGTGGGTCGGCGACATCGACGTCTGGCACCGCATCATCGGCGACGAGATCAGCGCGGACGGCCGCTGCACCCTCACCTTGAGGCGCTCGGACTCCTTCCACTACTGAGCACGCGACGTTAGCCATGGCCACCGTTCACCATCCGCGGCCATGGCGAACTTCCTCGACGATCAGACCGATGCGAAGCGCCTGGCGCAGTTGCTCGACGACTACGACCGGCGCCTCAAAGCGCTGGAGCGCACCACCCAGGCCAGCTACACGAGCATCGAGGGCGGCTCCCTCGACATCTACGACGACGAGGGCGTTTTCAAGGGCAGCGTCGGCGTACAGCCCGACGGCGGCGTCGCCCTGGTCCCGGTCAACACCACCCCGCCCCCGACGCCGACCGCCCCGACCATCGAGGCCGTACTCGCCGGCCTCCTCGTCGGCTGGGACGGGCAATGGGAAGACGCCTACACCACCCCCACGGACTTCGCCCTCGTCCAGGTCCACGTCGGTACGACCGCGGAGTTCACGCCGGACCTGACCACGCACGTCGCCACGATCACGGCCCAGGTCGGCGGCACGGTGACGATCGCCATCGAGGGCTACGACACCGTGTGGGTGCGCCTGGTCGGCCAGAACACCGCCTCCCTCACCGGCCCCCCATCCGTGGCCGTACAGGGCCAGCCCCGGCAGGCCGTGGAGCAGGACCTCATCGACGGAATGATCACGGAGAAGAAGCTCGCCGAGAGCGCCGTGACCGCCGCGAAAATCGCGCTGGGAGCTGTCGGCACCACCGCGCTCGCCGACGGTGCAGTCCTCGCGGACAAGCTGGCCAAGGCCGCGGTCACGCTCGGGAAGATCGCCACCGGGGCCGTCACCATCAACGCCCTCGGCGGCGCCCTCAGCGACAGTGCGGCCCAGCGCTACGTCGACACGATGAACGACCCGGCGGCCTGGACGGTCACGGAGAAGGGCACCGGGGCCACCTGGGAGTTCCTTACCGGTGTCACCGATGCCCCGACCAGTCAGCGGGTGGGCCAGGCCACGGGCTACAACCGGCTGCAGGGCACCACGACCATCCCGTACGAGCCGGGGGTGCTGTACCGGCTGAGCGCCCGGGTGCGTCTCAAGGCCGGGACCAGCGACACGTTCTATGTCGGCATCGCCGGCATTGGTGCGGACGGCAAGACGCTCGTCAACCGCACGGGTGTGGCCGGAAGCCCGAACTCGCACTACTACGTCGCCGCCTCCGGTCGGACCATCACGCAGGCAGACGGCTGGGTCACGGTCGTCGGATTCGTGAAGGACAGGGCCGCAACCGGGTCGGCCGGCCCTAACAACGATCCGCGGTCTCCGGGCCTGATGCACAACGACGTCCGGTTCATCGCGCCGTACGTGTGGCTCAACTACACAGGGCTGGGCGCAACGTCGACGAACGTCATGCAAGTCGACTGCGTGACGCTCGAGGCGCTCAAGACGGGCATCGTCGACTCCGTCAACATCACGGCCGGGGCCGTGAACACCGCGGCGCTCGCTGCGGACGCCGTGACCGCGGGGAAGGTCGCCGCGGATGCGATCAGCGCCCGGGAGCTGCAGGCGAATTCCGTCACCGCGCTGGAACTGGCGGCCGGGTCCGTCACCGCGAATGCCGTGGCGGCCGGAGCCATCACGACAGACAAGCTCACCGTCACGGGCGGATCGAACATCCTGCCCGACCCCAGTTTCGAGGGCGCGGTCACCGCCTCGCTGATCCTCGGCCTGTCCTACGCCACGCAGGACAAGACCAAGGGCAACGGCTCCGCTGCCTCGCTGAAGCTCGACAGCCGATCGGCCACCCCTGTCTACCGGGACGTCCCGCTGACGTTGATCCCGGCGTTGCCGGGGGATCAGTTCTACCTCGCCGCGGACTACTTCGTATCCGCGGACTGGGCGGGCACGTCCGTCAACATTCATGCCCGCTGGGAAGACGCCGCAGGGGCAGTCCTCGGGTACGGCGTCGTCGGCACGAGCGGCACGCCGGTACGGGAAGCATGGGCGCGGATATCCGGCACCGTCACGGCGCCGGCCGGAACGGTCCGCGCTGCCATCCGTGTGCAGACCGCGCTGACGACTGCGGGTGACGCCTGGTACGACAACGCGGCGGTCCGTCCGGTGGTCCCGGGGGTTCAGATCGCTGACGGAGCGATCACCGCGCCGAAGATCCTTGCGGGGGCGGTCACCACTGACAAGCTCCTCGCCCTGGCCGTGACCGCGGAGAAGATCGCTTCACTCGCGATCACCACGGACAAGCTCAACGCGCTCGCCGTGACGGCCGACAAACTCGCGGTGAACTCCGTGACCGCTACCAAGATCGCGGCCGGAGTAATCGACGCCACCCATGTCAAGGCCGGATCTCTCACCGCGGACCGGCTCGCGATCGGCGCGGACGGCGGCAACCTGATCGCCGACCCCTCCTTCGAGGGCGCCGTGAGTGTCCAACGCGTCTCCGGGAGGGCAGCGTGGACGCTCGTCGCTGGTGGCAACGGCACCGCGCAGGCACTGCGCCAGGATGCCACCTCCATAGATGAACTTCCGCTCGTCGGCCCGATCCCCGCCACGCCTGGTCAAAAGATGTACCTCGCCATCGACTACAACGCCTCCAGCGACTGGGTGGGCGAACAGGTCCTCATCTATGCCGAGTGGCAGGACGCTTCTGGCACCGCCATCGACTGGGCCAACGTCACCACCGGCGCGGGCCCTGTCGTCCGGGGCGCATGGGCGCGAATCGCCGGGATCGGATCAGTCGTCGCTCCGTCCGGCACCGCGCGGGTAGTCGTCCGCCTCAAGTCGTTCCACTCCACAGCGGGCAGCGTGCTGTGGGACAACGCCGTAGCGCGTTTCGTGACCGCCTCCGGCTTCGCCGGGGCGCGGGCGGAGTTGTCGCCCCTGGGCCTGCAGCTCTACGACGAGGAAGGGGAGGAAGCCGTCGCGCTGCTGACCGGGCGCCCCAACTACCTCACCCTCTCGGCCGACGGCGTGCCGGTCGCGACGATCGACCAGGAGGGCAAGGCGGGCTTTCAGTCGATGGCCATCGCCGAAGGCCTGACCATCGGCGGCGACGACATCACCGCGATCTTCGATCAGCGGCCGCGCGGCATCATCGCGTACGGCGTGCCCGCTACGACCGTGACGTCGACCGGCACGGAAATCGGCTACTTCGAGTTGCCGGCCACGATCGTGGCCGGCCGGATGTACCGCATCAAGTTCCACGCCACAGCCGACTTCGACACTGGCAACGACGGTGAGGCCCGGATCTTCCTCCGAGACGGAGGGGCGTCCACACCCACGATCGCTTCGACGATGCGCCAGAACTGCGTCCTCACCCCGTCACACACGGGCCGGTACTGGACGGCGGAGTTGGAGCACATCGCCCCAGCAAGCGCGCTTGGCGCGGGCCTTCACCGGTTCTTGCTCTCCTTCGACTACGAGGGCAGCACCACGGGCACGACATTCGAGCTCGGTCTGCCGACTACCGGTCGGACCTGCTACTTCATTGTCGAGGACATCGGCCCGGAGATCCCGAAGACCGGCGGCTACAACACCGGGGGCGGCACGGCCACCCCACCCGTCGTTCAGTACACCAAGACGTACAACGCCACCTGGTCCGGCTCCTACGCCGCGCGCGGTTCGTACAACTCGTACTTCGGCAACTCGTGTTACCAGGGCTACTACAGCTCCACCAACGGCATGCAAGCGAGCCTCATCGGCTTCTCCTCCGCCCTGGGCACCGACCTGTCGGGGGCGACCATCCAGAAAGCGGAGGTCTACCTCTACTTCGATCATTGGTACAACAACAGCGGCGGCAAGGCCGTGATCAAGGCGCACAAGCACACCTCCCGCCCGTCCACGTTCTCCTGCGACGCCGAGTCCAAGACCGTGACCTGGGCAAAGAACGAGGGCAAGTGGGTCGACATCACCTCCGTCTTCGACAGCACGACGTGGCGGGGCATTGCCCTGGACCCAAACACCTCCGGCCTGACGTACTACGGCCGCGCGCGCGGCTACGGCCAGACCAATCCCCCGAAGCTGCGCGTCACCTACACCAAGTGAGGAGGCTCCCGCCTTGCCTGCCCTACCACTGTCCCTGAACGCCATCTGCGGTCTCGCCTGCGAGCCGACGTTACTTCCCCGCATTCGCATGGCCATCGCGATGGTCGCGCAGGAAGTGTTCGCCGAGCCCCCGGAGACGGCCGGGTACCCCATGCGCTGGAACCTGTCGAAGACCGTGCTCAGCCCCACCGAGTCGCAGGCCGCGCAGATGATGGTCGGCATCGTCGCCTCGCCGCCCATGCTCGCCGCGGCCGCCGCTGCTGCCGCGGGCGGGGCGACGGACTCGGCGGCCATGGCCGCAGCCATCACGGACGACCAGATCCTCGACGCGATCCGCAGGGGCTGGAACGCCGTCTCCGGCGTCGGCCCCACGTACGCGCAGACGAGGCAAGCCGAGCAGGAGGGGACGTAAGCGCCCGTCGGGGTGCAGCGTTCCGGGCTGCGGGGAGCCGCGGGCTTTCGGGCCCAGGCTCCCGCGCATCCCAACTGACGACTGATGACCGAGGAGGCGCCCCGTGGAGTGGCTCACCTCTCTGGCGCCTGTCCTCTCTCCCCTCTTCGGCATGACGGGAATGCTGGGCGGGGCGTGGCTGGTGTACCGGGGAAACAAGCGCAAGACCGACACCGACGCGCAGGCACAAGAGGCCAGCACGTTCGTAGCGTCTGTGCAGACCGTGACGGAGGGGTTCACCAAGCTCCTGGAGCAGCAGCGCGCGACCACGTCGCAGACGCTCGAGCGGGTGACCACGCTGGAGAACCGGGTCGAGCGGTTGGAGGAGGAACAGCGTCAGTGGAGGCGCTGGAAGGCCGCCGCGGTCGAGTACATCCACCAGCTCCGCGCCATGGTGGCCAAGCTCTACACCGGCCCGACGCCTGCCCCGCCACGTGAGATCGCCGAGGACCTGGCCGACGGGCCCGACGCCTGAGCTAGGACGCGACGCAAGACGTCGGCCGCGCGCACAGTCCGCCCGACACGCAACCTCGTATGAAGGGCAACCCCATGTCTGCAACGCTCGAAGCTCTCTCCACCGGCGGCCAGGTCGGCGCCGTGCTCCCGCTGCTCACCGCGGTCGTGCAGCGCCCCGCCTGGTCGGCTCGGTACAAGAAGGTCGTCGCGGTCGTCGCCGCGGTCGTCGCCGGCGTCGTCGCCGTGGCGGCAGACGGTGGCTGGGACCAGTTCCAGCACGGCAAGCTGACCACGGTCACCATCCTCGGTGTGCTCGCGGCCTCGCAGACGAGCTACGACCTCGTGTGGAAGCCCAGCAAGCTAGCCCCGATCATCGAGGCCATCACTACCAAGAAGACGTCTCAGCAGGCCGAATAAGGCCGACGGGGCAAGGCTGGCCCCCTGCCGGCGGGTACCATCTGCAACGAGGTGGCCGTACCGCTGCCGCGAAGAACGCGTTTGAGATTCCGGTCCAGGGTTCAGTGGCGCAAGACCACACCGCTCGTAAGAGTTGGGGTGTTCCTCCCGCCCGTTGGTTACCTGGCCAATTGGGATCGAGTCACCGGGTGCGTGTAGAGCACTCGGGGCCGGGGAGTGGTTGCTCCTGCGAGGATCCGGCACACGCTGTTCGCGACCGTGCGGCCACCTCGCTCTATGCCAGCGGACACCGCCCGAACAACGGCCCGAGAGCACGGGTCACACCCAAAGTGGAGGAACACACCTATGGCTGATGCGCAGCGCGTCGCGGCCGAGATCAAGCGCCTGTCCCAGATGAGCGAAGACGCGTTCATGGGCACGGTCGTCGAGTACGTCATGGGCGGGACCGACAAGCGCGCACCGCGAGAGGTCCAGGGCCCAGCTCTCCACGATCCCCGCCTCGCCCCCCGCACGCTCGAGGCGCTCAAGACGGCCGTCCGCCGAGCGAAGTTCTTCAACCCCATCCAGGAGGGGGAGAGCAAAAAACGGCAGAAGGCCCGCATCGCGCCGTGGCAGGAGACGATCAAGACCGCGATGCCCCCGGTCGAGGACGTCGTCGACGACCTGGCCCACGAGCACGCGAAAGAGTTGGCGGCCCTCGACGACGACTCCTTCGTCGACCGATGGACGGGGTTCATCCTTGACGAGCCAGCCCCCGCGCCGACGTCTCCCTGGGTCGAAGCACTCGCCTTCCGCTCACCGAGAGTAGCCGTTAGGGCTGCGGACATCTGTCGGCAGATGCTCGAGGAGCCGGCCCGCTTCATGCCCGAGCCGCCCCCCGGCGAAAGTGGCAACGCGCAGGAACGACGCATCGACGGCTTCCGTCGCCGGGTGGAGTCCGAGGCCCGTCTCCTGCGCTACGGCGTGCAGTACGGGGAGGCACGCGAGGGGCGGATGCCGAGCGAGCCGAACGTCCGGCTGCAGGCGCTCAAGCTCCTCGGTGAGCGATACCCCGAGGAACTGATGAAGCTACTGCGGCAGGAGCGCGGAGGGGAGCTCGAGCGAGCTGCGGAGGTGCGGAGGCAGCGGCGCGCCCTCCGGCGCGCGGCCAGGCAGGGCGCGCAGTAGGCGCGCAACCGACTGATCGTCCATGACGAAGGGCGCGCCCGATGGCGCGCCCTTCGTCATGTCCGGGGGGGGAGGCGCTCGGGGCGCGGCCTCGCGCTGGACGGGCGCGATCCTCGGCGCGCGGCCATCCGCGCCGCAGTGCGCGCGCACTCGAGAAGCGATCACCGCGCCGCTGGGCGCTCTACCAGGGCCGCGCGCGTAGTCGACGAGGTCCAGGAGGCCGCGCCTACCGTGACGCGCGAGGTCGGACGCGCGGAGCGCTCCGGAAATGGGCAGGTCAAAGGCGCACGCCCATGGCGCGCTGCCCAGTGCACGCCTCCGCGTGAAGGCCTCGGCGCGGGCCCGCGGTCCGGCCAATCCGGCGCGCGCGATCTTCGGCAGGCGCGCGCCGCGCGGCGCGGGTGGGGCGCGTACCTGCCCGATGGGCACGCCTGGGCGCGCGCGGGAACGCGCTCGGGTCGGCGCGGGGCGCGGTCGGGGTGGCGCCCGGTCTCGAGGCGCGCCTGAGCGCGCGTGGGTCGGCGCGCCAGAAGGACGGCGCGGGTGCGGGTCGGCGCGGTCGGAACGCGCGGGGGATCGGCGCGCGATCACCTGGGCGCGCCTGCAGAGAGGGTGAGGCGCGCGAGCGCGCCGGGCTCAGATGACGTGAGGTGATGAGATCGAGATGGGCGCGGGACGCCCGAGGAGCGCGCCCGAGGGGGCCGGGCGCGCATCGCCTCACGTCACTTCACTACCCCGCGGGCACGCCCGCGAAGTACGAGGCGAACCGCTGCTGGATCTGCGGGTCGACGGTCACTTCCCGGTAGTAGGCTGCGAGCTCCGTCTGCCCCTCCTGCTCGAGCTGGGCGATGATCGCGGGCCGGTGCTTCTGGAGGTAGTCCCGGAGAACGGTCATGGGCGGATCGCCCTCCTCGGAGATCGGCCCGAGGTGCTCACCCACAGTCATCATCCTGATCCGGGCCTGGACGTCAGCCTCGGCGTTGAGTGCCTTGAGCGCACGGTCCTCGTTCGACCTTTTGCGGATCTTCCGGGCCGCGGGCGGAGGAGCAGCGGGGACGTCCTGCGGCTCCTCGGCGGCGCTGGTGTCCTCCGGAGATTCGCCCGGCGGTGGATCCTCTGCCTCCGGGTCCGGCGGCGGGGGCGGGGTGCCTTCCGATTCCACAGGAGGTTCCGAGGACACCGGTATATCGCTGTCTTCGGGTGAAGGGTCCGGTTCTTCGTTCTCCTGGTGCGCACGCGTTTGGTCTTGGCGCTCAGGTTCGGCCGACTGGGCAGGGCTGGGGCCGGTCTGCTCAGACGCGCTCCCTTCGGCCTGCTTGCGCTTACTGGCCTCTTCCTTGACGTACTCCAGGGACCTGGTGATCAGGGCGTCCGCGTCCATTTCGCCCCACAGCTTGGTCGTGGTGCGGACTTGCGCCAGAGTGCGCTTGCCCCAGTATTCGCGGACGTCGTGCAGGCACGCTTCGGGGTCGCTCTCATTGGTGAGGGCCTGGTGGATCAGCTCCACGGCTTGTGGTCCCGTCAAGCCAGGGTGCTGCGCGGGAGCGGGCGGGGCTGGCTGCTGCTGGAGGCGCTGTTCGTTGAGGTACGCCCAAGGCCGGGACTCAGTCGATTGGCGAGTAGGGGCAGAATCCTCGTAGCCCATCTTCCTCAGCAGGTGGTCGATCCCGGCGAACCGGTACTGTCGGCCCGCCTCCAGCGTGTACTCCATGGTGTGCACGCCCGTGACGTAGCCTTCGCCGATCCCGTGGAGTTCAACGACTGCGTCGACGGCCGCTGAGAGGTTCTTCTCGGCCTTGAGGCGGCGTGTGGTGTGTCGGGTGGGCTTGTCGTTCTCGTAGGCGGTGACGACCTCTTGGCGCGCCACCATGACGACTGGGCCAGGGTGCTGGCGCAGGAGCCACAGCACCTCACCCCATCGGTCTTTCGCATTGACCCACAGGTCTCGGTCCTCGTCGACGTAGGGGTCATCGAGTCGGGCGGTGCGACGGCCGTTGGCCTGGGCCCGGCGCTCGGCGCGCTTGCGGGAGACCAGAGCGACCTCGTCACAGAGCATGTCCCACAGGGCACTGCTGTCGTCGAAGACGATCATGTTGCGCTTGCCGTTGTGCGGTGGCTGGGCGGACGCCCAGCGAATCGCGTCGCAGATGTCCGCGTGCGATCCGTCGTGCTCCGCGATCTCGTAGCGAGCGCCGGGGATACGGCCGTAGTAGTCGGCGGTGTTGGACGAGCCACCCACCTGGATCCAGTACGACATGCCGACCAAATCGGATGCTGTGCCCGCCGCTGCCTCGTGGCTGCGACCGCTCTTGTCCGTACCGGCGATGAGGATCATGGGCGGGCTCGGTTTGCCAGTCGGCTTCCGGGATCTGCGGTCATGCAAAGGCGTGGTGGTACCAGGCATCTGGGTGTTCCCTCACTTCGTGGTTCCCCGGGTTGCTCTCCCGCGGAGGATGCAACGGCAGAGGGCTTAACCTCTCGCCATTGCCATCGGCTTACTATTCTACCCGCCTGGTCGGGTAGCTCAATGCCTGTTCAGCAGATCCGCGACAGGAGTAGAGAGCTCCGGGTCCTGGTCCTCGCGGTGACGGCCGTACCACTTGTCAAGGGCGGGGTACCCCTCGGCCGCCCGTTCCAGTTCCTCTTCGGACTTGGAGCTCCACTCGGCGACGTCCTCGGCGAACTCCCGCTCCACGGTGCCCGGGTCCCGTCGGCCGAGGGCTTCGGTGATCTCATCCCAGGACGCACCCGCCAGGACCTCGGCGAGCACAACCAGGTCGACGACCTCGTTGGCCACCTGTCGCAAGCGGCGGGCCTTCTCAATGCGCTGCGGCGAACTGGTGGCCGTCGCTGTGTCCGCGAGCAGGAGCCGGGCGAGGTCGGACAGGTCACGGGCAGCACGGGCGGTGGCGATCCGGGCCAGGATCTCCGGTGTCATGTGGAAAGGTCCGATCATGCAGGTGGCGGGCACCCTAGGCAGGGAGCCCGCCACTTCGGTACGGGTAGAGGCAGGATGCCTTACGGGCCGGCCGGCGTCAGCGCCTGGTTGAACAGGACGAAGACGTCGTCGAGAGTGGCCTTGTCCGGGATGATGATGCCCTTCGTGGCGGCGTAGGTCTCGATGAGCCGGCCGCGAACCTTACGGCCTTCCCCTTGGGACTTACCGAGAACCAGCCCGATTGCCCTACCAGTCAGAGGCCCGTTGAACACCTCCCGACGCCCGTTGTCGATAACGTCCTTGATGATCTCGTACAGCTCACCCTCGGTACTCCACTGTGGGATGCCGGCCTGCGCCTGCGGAGGCGCGGTGTGCGTGATACGGCGCGGCCTTTTGACGGCTGGCAGAACGGACGAAGTCGGGGGCGTAACCGAGGCGGGCACGGCGGTCAACGTCGGGGGCGGAAGCACGGACTGCTTAGGCGCCGGGGCGAAGATGCCCGTTGGCTCGATGCCCGCCGCCAGCAGACCAGCAGGGGCCGTCTCGGCGAGCGGGACGCCGGCGTTGGCGAGTTGCAGCGGCAGCAGCGACGCCACCGGTGCCTTCCTGCGCCACACCCGCCCGAACCGGCCGCGGAGCAGCGCCTGGTAGACGATTCGCTCCTGCTCGAGCAGAAGGGCCGAGTCATACGACTTCTCCTCCCACAACTGCATGCGACGCCAGAGCAGGAACGTGGGCAGCGGGGAGAGCATCCAGCGTGCCCACCGAACCTTTTCCATCCGGCGACCGCGCCCAGTGGCCGCACCTATACGGACGGCGTAGATGTGCGCGGCGATCTCAGAGACCGCGACCCAGAGCAGGGACATGGCCCCGTGGGAGACCCTGGACCACAAGGAGTTGCCGGACGCGACGTTCAGCGCGCAGGTGATCAGGCTCAGGGCCCAGGGAACGAGCCGCGCCCACCACAGCGGCATGTCCATACGGATGAGAAAGAGGTACGCCCCGGTGAAGACGGGGATAGCCGAGTCGATGGCGGTGGGCAGTACCCACGGGTCGGTGAAGCCCCAGGACGCGGCCGCCTTGGACACGGCGTCGAACGAGGCGTAGAAGCCGAGGCCTCCGACGGCAGCCCCGCCCAGCGCGGTCAGGCCGGCGCCGAAGCGCTCCCGACGGCTGAGCGGCGGTACGCCTGAGTCGTCGAGAGCCTTCAGCTTCTCGTCCGTGTCGGAGCCGGGGGACAGACGTTTCAAGACACCTTTCCTCTCGTTCGGGTCTCCCCGGTCGGCGTATGCTCATAGCCTTCCGGGTCGATTAAACGATATAGCGTCTTTCACCTCTTGCGCCGCTGTTGGCAACTCACGCCACTTCAGCAACCGGGACACGCAGGGATATTCGACTCCCTGATCACCAGTCCAGTGGCTGCGCCGGCTTCCGCCTGTCCGGGCCGACGATCTTCGCCACGTGTGCCGAGGACTCGAGCCGGGACAGCAATCGCTCTCCCAGGATGTCCACGACGCCCATTGCCTGGCTTCCCGGCTGCCTGCGGCTGCGCAGGTTCGTGGTGTACGCCGTGGGTCTTCCGGCCGCGATCCGGGCGTCGATCAGGTCGACGGTCTCCTTCCGAGCGAACTCGGTGGCTGTCACGTCCATTTCGCCGCACAACTCGTCGAGGACCAGCAGGTCGCACTCGACGAATCTCTTCCGGACCTCCCAGGCCTTCATGTTGTGCGGCGCCGAGTCTGGGCGACGCCACGTCAGGTACGTTGCGTGCTTCACGAACAGCGTCCATAGCCCGCGCTCCGCGGCCTCGTTCCCCAGTGAGATCGCCGCAGCGGTCTTCCCGCTGCCGATGTTCCCCGGGAGGATCATGTTCAGGGTCTCCGGCCGGGCGTCCAACTTCTTGGCCTCGATCAGGGAGTCGAGCCAACGCTGCAGCGTCCTCGGCTTCTGCGCCTCATCGAGGTGATCGATGCGGAATGGCAGATAGTCATCGTGGGCGGCGTCGATGATGCTGTTGCGCCACATGTTCTGTCGTGCGCGGGCCTGCGGCACGGCCACGTCCTCCCATAGTCCGTCTTCTGGTTCCGGCTGGGGCGGCACGCCGAGTTGGGACATATCCGCGCCGTTGTTCTTCAGCACGGTCAAGAGGTGGGCGCTCAGATCGCCGAGCGCGTTCATACCGCGGCCCGGCGCGGTCGTCGGGGTATCCGCGGTGACCGACATCGTGGCGCTCCTTACGGTCGTACGAGGACGCCGAAGGTGGCGTCGTCAGAGTCGTTGGTGCTGCTGGGCGTGGTGGACGACGGATTCGTGTCGTCGCCCCAGGTGTTCGCGTCGTTGTACGGCACGCTGCGGGATCCGTTGAACCTGGGCCGGTCGATGTGGACCCCTGCCGCCGCGGCGCACGCGTCCTCGAACTGCTGCTGACTTGGGAACGCCCGCTTCGTGGTCTCGAGGGCGGTAGCGACCGTGCCGCGGTCGTATCCCGCCATGAGGGCGTTGCGGACCAGGGTCCTGACACCGTGGTAGGCGCGGCTCTTGTTGCCGACGAACCGTGGGATCTTCCCCTCGTCGATCAGCTCGTAGACGCGGCCCTTCTTGGCTGGCTGCCCGTCCTTCTCCGGGGTGCCCCACCACCATTGCGCTCCTGCCGTCGCCCCCTCGTCGAGAGCGGCCTTCTCTTTGGCCTTCTCGTCGGCGGCGGCCGCCTTCTCCTCCGCCTCGGCCGCCTTCTCCTCGGGGGTCTTGCGGGGCTTACGGGTGCGGGCAGGCTTCTCCGGCGGCGCGGCCGCGGGCTCCTCGCCGTCGACCGCGGGCTTCTCCGCCGGCTCGAACTCCTGGTCGGCCGGGGGCTCCTCGTTGTAGGGGTCCGTCTCGAACCCATCGCTGCCGCGGCTGCCGTCGGGATACTCGACGAAGAACGTGCCGTCCTCCTGCTCGACCACCGGGACGGCTGGATCCTTCTGGGTGCTGAATATCTCGTGATCCTTGATCCACTGGTCCACGGGAAACTCAGACACCGCCGTGCCCATGACGACCTTGCCGTTGAGCAGTCGGCGCCGCTCGAGGCGGTAGTGGCCCTCAGCGGCAAGCAGGCGCAGCGAGGTCCGTATCGCTTCACGTCCCTCGCGCCCTTCGCCCTTGGAGAGTTGGTCGGACCGGACCTGCCACCCTTCTTTCTGATCAAGAAGGTAGGTCAGCAACCCAAGCGCGCGGTAGCTCAGGCGCGTGTTGCGGACGGTCGTCGACTCCACGTGAACGTAGTAGGGGCGACGCCGGTTGTGACGGACCGCCGTGGGACTGGGCAGGCGGCTCATTCAGCGGCCTCGCTGGTGTTGTCGTCGGTCAGCCGGAAGTACGTGCGGTGCGTCCGGCGGCTGGTGGTCCGGCTGAGGGCCATGCGCCGCTTCCTCTCCGTCATGCCCGCGGTGCGCAGTTCAGTGAGGGCGCTGCGCACTTCATGGGAATTCAGTCCGAGGCTGGTGTAGATGGACGTCACGTCGACCCACTCACCGTCGGGGTGCAGGGCGAGTTGGAAGAGAACGCGGTGCGCGCGGTCGGAGAGCTTCGAGGTGTGGGCGGGCGCGGTGGTGGTCATGGTCTTGGTCCCTGGGGAGAAGGGTCCGGCCGCAGGGACCGGACCCGGGCGGCCGTCGTCACTCGCTCGCGCCGGGTTGCGCTTTGGGCAGCAACTCCGGTGTCTCCCGCAGCAGTTCGTTGAGCCGACCGCGCTTGTACGCTGCCAAGAGCACGCCCTTGCCGATCGGCTGCCCCTTGAATTTCTTCCAGGTCCAGGTGACGGTACCGGTGGGCTTCCCGCCCGGCACGTACTTGATCCCCGGGATTTCCTCGCCGGTCCGTGAGTCGAAGATGGTGCCCGTCTCCGGGTTCCGGTGGGCGTAGGCGAGGACCGCGTCCACGAACGCGGGCTTCGCCGTGATGACGATGTCGATCTCGCCCTTGTCTTCCGCGTATTCGTCAAACTTGGCCTGGTCCTCGATCTCGAACCGGTCCTTCGTGAGGTTGACCTTGTAGTGGCCGACCTCCTCGCCGTCGATCTCCACGACGAGACTCGGCTGCTTCGTCGCCTCGAACCCCTGGATGAGAGGGTCGCGCGGGGCGTCCTTCCGCGGCTTGATGACTTCTCTCTGGTGATCTTCCATAGCGCGGGCGAGCGCGCCGATCAGCGCGAGAGACGTCAAGGGGAGGCCAGTGGTCTCCTCGCCCTGGTTGCCGTCGTCGGCGACGTCATTCGACATCGGGGTGTTCCTCTCTGCCCCCGGACGCCGTGGCCCAGGGTGTTGGTCCTCCCGGGCGGGGTGTCTCGGGACGTCGCATGGAGGTACGTCGCCGGCCGATTCTTGTTACACCTAGGCCCAGGTAGCTGGGTTGCTCTCCCAGCCGATCCGAATAGTACACCCAGGCAAATCGCTTGGGTAGGACGCGACGTTAACGGTGCGTCCCCCTAACTTCCTTGCGGCTCTGCGGCATTCGGCGACGTCACCGAAAGCGGCAGGGCTCCGGCTCCGCCCCATCCGGAACGAGGGCGGAACCGGCCCGGCGGCGGGTGAGGGTCGGCCATGACGGCATCGCCCTGCTTGCGAGGCGGGGCGCCGCGGTTGAAGTCCGCGGGCTCGCAGCTCTCCCCCGCTGCCGGACACCAACGCATGGGAGAGGACCGCACCAGCCGTGACCGAGACGATCGCCAGGCCCCCACGCTTCATCACCTACGTGCCGCTCACCGACCTGACACCAGCGGCTCGTAACCCCAAGCGGCACGAACTCGAACTCATCATCGCGTCGATCGACATGCACGGCCTGGTGGAGATCCCGGTCGTCGACGAGCGCACCCAGCAGACCCTCCACGGCCACGGCCGCCGTGAGTCTCTGATCGAGATGCAGTCCCGCGGCATGCGCGCGCCGAGCGGCATCGTCATCGACGAGGACGGCGGCTGGCTCGTCCCCGTCCTGCGCGGCTGGTCGTCGAGGAACGACGCCGAAGCCGAGGCCCTGGCCATCAAGCTGAACAGGCTCCCCGGTGAGGGCGGATGGGATCCGCGCGAACTCGCGGAGGTCCTCGAGGATCTGGCCACGAACGAGGCGGAGCTGTTCGACTCCCTGGCCATCCCCCACGAGGAGATCGACAAGATGCTCGGCCAGGTCGACCCCGAGACCCTGCCCGGCGGCGGCCGCACGGACGAGACGCCCCTGCTGCACCTGCCCGACGACGGAGAGCACGGCGACGACCTCAGTCCCGACGACGAAGGCCGCGTCCCGCACACGACCTGCCCGGCCTGCGGGCACATGTTCAAGTCCAGCCGCTGACCCGCTCTCCGAGGAACACCATGTCCACCCGACGCAAGGCACGCCGGCCACAGGGCCACAGCGGTCGCCCACGCCTGCTCTCCGAAGAAGTCGAGGCGCGCCTCGTCGGCGCGTCGCGCACGGGCGTTGCTGTCGAGCTGGCCGCCGAGATGGCCGGGGTCTCCCGCTCGAGCTTCCTGGCGTGGATGGCCCGCGGCCGCGCCGAGATCGAGGCCCGCGAGGCAGGCGAGAAGCCGAACCCGGACGAGGAGGAGTACGCGGCCCTGTACGAGAAGGTCCGCACGGCCCGCGCCACGGCGGCCGCGCGCGCCATGATGAACATCCGCCGGGTCGCCGACGGCGGCATCGTCACCAAGGTCACCACCCGACGGTTCCGGGACTCCGTGACGGGCGAGATCGTCGAGGAGACCGTGGAAGACCGCACGTCGCCCGACTGGCGCGCCGATGCGTGGTACCTCGAGCGGCAGCACCGCGAGCACTACGGCAAGGACGCGATCGTCGCCGTCGAGATCACCGGCCTGGGCGACATCGCGGTCGGCCCGGACGACCAGGCCGTCGACCTGTCCGCGCTCGCCGAGCGCCTGGACCGCAGCCTGTTCTCAGTCGAGTACCCGCCGGAGCTCGGAGACGGCAGTGTCGTGGACGCCGAGGTCCTCGACGAGTAGGCCGCAGGGCAGCACGCGACGTTAACCACCCACGCCCTGCACGGTGCCCTCCACTGATCACCCGAAACGGAGGGCACCACCCCCATGACCACGATCATTTCCCGCGCCACCTGGGGCGCAAAGCCGTGGAACGGCACCCCGGCGTCCGTCTCCCTGAGCAAGCGCACCGAGTTCTTCGTGCACTACGACGGCGGCGCGCACATCACCCGCACCGGCTACGCGATCATGCGCGCCATCGAGGCGGAGCACCTGGGCAACGGCTGGAGCGGCGTCGGCTACAACTTCGTCGTCGACCAGGCCGGCAACATCTACGAAGGCCGCGGCTGGGGCCTGCAGGGCGCCCACTGCCCCGACCACAACGTGGCTGGCATCGGCGTCCAGATCGCCATCGGCGGCGACCAACAGCCCAGCGCGAAGGCCCTGGCCGCGTGCCGCGCGCTGTACGAGGAGGCGTGCAAGAAGACCGGCCGCACCCTGGCCAAGAAGGGTCACCGCGACGGGTATGCGACCGCCTGCCCCGGCACCAAGCTGTACGCCTGGGTGAAGGCGGGCATGCCCGCCGGCGACTACGCGCCCGCCCCGAACCCGGGCGGCTCCCTCCCGGGCGGCGGCTCGAGCTCCGAGGTCTCCCGCGCCCAGGTCACCATCAACGGCCTGGTCTACGGCTACGGCGCCAAGGGCGACCATGTCGCCAAGGTCGGCCAGGCCCTGGTGAGGAAGGGGTTCGGCAAGCACTACACCTCGGGCCCCGGCCCCACCTGGACGGACGCCGACACCAAGAACTACCAGGACTTCCAGGAGTCCCTCGGCTACAGCGGCGCGGACGCGGACGGCGTCCCCGGCGAGATGTCCCTCAAGGAGCTGCTGGGCACCCTGCCCGGCAAGGTCACCGCGAAGCCCGCCCCGCCGTTTCCCGGCGTCGACAAGTTCGGCCCCGGCAAGAACAACACGTCCATCACCCTGCTCGGGCAGCAGCTCGTCCGGAAGGGCTATGGCAAGCACTACACCTCGGGTCCGGGCCCGAAGTGGTCGGAGGCGGACCGCCTGAACGTGCGCGACTTCCAGCGCGCACACCAGGAGCTCGCGGGCGACGCCGACGGCATCCCCGGCCCGAAGACCTGGACGATCCTGTTCTCCTGACCCCTCGGCCGGCCCGCACCCGCGCGGGCCGGCTCCGTCATGAAAGGCCCTGTCTGTGGCAGGCGAGACCGTCATCACCGTCGTCGGGAACCTGGTCGACGACCCCGAACTCCGCTTCACCCCCTCCGGCGCCGCAGTGGCCAAGTTCCGCGTCGCCTCCACGCCCCGCACCTTCGACCGGCAGACCAACGAATGGAAGGACGGCGAGAGCCTGTTCCTGACCTGCGCCGTGTGGCGACAGGCGGCCGAGAACGTCGCCGAGTCCCTGACCCGGGGCATGCGCGTCATCATTCAGGGGCGCCTCAAACAGCGCTCCTACGAGGACCGCGAGGGCGTCAAGCGCACGGTCTACGAGTTGGACGTCGAGGAGGTCGGCGCCAGCCTGCGTAACGCCACCGCGAAGGTGACCAAGACCGGGGGTAACGCGCAGCGCCCCGCCGCTGCAGCGCAGGGCCGTCCCACAGCCGACGACCCATGGACCGCGCCGCGCGGGGACGAACCGCCGTTCTGACCCGTGCACGCAGAAGGGGCCCGGACTGTTGTCCGGGCCCCTTCTGTTTGTTCAGGCGGCCGCGAACGTCCAGGCCGAGTCCAGGATCAGCAGGTCGTCCCCGCTCTGTCCCGTGACCGGGTCCGCGGATTCCGTCGGGGTCGGGTCCTCGGCGGTGTCTGCGGGCAGATCCACGGGGTCCGGAGTCTCCTCGACTGGGGCGGCGGTTCCCTCGTCGGACGGCGCCGGGCTCTCCGGGACGGCCGGAGTTTCCTCGCCCGGATCGGAGCCCTCGTCGGTCGGGGTCTCCCCCGCAGCCGGGGGCCCCGGGACGCCGGGCGGGTCCTCGACTGGATCGGGGGCCGGGAGTGTCGGAGGCTCGGGAGTTGACGTCGCTGGGGGCGTGGTCTGTTCCGGCTCTGTTGAATCAATCGGATCAGGTGTCGGCGTCGGGGGGTCGTCGGCGACCGGCTGGTCCGCAGAGGCCGGCGACGTCGTATTCGGCTGGGTCCCGTCGGTACTCTCGGCCGGTGCGGAAGGAGCGTCCCGGTCCTCGATGGGCACCACTGGGGGGTCCATGTGCGGGGTGTGCTCGGGCAGGGACACCACGGGCGGCTGATCGAGGCCAGCGGCGATTGCCACAATGTCGTCGCCGCCCGTATAGCGCGGAACGGTGGTTTGGACACCAAGCACGGCTTGCGCGGCCAGGAGAACGGGCTCATCGACCGGCGCGCTACGCGGTGAGTGCAGGATTGCCTCCACGTCCCGCTTGTCCAGCCCCAACGTGCCGAGGGTGAGCGCGGCCAAGCGAGGCGGGAGCGGCGTCGACGAGGCCATCATGTTCGGGGCCACCGACGGGTTTACCTCCGCGGCCTGGAGCAATTCCGTGTACTCCGACAGCCGCTCCTTGTCCGTGCCCCAGAGCACGTACCGGCCGGAACGGGAGAGGTTGGGGTACAGCTCGGTCGTACCGTCCTGCCGTGCCCACGTCTCTGCATAGTCTGCGTCTCCGAAGATCCTCAGCCCTATGCGCTCCGAACCGTACGAGAAGGTGAAGATCGTGCTGTCCGGCCCGGTGGCCGCCTTACTCGACATCACCATGCCGTCCGCGTCCGTACACTCCGCTTCGAGGTTGGCGATCGGCTTGCAGTCGATCTGCCCAGCATCGGAGAAGCCCATGAACTCGGGGCCGACGAACGGCTTCGCCGCGGGCTGCACAGTGGAGCCCGGCGACGGACTTGTGTCCGGTGCACTCGCGGTAGTTCCTGCTGGGCTGTCGGCGGTGACGTAGCCCAGCGCCCAACTCCCCGCGAGTGCAGGCGCCAGTGCAGCAGCGATGACCCACCGCTTCGCGCGGCCGCGCAAACGCACGGGCCGAAGAGGCTCGGGCGTGGGGGTGATGTCCAGGGGCAGAGCTGGCTTGACCGTCCCCAGCAGCTCCTCGAAGTCCTTGAACTCCGGGTACTCACGCACCAAGCGCTCCACCTGCTCTAACGGCAGATCCGGCAGTGCAGAACGCACTTGTCGTACGGCCGAGTTGAAGCTCTGCGGCTTCAGGAACAGGAGGCGCTCGCCTCCAACGTCGACGAGGCCCAGGTCAGTGAACTCGGCCTCGTCCTCGTCCTTGGGATTGAGGATGTGGATCCGGATGCGAGGCTGCGGCTCGGTCACGGCCGCCCCCAGCCGCCGGAGCCCCCAGATATTGCGCTGCTCAACTCTGGCGGTCTCTTTCCTTGCTGTTCAGGATCCGAGCGATGTGGTTGGCCGTCTTCTCGGCCCGCTCCGGGGTGATGTTTTCGATGTCCGTGAGAACGAGCTGCCCACCATCGGGCAGTTCCATCTCCACACGATGGATCTCCGGCTCGTCCAAGCCGTCGCCTGATCCGGCGTCCTCCCGCGTCTCCTGCGGGTTCTGGGTACGCGCGTACTCGCGGAGGAACGCCTCTCGGGCGGCGCGCACCCTCGAGGGGCTGCGCTGGTGGCCGGGCTGCAGCGCACCCGCGGCAGCCAGCATCTGGCGGGTGTCCTCATCGTGAGGGACGGGCCCGCCTTCCAGCGCCCCCTCCAAGCGCCCGCTCTGGTCAGCGCGTCGCGACATGCGCCCTCGCCTCTCGTGAATCAACCCGTGTTCCGACAACTCTATGTCTGCCCGCTGCCGCCGACAGCAGCTCTTCGACCAATTCCGAGGACGACTCGCCCGTCGGCATGACCGCAGCGAGCTTGCGCAGCGCTCGCACCGTGAGGGTACGGACAGCGCCGTCCGACTTCCCCATGATCTGCGCAGTCTGCCCCGGGGTGAGCCCGTCGAAGAATCGCAGGATCAGGACCTGCCGCTGCTCACTGCGCAATTTTTGCAGCTGTGTGGCAACGGCTTGGGCCAGTGCACGCCGTTCGGCGTACTCTTCCGGGTTCTGGTCGAAGCGCGGCCGGTCGAGCTCAAGGTGGTCGGCGTACAGCACTTCCGAGGGGCGCCGCTGCACCGAGCGTAGATAGTCGAGCGCGGTGTGCTTCGTGATCGTGCGCAGCCAGGCCAACAGGCTCGTCCCCGAGCGGTACTTGCTGATGTTCTGGGCGACCTTCAGCCACACTTCTTGGCTCAGGTCTTCTGCGACGTGCGCGTCCCGGATGTAGAACCGCACCCAGTGGTACACGGTGTCATTGAGCTCGTCGTACAACGCCGCCATGGCGTCAGCCCCGTCGTCTCCGCCTGCTACGGCGCGTGCGACCAAAGCCTCCAAAATGTCGGTCACGGCGTGATATCCCCCCAAGCCGGTCTGCGGTCATCAGCTACAGCGCCGCACTCGGAGCAACCTCCATGGTCTCCCCACCAATGGACGATCACGTTCCGATGCGGCTCCCGGGCAGCATAACCAATCCCTTACGGAACGCATCGAACAGATCAGCGATGCCGCGCGCCTTCACTGCCACGTGACGCAGGCATGTGCCATCTGCCACCCGACGTCCGCACGGCACGATCAGCGTGCCGCGCTCGCGGTGCACTGCCCGACGACCGCCACCACCCAACTGCCGCCATCGGCCTTGTCATTGACTCGGCCAGCCCGACCGATACCGCCGCCCCAGAGCGACCTAACCGTGCTGCAGGCCGGGGGGCTTCTTCGAGGTGTAACAGATTTCGCCAACCCGCGTACTTACCGGTGCCGGACTGAACGCAACCGGCTCCATCCGGCCGGATCGGTCCGCCCGGGGGCATCTACGAACGAACAGGGACGGCTATGCCTCGCGGTGGTTCAAATGCATTGCTGAGTTTCGAGACGATTGCCGAGCGAATGGAAGTCCCAAAGCGCACTGTGCTCGACAACTACAGAACTTGGGACATCCCCGTCGTGCGCATCAGCGACCGAATTCTCCGCGTACGAGAGCGCGATTTCGAGGCATGGCTAGACGCGCGCACGGAATGAACTTCAGGCGCTGGCACGCGAGTTATAGCTGCGCATACAGGGGCCTCACCGACGGCACGGCCCCTCACGCGACGACTTGACCAGCGATGGCTACGCCTACGTACAGTCAAACTCCCCTGGCCAGGGAGTCACCCGCGAACCCACTGAAATCTCGAGAGGTATCCCGTGGCACGCAAGCCCACTGTCTACAAGCGGTGCGACTGCTCCGACCAGAACCGCCCCAAGAAGGGCGGCTGCGGCCATAGCTGGTCCTACAACCTCACGAACGCCGAGGGTAACCGCACACGAGCCACTATCCCCGAGTCAGTTGGCATAACCCAAGCTCAGGCGCAAGCCGTTCTGGACAACATGGCTAGCGGCGTAGCTCCGGAGCCCGCCGAAGCATCCCTGACCTTCAAAGAGTGGGCTGCCGACTGGCTCAGCAGGCGCCGCGCGAAGGAAGGCACCGTCGTGAACTATGAGGTGTCTATTCGCCTACACCTCAACCCTCGCTGGGGAAGCAAGCGCCTGCGGACCATCAAGCGGGCCCAAGTAGAGGTCTGGGTCCAGGAGATGGAGGCCAACAAGAACCTCGCCAACCGCACGGCCGAAGGCCACTGGAAGGTCTTCAAGATGATTATCAGAGACGCCCTCCAGAACGGAAGGATCGCCGCCAACCCCACCTACGAGGTCCCCGGACCCTACGTAAGCGCGACGGAGTCGTACGTCTTCACCCCAGACGAGTGCTGGGCAATCTATGACGAGTTTCCCGAGCCTTACCGTCCCATCCCGATGCTCGGCTTCGCCTGCGGCGTACGGCAAGCAGAGGCGCTAGCCGTGTGCACGGACGTGATCGACACAGACAGAAGGCTGCTCACCGTTCACCGCCAAGTGCTCAAGACCAAGGAGACTCGTCACAAGCCCACTCTCATAGACCGACTCAAGACGAGCCCGCGCCTCACCACGAAAGACGTTCCGATCCCCCCGCATCTCCAAGAAGCCCTCAACGAACACATGAACCGCCACCCTCCGCGGGCCGCACAAAACGTCCTGTGGCAGCACAAGCAGAAGATCGATGACTGCCAGCGTGGCTCCGTACAGGCCCTCTTCTGGGGGCCACACAACACCCTCCTCTGCAAGAACCACTTCAACGAATGTCTGTGGAAGCCCACGCTGCGGAAGCTAGGGATCAAGGATGAGAAGGGGAACCTTCCAACCTTCCATGACCTCCGGCACACCTTCATCTCCACGTGCCTCCAGAACGGAATCCCCGAGCACACCGTGGCCGCATGGGTAGGCGACTCAGTCGAGATGCTGCGCAGTACGTACAGCCACCTTTTGAAGGACCACGCCGACACTCATGGAGCCTTCGCCGCCAGTCTGACCTCACGGCCCGAGCCATCGCCCATGCGCGACGCGGCGTGACCGCCCAACCGCTGCCCCTCGTAGGTGTAGCGGCGAGAAGGAAAACTCAGCGGGGCTGAGGCTGATCAACAGCCGCAGCCCCGCTTTCACGTGGCTCGGCACGTTTGGCGCTACCTCCCTTACTGCGACGTCAGATGGCGCGACCGGGCCGCCGGCCTCAGCCGCGAATAGCTGTATAGCCGAGCGGGGCTATTGAAGAGGTACAAGCTCGCCAGGCGTCGGCACCACCTCGACTGGTGCAGCAAGCCCTCCGGATAGTCCAGCAGAGGCCCCAAGTCGCAGGCCCAGGCACCTGAGTCATCACTGGCTTGCCCTGAGCAACATGGCTACTTCAATGGCTACGTACGTAGCCGTGCACCTCAGTTCGAACCGGTGTGGAACGGGGTCTAATCAAGCCGCTAGTCCAACGAAAGAGGGCTCCTGTGCGTGGTGCGGCGGCTCGTCGTCGGGACGTCCGCGGCCAGGTCGAAGCCTCACTCCGTCCGCCGCAGCCGATACTCCGCGCCCCCGTCCGCGACACGATCAGGGCTGGTCAGCAGGTGGGCAGGCCCGGCACCGGCTCGTCGTTGTTGCCGCCCTCGATGTAGACGTCGCTGACATAGACATCGGCGTTGCCGCTGTCGTCGTCGGTCTTCGCCCACCAGACGTTCGTCCACTCGCCGTAGGTCTCGCGGCGGCCCAGGTTCTGCTGACAGTAGAAGTAGTTGGTGCCCGCGTTGAGGGAGCCTGCTTCGGCGCCGACGGCGGTGTAGGAGGTGGCGGTCTTCCAGACCTCGCAGTTGTACTTGCCGCCGCCGATGGGCTCACAGGCCGGAGCGGGGCTGCTGGAACCTCCGTCGCCTCCGGGCGTGCCGTCGTCCGAAGTGCCGCCTGCGGTACCGCCGTTGGTGGACTCGGGCGAGGGAACGGGGGCGGGTGCCTTTTCCGTCGGCTTGGAGTTCTCCGTGCGGTCCGGCTTCTTGCCCGGGGCCGAGGGCTCCTCGTCGCCCTGCTTCGTGGGATTCGGGCCGTCCGACGGGTCGACCGAGCCTCGGCCGGCGTCTCCCGACGGGGAGTCGTCGGCACCGCGGGTGGCCGTGGGCCGGGCGGCGCTCGTCTCCGGATCGTCGGAGTCGTACATGAAGGCGACGGTGGCGCCGGTCGCGGCCAGGACGACGGTGACGGCCGCGGCGGCGAGGACGGCTCGGCCTTTGCGGCGCCGGGGAGCGGTGGGGGCGGCGCCGTGGACCACCGGTTCCGACGGCCCGGAGCCCGACCCGGACGACTCCGGCGGCCCGAAGCCCGGACCATTGCCCGACGTCAACGCGGAGGCACCCACCGCCGGAGTGCCGGGCCCGCCCGCTTCCGGAGTGGCGGAGCCCGTCCGACCCGCCTCCGCAACCGCCGCAGACCCGGATCCCTTCGCAGGCCCGGCCTGTGGCCCGCCCGCACCCATGCCGCCGAAACCAGCCGCGCCCGACTCCTGCGGTCCGAACCCGGGCGGCACCGCCGGTACGCTCCGCTCCGTCGTCTCCCGTGGCTGCGGCGCGGGCCCTCGCAGGCCCACCGTCGCCGAGTCCGCGTCGGGCGCGGTCGCCACCGCCTCCAGCAGTTCGCGCGCCCGGTCGGCGTCGGGGCGGGCCTGTGGCTGCTTGTCCATCAGCTGTTGCAGGACCGGGCCGAGGAGCCCGGCGCGCTGCGGCTCCGGCAAGGGCTCTGCCACGATCGCGGTGAGTGTGGACCAGGTCGACGTACGGCGGAACGGTGAGGTTCCCTCGACGGCCGCGTAGAGCGCGGCGCCCAGGGCCCACACGTCGGAGGCAGGTCCGGGGTCATGGCCCTGGGCGCGTTCGGGCGCCAAGTAGTCCAAAGAGCCGACCAGTTCACCACTGCGGGTCAGACGGGTGGCTGAACCGTCACCCGGGTCGTCCATCGTGGCGATGCCGAAGTCGGTGAGGAGGACGCGGCCGGAGCGGTCGAGCAGGATGTTGCCGGGCTTCACGTCGCGGTGCAGCACCCCGGCGCGGTGGGCCGCGGCCAGCGCGTCCATGACCTTCGCGCCGATCCTGGCCGCCTCGCGTGCGTCGAGGGTGCCGCGCTCGCGCAGGACGTCGTCCAGGGACGGCCCGTCCACCAGCTCCATCACGATCAGCGGACGGCCGTCGATCTCGGCCACGTCGTGCACGGCTACGACTCCGGGGTGGCGCACCCGGGCCGCCGCGCGCGCCTCGCGCTGCATACGCAGGCCCAGGTCGGCCAGTTCGGGCGCGGCCGCGTCCGTGTACGTACGCAGTTCCTTGACCGCGACCTCGCGACCGAGGACTTCGTCGAGGGCCCGCCAGACGACGCCCATGCCGCCGCGGCCGAGCTGGGCCACGATTCGGTAGCGTCCCGCCAGGAGCCGCCCGATGCCGTCCGGCTGTTCCTTCTCCCCCGGCCGTTGGTTCTCCCCCGAAGACACCGCTGCCCCGTTCTGTGAGTCAACCCATGCGTGGCGTCCACATTACGGGGCGGGCGTGACAGGACAGGGCGACAAGTGGTCTCTGTGACGTGGTCGCTACGCGACGGGGGCCTCCGGCGGTCGAACGGCTGCAGGGCGTCTGTGGCTGGTCGCGCCCACGCGGCGGAGCCGCACAGTGTCACGGCCCCGCGCCCCTGAAGGGGCGCGCTCTACTTGGGCGAGTTCGTCAGGTTGGCCCGCCTCGGCGTCGCGAAGTCCTCCAGGTCCGCGCGGGTCAGGCCCGTCAGGCGGGCCACCTCCGCGACGTCGAGGGCGCCGCAGTCCAGGCCGCGCAGCAGATAGCCGCTGAGCGCCTTGGCGGTGGCGGGCTCGTCCATCACGTCGCCGCCCGCGCGGTTGGCGTACGCGGCCAGACGCGCCGCGGCCTGTTCGAAGGCTTCGCGGTAGAACGCGAACACCGCCGCGTACCGGGTCGGGATGTGGCCGGGGTGCATGTCCCAGCCCTGGTAGTAGGCGCGGGCCAGGGCACGGCGGGTGAGGCCGTAGTGCAGCCGCCAGGCGTCGTGGACCTTCGGGGTCGGGCCGACCGGCAGGACGTTGGTGGAGCCGTCCGAGACGCGCACCCCCGTCCCGGCGGCCGCGACTTGCATGATCGCCTTGGCGTGGTCGGCGGCCGGGTGGTCGCTGGCCTGGTAGGCGGCGGAGACGCCGAGGCAGGCGCTGTAGTCGAAGGTGCCGTAGTGCAGTCCGGTGGCGCGGCCCTCGGCGGCCTGGATCATGCGGGCGACGGTCGCGGTGCCGTCGGTGGCGAGGATGGACTGGCTGGTCTCGATCTGGATCTCGAACCCGATCCGGCCCTGCTCGAGACCGTGCGCCTTCTCGAACTCCGCCAGCAGCCGGACCATCGCGGTGACCTGCTCGGCGTACGTCACCTTCGGCAGCGTCAGCACCAGCCCGTCGGGCAGACCGCCGGCCTCCATCAGGCCGGTGAGGAAGATGTCGAGGGTCCGGATGCCCCGCTCGCGGACCGGCGCCTCCATGCACTTCATGCGGATGCCCATGTACGGGGCCGCCGTGCCGTTCTTGTACGCCTCCGCGATCAGCCGTGCCGCGCGGGCGGCCGCCTCGTCCTCCTCGGCGTCGGGACGCGGACCGTAACCGTCCTCGAAGTCGACGCGCAGGTCCTCGATGGGCTCGCGCTCCAGCTTGGCGCGTACCCGCTCGTACACGGGCCCGGCGAGGTCGTCGGTGAGGCCGAGGACGGCGGCGAAGGAGGCGGCGTCGGGAGCGTGTTCGTCGAGGGCGGCGAGGGCCTGGTCGCCCCAGGAGCGGAGGGTGTGGGCGGTGAAGACGTCACCGGGGACGTACACGGTGTGGACGGGCTGGCGGGTGCCGGGGTCGCCGGGGTAGAGGCGCTCCAGCTCGGCGTCGACCGGGGCGAGGGAGGCGCTGATCTCCTCGCTGACGGCGCCCGCGAGGCTCGTCGCGACCTTCTCCTGCTGGCCCTGACCCATTCCACGCCCTCCTGTTTTCCGCTTCACGGAATCAACAATCCGTAGAGCGAAGCTATCCGCGGACCTTCCGGCTGGTCAACACCCACTTCCTTCCCGGGCCGCCCCCGGATTCCCTCCCGGGCCACCCGGATTCCTCCCCGGGTCACCCCCGGACTTCCTTCGGGGTCCATCCCGGGATCTCGACATGTTCACGCCCAGATTCGACACTGCGAGCGCACCCCCTCGCCCGGCGTCCGCCACAGAAGGAGCCTCCCGTGCCCCATCGCAGCCGAGTCACGCGCCGCTTGGGACTTAAGACCGCACTCGCCGCCGCGGTCGCCCTGCCTGTGTCCAGTACAGCACTCTCCAGGACACCCGCCGCGGCGTCTGACCGCCGCGACGACCTGGAGGTCATGTCGTTCAACCTCCGCTTCGCGAGCACCACCGAACCCAACAGCTGGGCCGTCCGCCGCCCTGTGATGCGTGAACTGCTGCGCCAGGAACGGCTCCACCTCATCGGTACCCAGGAAGGCCTCTACCAGCAGGTCCGCGACATCGAGGCCGACCTCGGCCCGCACTACGACTGGATCGGCACGGGTCGCGCGGGCGGCAGCCGAGACGAGTTCATGGCGGTCTTCCACGACACCCGCCGGCTCGCCCCCGTGGAGTACGACCACTTCTGGCTCTCCGACACTCCCGACGTGATCGGCTCGAACACCTGGGGCGGCGGCTCCATACGCATGGTGACCTGGGTCCGCTTCCGCGATCTGCGCGACGGGGAGCGGGAGTTCTACTTCCTCAACACCCACCTCGACAACGCCAGCCAGAACGCACGCGCGCGTGCCGCGTCCCTGATCGCCCAACGGATCCCCGGGCTCGACCGTTCCCTGCCGCTCGTGGTGACCGGCGACTTCAATGTCGCCGCCCGCAAGAACCCGGTCCACGACACGATGCTGGGCGCCGGACTCGTCGACACCTGGGAGACGGCGGCCGAGCGGAGCAAGCTCTACGCGACGTTCCACGGCTACCGGCCGCTTACTCCGGACGGCGACCGCATCGACTGGATCCTGACCACTCCGGGCGTGACCACGCATCGGGCATCGATCAACACCTTCTCCGTGAACGGACAGTTCCCGAGCGACCATCTGCCCGTGCAGGCGTCGCTGACCTTGGCATGAGGACTGACGCGGACATGAAGCGAGGCTCCTGCCACCGTGACGGTCGCAGGAGCCTCGTATCTCATGAAGCGGAGAAGGTGTTGATCGCTCAGCCCTTGCGGACCTTGATCTCCTCGGTGAGCTGCGGGACGACCTCGAAGAGGTCACCGACCACGCCGTAGTCGACCAGGTCGAAGATCGGGGCCTCGGCGTCCTTGTTGATCGCCACGATCGTCTTCGACGTCTGCATACCGGCCCGGTGCTGGATGGCGCCGGAGATGCCGGAAGCGATGTACAGCTGCGGCGACACGGACTTGCCGGTCTGGCCGACCTGGTTGGAGTGCGGGTACCAGCCGGCGTCCACCGCGGCACGCGAGGCGCCGACGGCCGCGCCGAGGGAGTCGGCGAGCGACTCGATGATCGTGAAGTTCTCGGCGCCGTTGACGCCACGGCCGCCGGAGACCACGATCGCGGCCTCGGTCAGCTCCGGGCGACCGGTCGACTCACGCGGGGTACGGGCGACGACCTTGGTGCCGGTCGCCTTGTCCGAGAAGGAGACGGACAGCGCCTCGACCGCACCGGCTGCCGGAGCGGCCTCCACCGCGGCCGAGTTCGGCTTGACCGTGATGACCGGGGTGCCCTTGGAGACACGGGACTTGGTGGAGAAGGAGGCGGCGAACACGGACTGCGTGGCCACGGGGCCCTCGTCACCGGCCTCCAGGTCGACGGCGTCGGTGATGAGACCGGAGCCGATGCGGACCGCGAGGCGGGCGGCGATCTCCTTGCCCTCGGCGGAGGAGGGGACCAGCACGGCGGCCGGGGAGACGGCCTCGTACGCGGCCTGCAGCGCGTCCACCTTCGGTACGACGAGGTAGTCGGCGAACTCGGGGGCGTCGGCGGTGAGGACCTTGACCGCGCCGTGCTCGGCGAGGGTGGACGCGGTGGCCTCGGCGCCGGAGCCCAGCGCGACGGCGACGGGCTCGCCGATGCGGCGGGCCAGTGTCAGCAGCTCCAGGGTGGGCTTGCGGACGGAACCGTCCACGTGGTCGACGTAGACGAGAACTTCAGCCATGGGGATGCTCTCCTGCTTGCGAAGTGTGAAGTCTGAGGGGCGGTAAGGGAGCCTGCGGCGGGCTCGCGTCCTAGATGAACTTCTGGCCCGCGAGGAACTCGGCGAGCTGCTTGCCGCCCTCGCCCTCGTCCTTGACGATCGTGCCGGCGGTGCGCGCCGGACGCGCGGTGGCGGAGTCGACGGCGGTCCAGGCGCCCTCCAGACCCACTTCCTCGGCCTCGAGATCGAGGTCGGAGAGGTCCCAGGACTGAACCGGCTTCTTCTTGGCGGCCATGATGCCCTTGAAGGACGGGTAACGGGCCTCACCCGACTGGTCGGTGACCGACACGACCGCCGGAAGCGAGGCCTCCAGCTGCTCGGAGGCGGAGTCGCCGTCGCGGCGGCCCTTGACGACACCGTCCTCGACGGAGACCTCGGAGAGCAGCGTGACCTGCGGGACGCCCAGGCGCTCGGCGAGCAGCGCGGGGACGACACCCATGGTGCCGTCGGTGGACGCCATGCCGGAGATGACCAGGTCGTAGCCGGCCTTCTCGATCGCCTTGGCCAGCACCAGAGACGTACCGATGACATCGGTGCCGTGGAGGTCGTCGTCCTCGACGTGGATGGCCTTGTCGGCACCCATGGACAGCGCCTTGCGCAGAGCGTCCTTGGCATCCTCGGGGCCAACGGTCAGCACGGTGATCTCCGCGTCGTCCGCTTCGTCGGCGATCTGCAGGGCCTGCTCGACCGCGTATTCGTCGAGCTCGGACAGCAGGCCGTCCACGTCGTCACGGTCGACGGTCAGGTCATCGGCGAAGTGCCGGTCGCCAGTGGCGTCGGGCACGTACTTCACAGTGACAACGATCCTCAAGCTCACGCCGGCTCTCCTACTGCATCGTCTTTTTCTGGGCTGCCTTCTTGCGGCAGCATAGGCGCCTGAAGCGGCCGTTCCCGGTGGGGGCGACCCGCGCTCCGAGCGAAATATTACTCGCCAGTACGCACATCTACGCTCCCGCAGGTGGTTCCCTCTAAGCAAGCGCTTTGAACTGTGACCTTTGCAACGCAGCGTAATCGGAACTCGACGCTCCCGCAGCCGAGGCGGGCCGTACGGCCCGATGGACCGCTCAAGGGCTCAGTCGCGCAGCCCGTTGTAGCGCCCCTGGTGGTAGAGGAGCGGCCGCCCGGTGCCGGTGGGGTCGCCGAGGACGACCTCGGCCAGGACGATCCGGTGATCGCCCGCGGGCACGCGCGCGGCGACCCGGCACACGAGCCAGGCCAGGACGCCATCGAGGACGGGGACGCCCTCGGGGCCCTCCCGCCAGCCCGTGGGAGCGCCGAAGCGGTCGGCGCCGCTGCGGGCGAAGGTGGCGGCCAGTTCCTGCTGGTGCTCGCCGAGTATGTGGACGCCCACGTGGTCGGTCTCGGCGATCGCGGGCCAGCTGGAGGCGCCCGTGCCGATACCGAAGGAGAGCATCGGGGGCGAGGCGGAGACCGAGGTGAGCGAGGTGGCGGTGAAGCCCACGGGAGCCTCCTCACCCTGGGCTGTGATCACGGCGACTCCGGCCGCGTGCCGCCGGAAGACGGACCGGAGCAGGTCTGCGGGAGCGAGTCGAGGGGTGGTGAGATCGGGCGTGGCCGTCATGGAGTTGTCCTTCTGCGGGGGACGACGAGCGGGGCCTGGACTGCTCAACAGCCCGGACAGCGCGCGCTCGAGGTGCGGGCGAGGTCCACATGGACGCGCCCGAAGAGAAGGAGTTCCTGAGGCATACGGCCAAGCTGACGATAGGTGGCACGCTCAGTCAAGTGCGTCCCGGCATCTGGGAGATGCGTCACCGGCGGCTTCACAGGTCAGGGGTTGGCTTCACAGGTCGGGGAGTTCCTCAGGGCGTTGCCACCGCCTCGCCGAGCGCGGCGATCACGTCCGCCTTGCGCGGCTGCCCGGTCGCACGACGCACGACGCGCCCGTCGGCGTCGAGGACGAGCACGGTCGGCGTCTTCAGGATGTCGAGTTCGCGCACGAGGTCCAAGTGGTCCTCGGCGTCGATCTCGACGTGCGTCACGCCCGGGACGAGGTCGGCGACCTCTCCGAGGACCCTGCGGGTCGCCCGGCACGGTGCGCAGAACGCGCTGGAGAACTGCACGAGCGTGGCCCGTTCCCCCAGACTCTCACCCAACTCGGCCACGCCGAGCCGCTTTCCTTCGTCCCGCCCGCGCACTCCGACTCTCCCGCTCCGCTGCCGGCGCAGCACTCCGTGGGCGCTCGCCAGGACGAGCCCCACCACGCACACCACAAGTCCGTTCGTCCTCACCTTCAGCGTTCACGAGACTGCGAAGATTCCCGCCGCAACGGGACCTCCGCCATGCGGAATGCTTGATTCATGAACATCGATGCGAGGGGACTCGGTTCGGTACGGCGACCGACGGAGTTCGTTCGCGGCGGCGTTTCTCAATGCTGCGTTCGGGTACTGCCTCGAGTGCGAGATGTACCTGCTCGTACGGCGGGTGACGGTGTGTGGGGAGCAAAGGCGGGTTAAAACCCCGAGGTGGATCAAGGGGTGACGTGACGAGAATCTCGCCACACCGGGGAACCAGGACTGGTCACTCGCCCGTTCTTCGGGCACGATCTGCGCAATGCCGTAAACCTACGGCTGCGTAACTTTCCAGCCGGGATCACCCTCTTCCCAGGCAGACCAGAGAGAAGGGTCCACCCCGTCCATGGCAGAGCTTGTCTACCGTCCTGTCGTTGGTCTCGCCCGCACCCTGTTCAAGGCCTGGGACCTCAAGATCGACTTGAGGGGATCGGAGAACATTCCGCGCTCGGGCGGCGCCGTACTGGTCAGCAACCACATCAGCTATCTGGACTTCATCTTCGACGGCCTGGCCGCCCTGCCGCAGAAGCGTCTCGTCCGCTTCATGGCCAAGGAGTCGGTGTTCCGGCACAAGATCTCCGGTCCGCTGATGCGCGGCATGAAGCACATCCCGGTGGACCGCAAGCAGGGTGAGGCGGCGTACTCGCACGCGCTGGACTCGCTGCGCTCCGGCGAGATCGTCGGCGTCTTCCCCGAGGCCACCATCTCGCAGTCGTTCACACTGAAGACCTTCAAGTCGGGCGCCGCGCGACTGGCCCAGGAAGCCGGTGTTCCGCTCATTCCGATGGCCCTGTGGGGCACGCAGCGCCTGTGGACCAAGGGCCACCCGCGCAACTTCAAGCGCAGCCACACCCCGATCATGATCCGGGTCGGCGAGCCGGTGGAGGCACCCCAGGACAAGTACGCGGGCGCGATCACCCGGCAGCTGCGCGAGCGCGTCCAGGAGCTCCTGGAGGCCGCGCAGCGCGCCTACCCCGTACGGCCCAAGGGCCCGGACGACACCTGGTGGATGCCGGCGCACCTCGGCGGCACGGCACCGACCCCCGAAGAGGCGCGTGCGGCCGAGGCGCGCTGAATCGTCACGACGGGGCGTGGACGGTGATCCGCGCCCCGGGGCTGAACTTCTCGAGCAGCTCGGCGAGTTCGGCCCCCGCGGCCTCGACGTCGGCCACCGGCATCGGCGGCAGGCTCTCCAGCAGGAAGAGGGCCGAGGTCGACTCCTCCGTGAGCCGGGTGCGCGGACCCTGGCGCCAGTTCCAGCGGCGGCAGGTCACGCCCGCCTCGTCGCGCCACACGACCTCACCCGCGTCGGGGTGCTCGACGGCCTCCTCACCCGCCGCGACGGTCACGAAGTCCTCGTCGCCCGTGGCACGCACGAGGCGCATCCCGCCCTGGATGCGGTGGAGGTCCTCGCCGCCGACCGGGATCAGATGGGCGACGCTGATCGCGTTGTAGACGTCGACGAGCATGTTGACGCGGGGCAGTCCGGCGTCCGACAGGGCCCGCTTGGCCAGCGCCTCCGCCGAGTTGCGCGTACGCGACGGCTTGGAGCCGAACGCCGTGTAGACCTCGCGCCAGGCGGCCATGTGGGGGTCCTCGTGCGGGGCGCGGCCGCCCAGGCGTACGGCCAGACGTCGGGCCGCGTCGTCGAGGAGCTCCGAAGTGCCGTCCGTACTGGGCCCGTTGACGAGACCGTACGCCTCGACGGCGACCTGGGTGAAGCCGGGCGCGAGGGCGCGCACGTCGTCGGACACGGTGAGCGGGAGATTCATCGGCTGTGCTGCCTGCCTTGTCTCAGAGTGCGGTAGGGAGGGTCTTCCACAGGTACGGCCGGTCGGGAGCGTCCTTGAGGGCGCGCAGAATGGCCGGATGCGGTTCAGCGTACAGCACCTGGTAGTCCATCTCATTGGACTCAAGGTCGAGCGCGAAGGCCAGGCGCTCCCCGTCGAGAGAGAACTGGGCATCGACTCCGGGCTTGTTCCCTCGGCAGTCCTGCCGATGCCAGGCGCCGTTGAATCGCACAGCGATCAGCCCGTGCACCATGTCGAACTTCTGATAGCAGAACGCTGTCGGAATGTCCTCGGCCCGCAGCAGGGCCGCCAGCGCGTGCGCCTTGGCGTGGCAGATGCCGGTGCCCTGCTCCAGGACGTCGGAGGCACGCCAGGTGACGCGCATGTCGCCGGAGTCCTGCGAGTGGGGAATGGTGTCGCGAACGAATTCATAGGCGGCTTGCGCATATACATACGAGTTCGCCGCGTCCCGGGCAAGGCGCGCGGCCGTCTCGCGCACGAGCGGGTGGTGATGGTCGACGACCTCGTCAGCGACCAAGTATGCGGACAGGTCGGGGGTTTGCTGGATCAGCTCCATACCCGCAGAGCATAGGAACACGACCGATCGAGAGTCAATGCATTTCCACTCAACCGTATATCTATGCACAGCGCCGTGAGCTGCTAGCGGGCCATCTCCTCCTTGAGCGCCGCCACGAACCCGTCGACGTCGTCCTCGGTCGTGTCGAAGGAGCACATCCAGCGGACGTCGCCCGCGGCCTCGTCCCAGAAGTAGAAGCGGAAGCGCTTCTGGAGGCGCTCGCCCACGTCGTGCGGAAGGCGTGCGAAGACCGCGTTGGCCTGCACCGGGTGGAGGATCTCGACCCCGTGCACGGCGCGCACGCCCTCGGCGAGGCGCTGGGCCATCTCATTGGAGTGCCGGGCGTTGCGCAGCCACAGATCCTTGGCGAGCAGCGCCTCCAACTGCGCGGAGACGAAGCGCATCTTGGAGGCGAGCTGCATCGAGAGTTTGCGCAGATGCTTCATGTGGCTGACGGCATCCTGGTTGAGCACGACGACGGCCTCGCCGAACAGGGCGCCGTTCTTGGTGCCGCCGAAGGACAGGACGTCCACGCCGACCGCGTTGGTGAACGCCCGCATCGGGACGTTCAGGGAGGCGGCCGCGTTGGCTATCCGCGCCCCGTCGAGGTGCACCTTCATACCGTGCGCGTGGGCGTGCTCGCAGATCGCGCGGACCTCGTCGGGCGTGTAGACCGTGCCCAGTTCGGTGTTCTGGGTGATCGAGACGACCTGCGGCATCGCGCGGTGCTCGTCGTCCCAGCCGTACGCCTGCCGGTCGATCAGTTCGGGCGTGAGCTTGCCGTCGGGCGTGGGCACCGTGAGCAGCTTGAGACCGCCCATGCGCTCGGGAGCGCCGCCCTCGTCGACGTTGATGTGCGCGCTCTCCGCACAGATCACCGCGCCCCAGCGGTCCGTGAGCGCCTGGAGCGCGACGACGTTGGCACCCGTCCCGTTGAAGACCGGGAACGCCTCGGCGGTCGCGCCGAAGTGGCTGCGGATCACCTGCTGCAGGTGGTCCGTGTAGTCGTCCTCGCCGTACGCGACCTGGTGCCCGCCGTTGGCCAGGGCCAGGGCGGCGAGCACTTCGGGGTGGGCCCCCGCGTAGTTGTCGCTGGCGAAGCCGCGGACCTCCGGGTCGTGGTGACGCCGTGCATCGGTCTTGGGAGGGTTCACGGCTTCTCGGTCAGCCACAGACGCTTTCCGTTCACTTCGGAGGCGGGCCGCTCCCAGACGCCGACGATGGCCTCGGCCAGCTCCTTGACGTCCGTGAAGCCCGCGAACTTCGCGTTGGGGCGCTCGGCGCGCATCGCCTCGTGCACCAACGCCTTCACGACCAGGATGGCAGCCGCGGACGTCGGCCCCTCCCGGCCCCCGGCCTTGCGGAAGAAGTCCGCCATGGCCAGCGTCCACGCCTCGGCCGCGGCCTTGGCGGCGGCGTAGGCGGCGTTGCCCGCGGTGGGCTTGCTCGCGCCCGCGGCACTGATCAGGACGTACCGGCCACGGTCGCTGCGGTGCAACGCCTCGTGGAAGGCGAGGGAGGTGTGCTGCACGGTGCGGATGAGCAGCAACTCCAGCAGGTCCCAGTCGTCGAGGACCGTCTTGGTGAAGGTCTCGCTGCCGCGCCAGCCGCCCACGAGGTGGACCAGACCGTCGACGCGGCCGAAGTCCTTTTCGATACGGGTGGCCCAGTCCCGGGTCGACTGCAGGTTGAGCAGATCGACCGTGTCGCCGACGACGGTGGCGCCGCCGTGCGCGTAGCGGGCCGCGTCCACGGCCTCGGACAGCCGCTCCGGGTCGTTGTCGGAGCCGACGACGACGGCTCCCGCCTCGGCGAGTCGCAGCAAGGCCGCCCGGCCCGCGGGTCCGCCCGCGCCGGCCACCGCGATCACCGCACCGCTCAGTGCCCCGTTCCCGTTCCCCATCGTCTTCGCCTCCTGAGCTGCAGCCTTCCCGGCGCGGGCAGCGCTCACGCGGCTGCCCGCTCGGCGCTCGCCGCGGTGATGCCCTTGGCGGAGGCGATCACGTGCTTGAGCTTCTTGGAGAGCGCCTCATAGAACATGCTCAACGGAAACTCGTCAGGAAGCACGTCGTCCACGAGTTTTCTCGGCGGCTGGGTCAGGTCGAGGGCATCCGGGCCCTTGGCCCAGCGGGAGCCGGGGTGGGGTGCGAGGTACTGGGAGACCAGGTCGTACGCGGCGAACCAGTGGACCAGCTTCGGGCGGTCGATACCGGCCCGGTAGAGGTCCTCGATCTCGCCGCACAGCTGGTTGGTGACCTGGGGGGCGCGCTGCCAGTCGATGTGCAGCGTGTTGTCGGTCCAGCGGACGACGTCGTGCTTGTGCAGGTATGCGAAGAGCAACTGGCCGCCGAGCCCGTCGTAGTTGCGGACCCGGTCACCGGTGACCGGGAAACGGAACATCCGGTCGAACAGCACCGCGTGCTGCACGTCACGGCCCTGCGGGAAGCCGTCCGCCTCCAGCTTCACAGCCTCCTTGAAGGCGGTGAGGTCGCAGCGCAGCTCCTCCAGGCCGTACATCCAGAACGGCTGGCGCTGCTTGATCATGAACGGGTCGAAGGGCAGGTCACCATGGCTGTGGGTGCGGTCGTGGACCATGTCCCACAAGACGAAGGCCTGCTCGCAGCGCGCCTGGTCGCCGACCATCTCGCGGATGTCGTCGGGCAGTTCGAGCCCGAGCGTGTCGACGGCGGCCTCCGTGACCCTGCGGAAGCGGGCGGCCTCGCGGTCGCAGAAGATACCGCCCCAGCTGAACCGCTCGGGGGCCTCGCGCACAGCGATGGTCTCCGGGAAGAGGACGGCGGAGTGGGTGTCGTAACCGGCCGTGAAGTCCTCGAACTTGATGCCGCAGAACAGCGGGTTGTCGTAGCGGGTGCGCTCCAGCTCGGCCAGCCAGTCGGGCCAGACCATGCGCACGACGACCGCTTCGAGGTTGCGGTCCGGGTTGCCGTTCTGCGTGTACATCGGGAAGACGACGAGGTGCTGGAGGCCGTCCTCGCGGTGCGCGGCCGGCTGGAAGGCCAGCAGCGAGTCGAGGAAGTCGGGCACCTTGAAACCGCTGTCGGCCCAGTGACGCAGGTCCTTGACGAGCGCCTCGTGGTAGGCGGCGTCGTGCGGAAGGAGGGGGGAGAGCCCCTCGACCGCGTCTATGACACGGCGTACGGCGAGATCGGCGTCGGCCGGGTCCGGGGCGGCCTCGGCGTCGAAGTCGATGGACCCGTCCTTGGACTGCCATGGCCGGATCTGCTCCACGGCATCCTTGAGCACGGGCCAGGCCGGGTGCTCCACCACCCTGCCATGGGGAGGAACCTGCTCCTCCGCACCCACCTGCACAAGAATTTCCGTCATGACCCATCCTCCACTGGAGAACCTCGCGTATGAACACCGTATGCGTGCGGCGATCTTCCCCACAAGGGGAAGCTCGGGAGATCGTCCTGGACTACTCCATCTTCACCGCTCTTTTTCCTGCCGGATACTGTAACGGCGATTACTTCCGCTGATTGCCGGGTAGCGGCACGACGGGTCAACCCCTTCGGGACTCGCCCACGCAGGAGTGAGCAGGAGTGAGGCAGGATGGTCGCGGGAGAGGGCGTCACCACGGCTGGAAGGCCTCATTCCCCCCTGTAGGACCGGGTTCAACGCCGAGCCGGGCGATTAGGCTGCGGCCTTGCCGCGCGGGTACGGGACCGCAGCGCGGCAGCCGAGCCGCCGTCGACGGAAGCGGAGCCAGCCTTGAACTTCCTCACCATCGGTCATCGCGGGATCATGGGTGTCGAACCCGAGAACACCCTCCGTTCCTTCATCGCCGCCCAGCACGCGGGCCTCGACCTGATCGAGCTCGATCTGCATCTGAGCAAGGACGGCGAGCTCGTCGTCATGCACGACGCCGACGTGGACCGTACGACCGACGGTTCGGGACCGATCGCCGAGAAGACCCTCGCCGAGCTGCGGGTGCTGGACGCGGGTCGCGGAGAGCGCATTCCTGTCTTCGAGGAGGTCCTGGACGCCGTCACGGCCCCGCTCCAGGCCGAGATCAAGGACGTCGCGGCGGCCCGGGCACTCGCCGAGGTCATGAACCGGCGCGATCTGGTCGGCCGGGTGGAAGTGCTGTCCTTCCACGACGAGGCGCTCGCCGAGATCGCGCGGCTCGTCCCGGGGGTCCGCACGGCGCTGGTCGCCAGCCGCTACGGCGTCGACGTCGTGGAGCGGGCGGTCACGGTCGGCGCCACCGGCCTCGTCCTCAACATCCGCCGGCTCACCCTGGAGATCGTCGAGCACGCGCGCAAGGCGGACCTGCGCATCATCGGCTGGGTCGTGAACACCCAGGACCATCTGCGGCTCGTACGCGCCCTGGAGCTGGACGGCGCGACCACCGACTATCCGGAGATCAAACGCACCGGCCGCTTCACGGCGTAACGATTATGCGAGCGGCTTGACCAGCAGTTCGAACTGCAGGTCCGCGCGCTGCGGGATGCCGAATCGCTCGTCGCCGTACGGGAAGGGGGTCATCTCTCCCGTACGGCGGTAGCCGCGCCGCTCGTACCAGGCGATGAGGTCGTTCCGTACGGAGATCACGGTCATGTGCATGGCCCGCGCGCCCCAGGTCTCGCACGCGTGGCGCTCCGCCTCCGTGATGATCACCTTGCCGAGGCCGGCACCCTGGAGGGCGGGGCTGACCGCGAACATACCGAAGTAGGCGTGGTCGCCTCGGTGTTCGAGTTGGCAGCAGGCGACGACCGCGCCGCCCCGCTCGACGGTCAGCAGACGGCTGTCGGGGGACTTGATGACCTCGAGCACGCCTTCCGGGTCGGTCCGCTGACCCTCCAGGATGTCCGCCTCGGTGGTCCAGCCGGTACGGCTGGCGTCCCCTCGGTAGGCCGACTCGATCAGCGCGACGATGGCGTCCACGTCGGCGTCAGTGGCGTCGCGGAAGGTCAGTCCATTGGCGGCGGTGTCAGCGGTGTCCATGGAAAGCTTCTCCGACTCTCTGGCGCGGCTCGGGCACCGATGAGCGTAACCCGCCCACTAGGCTCCGGGTGCATGGTGCACGTACTGAGCAGCCGGACCTTGCTCCGCCCCACCGACCCCGAGCGCTCCCGCGCCTTCTACGGCGAGCAGCTGGGCCTCGCCGTCTACCGCGAGTACGGCACGGGCCCCGAGCGCGGCACCGTCTACTTCCTCGGCGGCGGCTTCCTCGAGATCTCGGGCCGCTCCGAGGAACCGCCCTCCCCCGCCGTCAAGCTGTGGCTGCAGGTCGCGAACGCGACGGCGGCGTACGACGAACTGGTGGCCGCGGGCGTCGAGGTCCCGCGGCCTCCGGTGAAGGAGCCGTGGGGGCTGATCGAGATGTGGCTCTCCGATCCGGACGGGACGGAGATCGTGGTCGTGGAGGTACCGGCGGATCATCCGCTGCGGTACCGGCCGTGAGCAGGGCAACGAATCGGGGCCCGACCGACTCGCCTCGCCCGGCGCGCTTCGTGCGTCAGTCCCGGCACAGGCAGAACGGGTGGCCGACCGGGTCCGCGTACACCCGGAACCCGCGACGGCCGTCCTCGTCGTCGAGGTCGAGCGGGGTGGCGCCGAGGGCCAGCACCTCGGCCTGGGCCGCGTCGATGTCCGGCACCGTGAAGTCCAGGTGCAGTTGCTGGGAGTTGTCGTCGGCGCGCGGCCAGTCCGGCGGGCGGTAACCCGGGGCACGCTGGAAGGAGATGCGGTGGCCGCCGGGGGCGTAGAGGTCGTACCAGTTGTCGTCGTACTGCTTGACCTCTCCGCCGAGTACGCCCGCGTAGAACTCCGCGAGGGCCGGCGGGTCCGGGCAGTCCAGGGCTACGAGGCGGTACTCGGCGATGGCCACGATGGTCCCTTCGTCGCTCTTCGGTCTTTCGCTTCGGTCTTTCGCTCTTCGGTCTTCGGTCTCTCGTTCTTCCGTTCCCCGGTCCTTCTCACAGGTCCTTCAGCGCGGGGAGCAGCTCTTTCTCGGCCCAGTTCAGGAACGTGATCTGGTGGTCGCCGCCGACCTGGACCAGGGCTATCTCGGTGAAGCCCGCGGTGACGTAGGGGCGTACGGCTTCCACGAACGTGTCGACGCTGTCGCCGCACGGAATCGTCTCCGCGACGTCCTCCGGGCGCGTGTTCTTCGTGGCCACGTCGAAGCTCGCGGGACCGGGCAGTTCGGAGTTGACCGGCCAGCCGCCGAGGGCCCAGCGGAACTGGTCGTGCGCCCGGCGGACCGCGGCGTCCGTGTCCGGGTCGTAGCAGACCGGCAACTGGCCCACCTTGGGCTTGCCGCTGCCGCCGTGCCGGTCGAAGGAGTCCACCAGCTCGGCGTTCGGCTCGGTGGCGATCACCAGATCGGCCAGCCGGCCGGCGATGTCGCAGGAGTGGTCGCCCGAGACGGCGACGCCGATCGGGGGCGGCTCGTCCGGGAGGTCGAAGAGCCGGGCGTTCTCGACGTCGAAGTGCGGGCCGTGGTGGTTCACGTTCCTGCCGCCGAACAGGGCGCGGATGATCTCCACGGCCTCTTCCAGCATGTCGAGGCGTACGTGCGTGGCGGGCCAACCGCCGCCCACCACGTGCTCGTTGAGGTTCTCGCCCGAGCCGAGCCCGAGTCGGAAGCGGCCCTCGGCGAGCAGCTGCGTCGTGGCGGCCTTCTGGGCGACGACTGCCGGGTGGTAGCGGGTCGTCGGACAGGTCACGTACGTCATGAGGGGGATCGTGGAGGTGGCCTGCGCCGCGGCGCCGAGGACGCTCCACGCGTACGGGGCGTGCCCCTGCTCCTCCAGCCAGGGGAAGTAGTGGTCGGAGGTGACGGAGAAGTCGAATCCGGCCTGTTCGGCGGCCACCACGTGCTGTACGAGGTCACGCGGGCCCGCCTGTTCGGTCATCATCGTGTATCCGATTTGCACCATGCGTTCCTAGTAGCCGGTCGGGGGTACCCGAAACGTCCGCAAGGGCGCCTGGCGGGCGGGGAGAACGTGCGCGAGGACGACGGCGCGTGTGCGCGGTCCCGTGCCGGGTACCGGGGTCGGGCATCCGTGTCCTCGGGTTGTTGACGGAGGTTTTTCATGGTTCTGCCCGGCAAGTCCGCGACCAGGTCCTGGCGGCACTGGCGGCGGGGACCCGAGTTGTCGGTCCCCTTCGCGTCGACGGATGTCGAGGACGCGAACCGGAGGTTTCTGCTCTACGGGATGCTGCCTCTGTGGGTCGTGCCCGCGGTCGCCGACTGGTGGATGCACCGGCGCACCCGGATCGAGCACACCACCGGCACGAAGGAGTCCGTCGTGCACGCGCTCATGATGACCGAGGCGGGCATCCCGGTCGCCATGGGCCTGCTGGCCCGGGTCAACCCGCTGGTCCTGTCCGTCATGGGCGGTTCCGCGGCTGCCCACAGCGCGACAGCCCTGTACGACGTGACGCTGGCGACCGAGAAGCGCGAGGTCCGCCCGATCGAGCAGCACATCCACAGTTTCCTTGAAGTGCTGCCGCTGGCGGGGATCGCCTTCACGGGGTGCCTGTACGCGGACGAGGTACGGGCGGCCCTGCGCGGTGGACGCCGCCCCGACGACTGGAAGCTGCTGCCCAAGGACAGGCCGCTGTCCGCCGGGTATCTGGCGGGCCTGGGCGTGGTGATCGGTGCCGGGGTGGTGCTGCCGTACGCCGAGGAGTTGAGGCGCTGCGTCCGGGCACGGCGTGCTTCATGACACCGCGACGCTCCCGGCAGGCGGCGCCCGCGGTTCTGCCGTCCCCTCTGCTGATCCCCCTCGGGGGTACGGGTCCCGAGGATGTCGCCGTCGATCACGAGGGCCTCGTGGTCACTGGGGTGGACGACGGCCGCATTCTGCGCGTCCATCCGCGCCGTCCGGCCCGAGTGGAGCGGATCGCCCGGACCGGAGGGCGGCCGCTGGGGCTCGAAGTCCTGCCGGACGGAAGGGTGTTGGTGTGTGACGCGGAGCGGGGGCTGCTGCGGGTCACGCCTGCCTCCGACTCCGGCCCCGACTCGGACTCCGACTCCCACTCCGGAGGGAAGGTCGAGGTGCTTGCCGACCAGGTGGCGGGGGCGCCGCTGCGGTTCTGCAGCAACGCGGTCGCGGCGGCGGACGGCAGCGTGTACTTCACCGTTTCCAGCAGGTGTTACGGGCTCCAGGAGTGGGCCGGCGATCTGATGGAACGGACGGCGACCGGTCGGCTGCTCCGGCTCCCGCCCGGTGGCGGCGAGCCCGAACTCCTCCTGGACGGCCTGCACTTCGCCAACGGAGTCGTGCTCGCCGAGGACGAGTCCTGTGTCGTGGTGGCCGAGTCCGGCGCGTACCGCCTCACACGGCTGTGGCTGTCCGGCGCGCGAGCCGGCCGCCGCGACACCCTGATCGAGAGTCTTCCGGGCTTTCCGGACAACCTCTCGCGTGGCGCGGACGGGACGATCTGGGTCGCGCTGGCTGGCCCGCGCCTGGCTGCCCTCGACTGGCTGCATCGGGCGCCCGTCGGTGTGCGGCGCGCGGTGTGGCGGGTGGTTCGACCGCTGGGGGTGCGCCCGCGGCCCATCGCCCGGGTGATGGGCATCGGGCCCGACGGCCGGGTCCGCCGCGACCTCAGGCGTCGACGATCGGGCTATCGGATGGTGACCAGCGTGTACGCGTACGAGGGCACGCTGGTCCTGGGCAGCCTGCTGGAGAACGGGATCGGTGTGTGTGAGCTGCCCGAGAGTGCGTGACGCCGGCCGTCAGGCATCGTCAGTCGACGGGGTGTCCGGCGGTGATGCCGACGACATCGCTCAGGCCGAGCAGCCTCTGTCCCGAACGCCTGTTTGCCCCGCCCGCGACGGGGCTGAGCAGGAAGCCCACGTGATCGCCCCCGTCCGTACGGCTCTCCACGCGGCCCACGAACCAGGCGGGCACCCCGTCCAGCACGGGGACGCCGTCCGGGCCCGGCGTCCAGGCCACGCGGGTGAACTTGTCCAGGAGCTCGCCGGTGTGGTCGACGCTGTCGCCGGTCTCACCGCCGAACAGCTCCGCGAGCGCGTACTGGTCGGAGCCGAGCAGATGCACGGCGAGCCGTTCGGCGGGCTGGGCGACGCGGAAGGTCCTGTTGACCTTCGACAGCCACACCATGAACCGGGGCGGCCGGATCGAGCACTGCGAGGCGAAGCCCACCAGACAGCCGGCCCGCTCCCCTGCGGCCGCCACGGTCACCACGTACACGGGGTAGTCGAGTCGGTCGGCGAATGACTTCATTGACCCCACGAGTTCCCTCCGGTGGTTTCCTTCCAGTGGGTTCCTTTCGGTCATGAAGTGGAACCTCGAACGGCATGGGCGAGACAAAGACCGCACTCATCGTCATCGACATGATCAACACATACGACCACAAGGACGCCGATCTGCTGATCCCGTCGGTCCGCGACGCGCTGCCCGCGGTCGTACGTCTCCTTCAGCGGGCCCGGGAGCGGGACGTTCCGGTGATCTACGCGAACGACAACTTCGGCGAGTGGCGCTCCCACCACGGGGAGATCGTGGAGACCGCCCTCGGGGGGCCGCACGCCGATCTGGTCGAGCCGGTCCGTCCCGACGGGACGGACCTCTTCGTCGTGAAGGCCCGGCACTCGATCTTCTTCGAGACCCCGCTCAGCTATCTGCTCAACCAGCTCGACATCGGCCATGTCGTGCTCTGCGGCCAGGTGACCGAGCAGTGCGTGCTCTACTCCGCGCTCGACGCCCACATCCGGCACATGCGCGTGACCGTCCCGGCGGACGCGGTGGCGCACATCCACGCCGATCTGGCCGAGGCCGCGCTGCGGATGATGGAGCGGAACATGGGCGCCGACATCCGTACGGCCGAGACGGCACGCCTCTGAGCGGCCTGTCGTCCTTCGCCCTTCGCCGCTCGTTCCGGTGTTCACGCGGTGTGCCCGAGCACCCTCAGTGGTGTCCGAGCCCGCCGCTCCCGAATCCTCCGCTGCTGTTCCGGTTCCAGATGGGCCGCTTCTGGTTCTTGGCGCGGCGTGTGTACATGTTGCCGAGAGCTGCCAACTCGGTCGGGAGGAGGACCGTGCCGTCGTGCGGCATCTCGTCGGGCTCGCGCACTTCGCTGATCTCGTGGACCGCGCCAGTGGGCGGCAAGTGGGGCTGTTCCTCGGGACGCGGCGGGCCGGGTTCCCGAGCGCGCACCCTCATGCCCCACCACACTGCGGCGATCAGCATCGCCGTGATCAAAAGTCCCACCACGAAGGGTGCCAGACCGGCCACGACTTCGTTCGGGATGGCTATACCCCTGCCGAAGGTGTCCATAGAGTCAGAGTACTCGCGGAGGGCGGCCTGAGCAGGGCTCGCGCAGGAGCCGCGCGGGCAGGGGCGCGAGCGGCACCCGGTTACCACATGACCGTGCCCTGACCAGGGCTGGGAGCGGCCCGGCTGATGTCGGCGAGTGCCGAGTTCGGGTCCCGGTTCTCGGCCAGGTCACCGAGGCTGACCATGCCGACCGGTCGTCCGTCCTCGACCACCGGGAGCCGCCGGACCGCGTGCCGCCGCATCAGCTCGACCGCCACCGAGGCCTCCTCTTCGGGGCCGATGCACACCGGGTCCGGCGTACAGACCGAGCGGACGTCGATGATGCGCGGGTCGCCGCCGTCCGCCACCACACGCAACGCGATGTCGCGGTCGGTGACCAGACCGACCAGCGTGTCTCCCTCGACGACCAGGACGCCGCCGAGATCCTCGTCGCGCATCAGCTGGGCTGCGTCGACGAGCGGGGAGTCTGGCTCGACCGCCCTCGGGTCGGGTGTCATCACGTCTTCCACCAACTGGACCATGTCCCTTCGCCCTTCCTCTCTCTGACCCTGTCCCTGGCTCTGTCTCCGGCCCTGGCTTCGGCCGCTTCTCGTCCCGTTTCCGTCCCGGGTGCTGTCTCTGGGGCGCATGACGGCTCCCTCCAGGGCCGCCGCCCCCAGTACCCCGGGCGAACCTGCCCAACCTCCCAGGCACCATCTGCCCGCGACACGCGCTCCGCCGCATGCCGGGGGCTGCCACGGGTACTGGGAGGGGATGCGAATGGGTGTACTTGATGTCGGTTCGAACACGGTCCGGTTGGTCATCGCGGAGACGGACGGGGCGGTTCCACTGCCTGTCCACACCGCAAAGCGCCGGCTGAGACTCTCGGAACACGTGGAGCGTGGCGGTCGCCTGCCGCCGGAACAGGTGACCCGGCTGGTGGAGGCCGTCACCGCCGCCCGGGACGAGGGCAGGCGCTGGGGAGTGGCTCGGCCCTTCGCCTTCGCCACCGCGATCGTGCGGGACGCCCCGAACCGCGCCGAGATCCTCGAACAGGTCGCCGCCGAAGCCGGGCTGCCGCTGCACATCCTGCCCGGCGAGGTCGAGGCGGAGCTGACCTTCCTCGCCGCGCGGCGCTGGATGGGCTGGCGCGCGGGGCCGCTGGCCATGCTGGACATCGGTGGCGGCTCCCTGGAGGTGGCCTTCGGCCGCAGCAAGCTGCCCGACTTCGCGATCTCGCTGCCGCTGGGAGCGAACCTGCTGACCCGCGAGTTCTTCCGCGGCCAGGATCCGCCGTCGCCACGCCGGGTCAAGGCGCTGCGCCGGCACGTACGTCACCAGCTGCGCGACGTCGCGGCCCGCATACGGTGGGAGGCGCCCCGCACGAGCGTCGCCACTTCGCGTACGTTCCAGCAGCTGGGCCGCCTGTGCGGCGCGGAGCCGGGCCGGTCGGGCCCCTTCACACCGCGCGGCATGGCCCGGACCGATCTGCGCCGGGCCGTCGACCGGCTGGCGGAGTTGCCGGCCTCGGCGCGCGCCACTCTGCCGGGCATCTCCGCCGCCCGGGCCGGTCAGTCCCTGGCCGGGGCGATCGTCGCCCACACCACGATGAAGCTGATGGGCATCGACGAGGTGACCATCTGCCCCTGGGCCTTGCGTGAGGGAGTCCTGCTCCGCTGTATCGAGGACGGCAATGCCGACTGGTGGGACGGGATGGCGCCCAGTCTCCGGAATCAGGACGCCACGCCGCCGCGAGTGCTCCGGCCGGTCGGCCAGGACAAGACCGCGACCGCCGGGTCCAGCTCCGCCTCTGCCTCCACCTCCGAATTCAACTCTCAACTACCGGGAAGCGCAGGGTAGTTGATGGAGAGGAAGAGTGTGTGCCGACGGGCAGGTCCCGTCGGCACACGCGGGCGGACCAGGCCGTACAGGCCGTCCCGCTGAGGGTGAAGGCCGTGGGTGCGGTGTTGCTCCCGGACGAGGATCCGTTGAAGCCGAAGGTGACCGTCCCGCCTGGCGCGATCGCCGCGTTGCAGCCGGCGTCGGCAGCGGTGACGGCGGAGCCGGACTGAGTGACGGTGGCGCTCCAGACCTGCGTCACGCGCTGGCCCGAGGGCCAACTCCATGTGCGCCGACGCGGGCTGCGCGTGCCGGAGGGCATGAGCGTGGTGGGTTTCGACGACCTTACGGAAGTCCGCCGGACGGCCCGCTTCGCGGTGGTCGCCGACCCGGGTGGCGCGGTCTTCCAGCTCTGGCAAGCACGGTCCTTCCCCGGTGCGGCCCTGTTCAACGCACCCGGCTCGCTCGGCTGGGTCGAACGGATGACGCGCGACACCGAGGCGGTCACCGCCTTCTACACGACGGTGTTCGGCTGGACCGTCAACGCTTGGGAGTTCTACACGCGGTGGGCCGTCGGGGGCGCCGACTTCGGCGAAATGGTGGAGATGGGTGACAAGTTCCCGTACGAGGTGCCCTCGCACTGGCTGCCGTACTTCGCCGTCGAGGACGTCGACGCCATCGCGGATCCGGTACGCGGGCGGGCGGAAGCCTCCTCATGGAACACACCTCGGTCCCGGAGGACCCGCGGATCGCGGTTGTCCGGGACCCGCGGGGGGGCGGTGTTCGGTATCTACAAGGCGGGCGAAGTGGGCTGGTTCCCCTGTTCGCCCGCCCAGACCCTAGGCGAGTGGCGTCACCGTGACCTGGTCGATGACCGGGGCGTACGGGGAGCGCTGTTGATACTGGTTCGAGGTGTCGCCGTCGAAGTCGGGGAGTTCGTCGGCGGTGAAGGTCAAGGTGTTGGTGCCCTTTTTCAGCGTCACCGGCACGGTGAGGTCCCAGAAGTTGTTGAAGTGCAAGGTGGTGGGGAAGAGCACGCGCTGCGGATTCGCTCCGTTGACGGAGATGTCCGCGTGGCGGCACACCGGGTCCGGGTTGTAATGCGTGGCCGGGGGCTGCTCGCCGTTGGAGTAGCGGATGGTCAGGGCGTGCCGGCCGCTGCTCGCCGCCGTCACCGTGAGGGCCAGCGCGTTGGCGGTGCCCTTGCCGATGGCGTCGACAGCCTTGCCGCCGGTGGCGAAGGGGTACGCCGCCACCCTCGCCGCGCCCGTGAGGATGCCCTCCTCGGCCGCGTACACCGTGCTCTTCAGGCGTCCGCGCGACGGGCCGACCCGCAGTCGGTCCAGGACCAGGCGCCCCGACGTCCCGGTGACGGTGATCTTGTTGATGCCGCCGACCAGGAAGAGCGGGACGCCACCGTGCTCGATCCGCCCCACATTCTCGCCGTTGACCTTCAATGAGCCTTCACCGCCGCCCAGTTGATCGACCGTCACCGTCGTTTCGCCGTCGAGGGAGGCATGCACCCAGAAGGTGGCCGTACCGCCAGGGGGCAGTGCGACGGCTCCGGGACCGGAGGCCCCACGGTGGGCGTAGCTGACACGGGCTCCGCCGCCGAGGGTCGAGTACTCGGCCTCGTACAGCGCGGGCGCGGTCACGTGCGCGTCGCGCAGGGCCAGGTCGATCTTGTCGATGATCGCGTCGCCCTTGGTGAGACCGAGATCGGGGTCCTGGGCGGAGAGGGTGAGGGTGTGCTTGCCCGCCGTGAGGGTCACCCGCGTGTCGGTGTGCCCCCACACCACCCACTTGTAGCCGAGCGGCAGCCGCAGCTCCTGCGGGTCCTTGCCGTCGACGCGCAGGAAGACATTGGTGGGACCCTGCTCCTTCACCAGTTCGTACTGGTTGTAGGAGTTGGCGAACACGCTCAGGTCGTACGTCCCGTCCTGCGGGACCTCGACGTCGAAGGCGAGGGCGCCGTCGGAACCGGTGCGCAGTCCACCCACGTTGTAGCCGCTGGAGGTCGCGAACTTGTCCACGTCGGAGGGGGATCCCTCGGGGCCGTTCTTGGAGTGGCCGCTGCCCGTGTACGTCGCGTTCTCGGCCTCGTACGACCCCCGCCAGCCCACCGAGGGCGGCGCTCCGACCGCGCCCTTGCCGCCCGGCGAGAGGATGACCTGGTAGGCCGACATCTCGTTGAGGTCGGTCAGCGACAGGGTCACCTTGCCGTCCCGCACGGTCAGTTCGCGGTCCTGGAGCCGCAACGGCTGTGCGGAGGCGCCCACTTGGCCGGTCCAGGGGATCTCCTGGACGGTCGCGTGGACGGCGGAGCCGAGGACGTCCGCGTGCTCGAAGACGACATCGGCCGCGCCGCTCCTGCCGCCGAAGAGAGCCCGGCACTGCCGCTTGCCCGGGTCGAACGTGGCGACCCCCTGAAGCGTGTACTGCACGTTCGGCCGCGGAGCCGCGACCTGGACCGTGTGACCGGTCAGCTGCCCGTAGGCGTTGAACAGCCACCACTGGCCGTTGCCCTTGTTCGCCTCCACCGCCGAGTCGTTGAGGTTCCCGTCGATGTTCCAGTACGCCATGTCGGCGTCGATCTTCGACTCCTCGATGGCCGACATCCACTGGATGACCTGGCCAGGGACGGAGAGGTGGTAGTTGTGCGCGTACTCGTTGATGTTGATGGGGAGCGGGTCGATGCCCACGTCCTTCTCCATCCGGCGGTACTTGGCGACGTTCGTCCGGATCTCCGCGGGTGAGGACAGCTCGTGCCACGTCATCACGTCGGGCAGCACGTCGTTGGCCTTGGCGAACTCGAGGAAACCCCTCACCTCGGCATACAGGATGCTGGTATTGGGGCCGGCTATGCGGGCGTCCGGGTCGAGGTCCTTGATCAGGTGGTGGAAGTCCTTCCAGGCCGCGAAGAAGTGCGTGGGGTCCGTGCGCCAGGAGACCTTGTCGTAGCTCCACTCCCCCGTGCCGAACATGTTCCCTTCCGGCTCGTTGAAGGGCACGTACACGACATGGGACTTGTACGCGCCCATGGTCAGGACCTGCCTGACCTGCTTCTCGACCTTCCCCTTGAAGTCCGCGAGCCGTTCCTCGCCGGTGGCGCCGGGCCACTGGTAGGGGAAGCCGCGGTAGATGTCGGTCATGTAGATGTAGACGTCCTTGCCACCCGAGTCCACGAAGGCGGGCAGGACTTCGAGGGCGTCGGCGCCGGGGTGCTGCGTGCCGTCCTGGGCCTTGGTCGAGACCGTGCGGACGTGCATGCCCTCGACGAGGTTGCGGCTCGGGACGCCCTCTCCGTACAGGCCGTACAGCGTGCCGCTCGCCCCGCCGTGGAAGGCACCGGTGTCGGTGCCCAGGTCGATCGTCAACTTCTCCGTCTCGGCCGGCACGGCGTCAGTTCCCTTCAGTAGTCGGAATTACGGCGAGCGCGGTGGCCGCGGCACCGGTGGTGGACGTTGTTCTGTCGCTGCGCGATTCGGGATTTGACGCTTCCGGCGGTCAGCCCGCCCACTATGTACCGCTGGAGCATCGCGAAGACGCACACCACGGGGACGCTGACCAGCGTGGCGGCCGCCATGAGCGGTCCCCAGTCCGTGCCGGTCTGACCGACGAAGGTGTTGAGCAGGACGGTCACCGGCTGCACCTCGGGGTCGCTGTTGAGGGTGATCCCGAAGACGAACTCGCCCCAGCCGAGCAGGACCGAGAAGCCGCCGACCGCTATCAGCCCGGGCCGGGCAGCACGATCCGCCACAGCGCGCCAGGCAACCCACAGCCGTCCCCCCGTGCCGCTTCCTCGACCTCGGCGGGCATGGCGCGCACGAGTCGTCGCAGCACGATCACCGCGAAGGCCAGCGTGCCGAACGTAGGAGTGGCGTGCATCCCGTGTCAACGGTCGGTAACCGCGAAGTTTCTGCCGCGACGGAAGGACCGGGGGGCGGAAGATGCGCGGAACGGGCTGCGGCGCGTCAGACGCGCGGGGCGCCCAGGCGGCCTTCCAGCTGGACCAGCAACTCGCTGAGCAGCGACGCCAGTTCCCGCTGCCCACCGGAAGCGAGTCCCGACAGGACCGTCGTCTCGTACGAGAGCTGCTCGGGCAGGATGCCGTCGACGAGGTCGCGTCCGGCGTCCGTGAGCCGCACGTGGGCGACACGGCGGTCGCGGGTGTCGCCGCGGCGCTCGACGAGTCCGCGCTCGGTCAGCCGCTTGAGCCGCTTGGTCACCGCGGCGCCGGACGAGAACGTCTCCCGGGCCAGCTCGCCGGGGGTCAGTTCGAGGCCGGTGCGGCGCAGGGCGCCAAGGAGGTCGAACTCGGGGCGGGTGAGGCCTGCATGGCGCAGCGGCGCGTCCTCGGCCTGCTGGAGGAGCGCGGCACAGCGGTTGATGCGGCCGATGATCTCCATCGGCCCGGTGTCGAGGTCGGGGTGGACCGCCTGCCACTGCCGTACCACCGCGGCAAGGGTGTCCCCCGGCACGGGTTGCCCCTCCGTGTCGGTCCCGGCATCGGTCCGCCCGCTCCCTGTCCGCCCGATCGCAGTCCGTCCGGTCCCCGTCCGCCCGTTCGCCGCCGTCATGCCCGTGCGCCCTCCAGAGCGTGCAGTCCCTGTCGTCGTACCGTCGCCGCGAGCGTACGGTGTCCGGCCCGCTCGGCGAGCATCACCCGCTCCTCCGGCAGGGAGCGCTGCCACCATTCACCGGCCGCGGCGTCGGCCGTGCCGCGCAGCTCGACGAGCGCGGCGGCCAGCTGACGGCGCGCGGACTCCAGGGCCCCGGAGTCCGGGCACTCGGCGGCGACCAGCCGCGCGGAGTGCTCGCGGGCACGCTCCACGGCGTCCAGGACGTACTCGACGCGGTCCCCTGCGCGCCGGTTGGTGACCGCGATCGCCGCGACGAAGCCGGCCAGCGCGCCGACGAAGGTGTCCACGACCCGGTCCGTCATCAGCACCCCGGGCTCCTCGAAGCCCGTGAACTCGGTGATCAGCAGCGCCATGGGAGTCACGCAGACGCTGCCGAGCCAGTAGTTGCGGCTCATCAGGGCCTCGGCGCCGAAGTTGAAGGCGAGGCAGCACAGGACGAGGGCGGCCGGGCCGAGGTGGGCCAGCGGGGCGACCGCCGCGAAGAGGAGCACGCCGAAGAGGTTGCCGACGACGCGCTGCACTCCGCGGCTCCAGGTCAGGGTGATGTTCGCCTGGTAGAGCGAGGCGGCGGTGACCAGGGCCCAGAACGGGCGGCCGACGCCGAGCGCCAGCGACACGTATCCGGCGAGGGCGCAGCCGAGCGCGGTACGCAGGGCCAGGGGAAGGAGAGGGCCGAGCCTGCTCACCAGCGGGCGCTTCTCAGCGGCCGGTTCGGCGTCCACGCCGAGGAGTTCGCCGGCCGCCGGCGCCAGGTCCACATGCGGCACGGGGTTCGTCCCGCGCAGGTCGCGAGCCCATGCGCGCAACCGTCCGGGGTCCGTGTCGGCGGGGGCGGCGAGCGCGACCTCGGCCCGGACGACGAGCCGCTCGAGGGCGCGGCGGGGCTCGGAGCGGGCGCCGGTGGCGAGCAGCGACTGCCAGGCGTCGTGCACGGCGGTGGCCGCGGCGGCGCGGGCGCGCTCGTTGTCGGAGCTTGCGCCGGGGCCGGTGTCGGGGCCGGCGTCGGCGCTTGCACCGGGGCCACTACCGGTGGCGCGCGTTTGGGCGTACACCGCGACGGCGTTCAGGGCTCGGGCCGTGGCGCGGCGTTCCGGCCCGTGCGGGCGCAGGAGGCCGGGTGCCATGCCGATGAGCCAGGCCCAGGCGCCGGCCGCGACGACCAGGGCGAGATGACCGGGGACCTGGCCCAGCGTTTGCGGGGCGAAGAGGGAGGCCGAGCTGATGAAGACGAAGATCACCGGCCCGGGCGGGCCGATGCGCGCCGCGTCGCACAGCGCCTTCTGCGCGGCGGCGAGCAGCGCCCCGACGGCGACCAGGACCACGGCGGAGGACGTGAACGACGCCGTGACCAGCGCGATCGCGACCGAGGCGACCATGCCGAGCACGACCCGGGCGAGGGCCCGGGCGCGGGCGGCGTACGGCAGGTTGTGGGCGTAGAGCGCGCAGAGCGCCCCGGCCATCGTGTACATCGCCAGGTCGAGGCGGCCGAGCGCCAGCAGCGTCAGGTTGGGCACACCCGTCGCGACGACCACGCTCAGCGCGGGCTTGAACCAGATGTCGGAGGGGCGGCCGGCGCGCAGCACACCGGCGAGCGGCAGCCGGCGTACGAGCGGGGGTTTGGGTGCGGCACTGCTCATACCCACAAGATTAGCAGGTGTTTTACTTGTAAAATATACTTCGCGGTAGCAGCCGGCACGGAGTAGCCCTCCCCGCCCTCCCATCCGCTGCGCACCCCCGCACGCTCCCCCGCGTACACCCTTGCGCTCGCTTGCGCACCGCCCGGATCGGGCATCCCTTCGACCGGACGGTTCTGACTGTCCGATCCGGCTGTCCGACACCGTCGACGGGGAGGTGCGCGGTGCACGGACCGACATCGCCCGGCTGGCTGCTCGTCGTGCTGTGCGCGGCGACCGGCGCCTACTGTCTGCTGCGGATGCGCAGCACCCTCGAGGAGCAGCGCCGCACCGCGGGCGGCGAGGCGCTCATGGGATTCGGCATGGCCGCGATGGCCGTGCCCGCGGCCGCGCTGGCGCCGCCCCGCTGGGCCTGGCTCGCCTACGCGGCCGTGTTCGGCACGGCCGCGCTGCACGCTCTCTGGGCGGCACGGACCGGCGCGCACCATCTGCACCACCTGGTGGGCGCGTCCGCGATGGTCTACATGGCCGCGGTGATGGCGAGCGGAGCGCACGCCGGGGTTCCCGTGCTGACGGGGGTGCTCCTCGTGTACTTCACCGGGTACGTGCTGTGGACCGGCACGCGGCTGGTACCGGTCGCGGTCGGCGGGCACCAAGGGGGCGTACGGACGACCGGCTGGGGCGATCGGCTGGAACTGGCCCGGGCCTGCCGGCTCTCGATGGGCATCGGGATGCTCGCCATGCTTCTCACACTCTGAAACCGGGCTTCTCACACTCTGAGTCGAGCTGCGGTGGAGATTCCGCGGCCGAGCGGTAGGTCCTTTACGAAACCGTGGTCTGCGTCACTTGCCGCGCCGGCCCGTATCCTCCGACGCGGCCCGCTCATAGTCTGCTCCCATGATGGTCCCCGCGGCACTGCTGCTGCTCGGCGCCCTGACCGCCGTTGTCGCCCCGCGGCTGCTCGCCCGAACGGACTGGCCGGACCGAGAACCGGTGGTCGCCCTGTGGGTGTGGCAGTGCGTGGTGGCGGCCGTTCTGCTGTGCTGCGCACTGTCTATGACGCTCAGCGCGGCCGCCGCCTGGCAGGCGGTCCGCGGCCAGGTGTTCGCCCCCGCGCCGCGCACCGTCGTGGAGGCGTACGCACTCGCGGGTGGGCCCTGGGCCGCGACGCTCGCCGTGACGCTCGCGCTCGGCGGCGTGTGGAGCGCGGCGATGCTGGTCCGCGAGATCGCCCGGGCTCGGTCCCGCCGCCGTCAACGGCGGACCGAACTCCTCGTACGCGCCCCGCTGTTGCCCGGTGAGGAGCCGGGCAGTGATCGTCTGGTCGTCATCGAGGCCGAGCGGCCGGACGCCTGGTGGCTGTCCGGAGCCGCGCCCCAACTCGTCATCACCACGGCCGCGTTGCGCCGCCTCGAGGGGCGGCAGCTGGACGCCGTACTCGCCCATGAGCAGGGGCACGCGCGGGCCCGGCACGACTGGCTGCTGCACTCCTCGGCAGCGCTGGCCAACGGTTTCCCGCAGGTCCCGGTGTTCGCGGCGTTCCGCGACGAGATGCACCGGCTGGTCGAACTCGCCGCCGACGACATGGCGTCACGCCGCTTCGGCCGGCTGACGATCGCCCTCGCGCTGGTGGAACTCAACGAGGACCGGGGGGTGTTCGGCCCCTGCCCCACTCCGGGGGCACATGTCCCGCAGCGCGTCGACCGGCTGCTCGCTCCCCCGGACCGCCTCCCGGCCGTCCGCCGGCTCCGGCTCACGGCCGCCGCGGCACTGGTGCCGGTGGTCCCGGTCCTGGTGACCTTCGTGCCGGGTCTGCGGGCGCTGGGGTAGTCAGGGGGGGGCACACCCCGGGTTCGCCTCCGGCCCCACCGATCGGCGAGGATCATTACATGCACTCCCCCTCCGTCGACTCGCCGCCCCACACGTCAGGTCCCGGAATCGCGCTGCGCTTCGCGGCGGTCCTCGCCGTTCCCTCCGTGCTGCTGCTCATCCTGGTCGCGGCGTCCTGGGACCCGCTCATGTCCCTTGACGGCGACATCGCGCGCACGACTCACCGCTGGGCCGTCGACGACCCCGATCTGACGCAGACGTCCCGCATCCTGACGGACTGGGTGTGGGACCCATGGACGATGCGTGCCCTGTGCGCCGCCGCCGTGCTCTGGCTCGTGCTGCGCCACGCGGCATGGTGGCTCGCCCTGTGGGTGGCGGCCACATGTGCGCTCGGCACACTGCTGCAGCAGGGGCTGAAGGCGGCGATCGGCCGGGACCGCCCTGTCTGGCCCGACCCCGTGGACTCCGCCCACTACTCGGCCTTCCCCTCCGGCCACGCCATGACGGCCGCGGTCGTGTGCGGTCTGCTGCTGTGGCTCCTCCACCTGTACGGCGCCGGACGCGTCCTGTGGCGTGCCGCGCTGGCCCTCGCGGTGGTGTCCGTCGTCGGCGTGGGCCTGACGCGGGTCTATCTGGGCGTGCACTGGCCGACGGACGTGCTCGGCGGCTGGCTTCTCGGCGCGGTGGCGGTGGCGCTGGCGGTGGCTTCGTACTCGAGGTTCCGGGGCGCCGCCGAGCCGCGCTGACAGCACGGCCGACCAGGCTGAGAACATGGCCGACCAGTTGGACAGAGCCGCCGGTAAGGTCCACCGCATGGCTGCCGTGCTGTTCGACTTCTCCGGAACCCTCTTCCGTATCGAATCCTCCGAGTCCTGGCTGCGCGCGGTGCTGGCCGAGGCCGGAGTCGCCCTGCCCGAGCCGGAGTTGCTCCGGGCGGCGAAGGAGCTGGAGACGGTGGGCGCGCTGCCGGGCGGGGCCCTCCCGTCGGGGCCGTTGCCGGACGACGTGGCCGCGGTGTGGGGCGTCCGCGACCGGAGCGCCGAGCTGCACCGGGCCGCGTACACCGGACTCTCCCGCCAGGTGACGCTCCCGGATCCGGAACTGCACGACGCGCTGTACGACCGCCACATGACCCCCGCCGCATGGCGCCCCTACCCCGACGCGGCCGAGGTGCTGGGCGCGCTGTGCGAGCGCGGTGTCGCCGTCGGAGTGGTGAGCAACATCGGCTGGGACCTGCGGCCCGTCTTCCGGGACCACGGCCTGGACCCGTACGTCGGCGCGTACGTCCTGTCGTACGAGCACGGCGTCCAGAAGCCGGACCCCAGGCTGTTCACGACCGCCTGCGAGGTGCTTGGGGTCGACCCGCGGGACACGCTGACGGTCGGCGACGACCGGCGCGCGGACGGCGGCGCGGCGGCCCTGGGCTGCGGCGTGCACTTCGTCGACCATCTGCCGGTGACCCAGCGGCCGGCCGGGCTTCTGCCCGTGCTGGGCCTGGTGGACTCAGACGCGTCGCGGACCTGGTGAGCCGAGACGTACCGTCCCGGCCACCGGGTGCCGCGCCCGTCAGCTCAGGTAACCCTCGACCTGCGACGACGGGCGTGCCTGTGCTTCGTCCGGGTTTTCGCCGAACTCCGTCTTCGCGCGCCGCTGGCGCAGCAGGTCCCAGCACTGGTCGAGTTCGCGTTCCAGCTGCCCGAGCCGTTCGTGTTCGGTCGTGCGATCGATCTGCCCGGACGCGAGGGCGTCCCGGAGCCTTCGTTCGTCGTCGACCATCGCCGTGATCCTGGCCAGAATCTGTTCTTGGTCCATGTCCGTACGCCTCCTCGGCATTCGAGCCCACTGTAAGGAGACAGCGACGGCTCGGCGACAGCCGCTGGTCGGACCCTGTGGCCCCGCGTGTGGCCCCGGGCGGCGGGTCCCGGCGTGCACTGTCCGACCGCCCGGGACGATCCCCCGCGTCGCCCCGAGCGGACGGCAGCCTGGAAAGCGTCCCTCACAGGGAACTCACCAGACGTCCTGAGTATAGTTGGCTGGCAGCCAGTCAACGCAGGAGTACAGGATGTCGCCTCGCAGCCCCGCGGTCAATGAAGAGTTGCGGCGGCGTTCCCGGGAGAGGCTTCTGCAGGCGGCACTTGAGCTTGTGAGCGAGCGTGGTTTCGAGGCCACGACACTGGGCGACATCGCCGACCGCGCGGGCTCCGCCCGTGGCCTCGTCTCGTACTACTTCCCGGGCAAGCGACAGCTCGTCCAGTCGGCCGTGCACCGGCTGATGCACCGCACCCTGGAAGAGGCGCTGGAGTGCGAGCCGCGCACCGAGGACGGCCAGGAGCTCATGGCGCGGACCATCGACGCCATCCTCGGCCTCGCCCGGGACCACCCCGTGCTGATGCGCCAGCACATGGCGGGCATCCTGCAGGGCGAGGGATTCATGCAGTGCGCGGAGCAGCGGCGTCTCGCGGAACTGCTCCGCGACACCATGGCCCGCTACGGCTCGCCGGACGCCGCCGTCGACTACCCGATGCTGCGCGCGCTCCTGATGGGCTCGGTGTACGCGGCCCTGGTGCCCGGAGTGCCCATGCCCCTGCGGGCTCTGCGGGCCGAGCTGTTCGGGCGCTACGGGCTCGACTGGGAGCGGGGTGTCCCGCCGGACGCCGAGGCGCCCGACGGGACGTATGCCGAGACGTACCGCAAGGACCTCTCACGGTTCTTCGCTCCCGAAAGCCGCGGGACAAGCCGCGAGGGAGGCCGTGAGACGGACGCGGCCGGGCAGACCGGCCGGACGGGTCAGTCGAAGTAGTCCGGCTGCGTCTGGACGTTGAGCTCGCCGAGGCGGACCCACTTCGCCGGGTCCGTGCGACGGTCGCTGATCTTCAGGACGTCGAAGCCCTTGGCGATGTCGTTCGAGTAGATGTAGCCGTTGTAGTAGTACGCCGACCAGGAACCGGCGACCTGGAGCGTGTCGGTGCTGACCGGACCGCGCTCGAAGTAGGCGATCTCCTTGGGCTTCGAGGAGTCCGTGAACTCCCAGACGGAGACGCCGCCCTGGTACCAGGCCTGGACCATGATGTCCTTGCCCTTGACCGGGATCAGCGAGCCGTTGTGGGCCACGCAGTTCTCGGTGTCCGCCTGGTGGCGGGGGATCTTGTAGTAGCTCTTGAAGACGAGCTTGCGGCTGTCACCCTTGCCAACGATGTCGTAGATGCCGTTGGCACCGCGGTTCGGACCGATGGCCGCGTTGCAGGTGGCCGCGCCGCCGCCGCCCAACTCATCGGTGAAGACGATCTTGTTGGCTTTCTGGTTGAAGCTCGCCGAGTGCCAGAACGCGAAGTTCACGTTGTCCTGGACCTGGTCGATGATCTTCGGGTTCTCCGGGTCCTTGATGGAGAACAGGATGCCGTCGCCCATGCAGGCCCCCGCCGCGAGGTCCTTGGAGGGCAGCACGGTGATGTCGTGGCAGCCGGTGGTCTTGGAGACGCCCGGGTTGGTGGGCGCGCCCGGGTTGCCGCCGCCGTCGGGTCCCGCACCGGGGAAGAGGACGGGGAAGTTCACAACCGCCGCCTTCTCGGGGGCACTTCGCGGCACCTTGATGACCGAGATGCCGTCGTGCGGCGGCTGGCAGTCGGGGAACGTGGCGCTCGGCGAGTACGAGGAGACGTAGATGTAGACGTTCTTGCGCTCCGGCACCAGCGTGTTGGTGTGCGAGCCGCAGGCGGTCTCGACGGCGGCGACGTACTTCGGGTTCTTCTTGTCGCTGATGTCGAAGACCTTCATGCCCTCCCACGAGGACTTCTCGGTCGCGGGCTGCGTGGTGCTGCTGCAGGAGTTGTCGCTGCGCGAGGAGTCGGTGGAGAGGAAGAGCAGGTTGCCGGAGACGGAGATGTCGTTCTGCGAGCCCGGGCAGAGCACCTGGGAGACCGTCTTCGGGGCCTTCGGGTTGCTGATGTCGAAGATGCGGAAGCCGTCGTAGTTGCCGGCGAACGCGTACCTGCCCTGGAAGGCAAGGTCCGAATTGAAGCCGGGCAGCGCGTCCTTGGGGACGTTCGCGAGGTGCTTGATGTTGTCCGAGTGGACGATCTCGTCCTGTCCCGGTATCTCGCCGCTCGCGATCGCCGCCCTGGCCTCGGCCGCCTCGCTCTTGGAGACCTTCTCGGAAGCGGCCGGCGCGTCCCCGGGGTCTGGGGTCGCGACCGCCGGAGCGGCTGTGAGCAGTGCTGCGAGGAGTCCCGCCGCGGTGGCGGCAACTCCCAGACGTCTGCGCCGTGTTCGGTGGTTGTTCAACAGGGTCACTGCGTCCTCCCTTGTATCCGTTCGCAGTTGAACGGTTCAGGCACCCCCGAAGTATCGTCTTCATCATGCACAGATCAACAGATGGCAACACACTCGTAATGAATGTTTTTGATCAACGATGTACGGAAGCGTGCTAGGACGGGCATCAACACTCACGAGGTGTGTGTCGATTCATGTGCCACAAGTGCCAGGAGGTCGCTGTGCTCTCTCGCCGTACGTCCCGCCGTTTGATCACGGCGTCCGTGACGGCCGCCGTCCTCGCGCTCGGTGGCTGCACCGGCTCGGACGAGGAGACCAAGTCCGCGTCGGGCACCGGCCCTTCGGTGATCGCGCCGGGCAAGCCGGGCGAGGCCGCAGAGACACTCTCCGCCGAGGACGCGGCGAAGCAGCGCACCGACGACGACTCCCCCAACTCGGCGGACATCGACTACGCGCGAATGATGATCGACCATCACACCCAGGCCCTCGAAATGACCGAACTCGCCTCGAAGCGCGCCGAGTCGACCCGAGTGAAGCGGCTCGCCGAGCGGATCGCGGCCGCACAGGGGCCGGAGATCGACTCCATGGAGGGCTGGCTCAAGACCAATGGCGGCAAGGAGAAGAGCGGCGGGCACGGCCACGAGGCGATGCCGGGCATGGCGACCGAGGCGCAGCTGAAGAAGTTGAGCGCGGCCGAGGGCAAGGCGTTCGACGAGCTCTTCCTGAAACTGATGATCACCCATCACACCGGGGCGATCACCATGGCCACGGACGTCCTCGCGCAGGGCAACAACATTCAGATCGGCGAGATGGCCGACGACGTGATCGCGCAGCAGACGAGCGAGATCAACCGGATGCGCGAGATGTCCTGACGGGACCTTTCGGCGTCGGACGGCCAGGGACCTGATGGATCCACCTGGCGTCGCGGAGATGCGTCAGGAGCCCTGCACCGGCCCCGGAGGTCCGTCAGCGGCGGGCATGGCGCGGCGCCAGGAAGCCCGCGTCCCGTGCCCCGGCGATCAGCCTCAGCGCGCGACGCCTGCTGCGGCTGGTCGCGATCATCACCGCGAGCACCGGATCCCGCCCCGCCTCCTGAGCCGCCAGATACTCCTCGGCGACGAAGCGGCGGCGCTCGATGCCACGCCGCGGGGCGGTGCGCGGGTCGGGCCGCGCGGGCCGCTTCTCCGGGGCTCCGCTGCCGGGGGCGGCGCGCTCCGGTTCGACCGCGCTCCCGCACACGTCCAGGAGCCGGCCCTCGATCCAGTCCGGGAGCACGGCCAAGTCGTCGCGGGAGAGCGCGGGTTGGGCGCGAACGTCCTCGATGGAGACGTCTCCGCCGCACACCACGGCGAGTACGTCGACCCGGGCGCCGTCATCGAAGGAGAGGCGGACGTTGCACCACGTCGTGACGGTGTCGTGCTCCCGCACTTTCCAGGCGGGCCACACGGACACCGCACCATCCGGCCCATTGCGGTCACAGAGATTGAGAAAGGACGTTTCCAGCACATACGCAACGTAACCGCATGATCACATTCGCTGCGAACAGGGCACGCGTACGGTCCCGGCACGGCACCCCGTCGGCGCAGCACCCGCCCCTTCCCCGCCGCGGGCGCTGCCGTCCCCTCCCCGGGCGCGCGGTGCGGTGCGATGCTGGAGCCAGCAGCGATCTCCTCGTTCTCCTCGGGGAAGGAGTTCCGCCGTGCTGCATGTCGCCGTCGTCGGTTCGGGACCGAGCGGGGTCTACACCGCGCAGAGTCTCGTCCAGCAGAGCCAGGTGCCCGGGGTCCGGGTGGACGTCCTGGACCGACTGCCATGCCCGTACGGCCTGGTGCGCTACGGCGTGGCGCCCGACCACGAGAAGATCAAGTCGCTGCAGAACAATCTGCGGACGGTTCTGGAGCACGAGCGCGTGCGGTTCCTGGGCGGCGTCCGGGTCGGCCCGGACGGCTTGCCGGCCGCCCGGCTGCGGGAGCTGTACCACGCGGTCGTGTACTGCGTGGGCGCCGCCGCGGACCGCCGCCTCGGCGTGCCCGGCGAGGAGCTGCCGGGCAGCTGGTCGGCGACCGAGTTCGTGTCCTGGTACAGCGCGCATCCGGATGCCGCGGCCGACCGATTCGTGCTCGGCGCGCGGGCGGCGGTCGTCATCGGCGTCGGGAACGTGGCGGTGGACGTGACCCGGATACTGGCCCGCGGCGCCGCCGAGCTGAGCCCCACCGACATGCCGCAGGCGGCGCTCTCCGCACTCGCCGAGAGCCACGTACGGGAGATCCACATGGTGGGGCGGCGCGGCCCGTCACAGGCCCGCTTCACCACCAAGGAGCTGCGGGAGCTGGGCGGCCTGCCGGACACCGAAGTAGTGGTGGATCCGGAGGAGTTGGCGCTCGATCCGGGGTATACGGATCCCGCCGGCCTGCCCAGCGCACAGCGCCGCAACGTCGAAGTGCTGCGCGGCTGGGCCGAGCGACCGCCGCTCGGCGCCTCCCGGCGGATCCGGCTCCGGTTCTTCCTGCGCCCGGTCGAACTGCTCCCCGAGGCCGGGCGCGTGGACGCGGTGCGCTTCGAGCGGACGGTGCCGGACGGGCACGGCGGCGTGACGGGGACCGGGCGGTACGAGGACATCGAGGCGCAGCTGGTGCTGCGTTCGGTCGGCTATCGCGGAGTGCCGCTGGACGGCCTGCCGTTCGACGCGGACCGCGGCACCGTGCCCCACCTCGCGGGCCGGGTCCTGCGGGACGGCTCGGTGGCACCCGGCGAGTACGTGGCGGGCTGGATCAAACGCGGCCCGACAGGCGTCATTGGCACCAACCGCCCGTGCGCGAAGGAAACGGTGACCTCACTGCTGGAGGACGCCCCCGCGCTCGTACGGCGTGAGGTGCCGGACGATCCGCTGGCCGTACTGCGGGCGGAGGGGCTGCGGCCGGTCGAGTGGGCGGGCTGGCAGGCGATCGAACGGGCGGAGGCGGAGCTGGGCGCTTCGCTCGGGCGAGGCGTGGTCAAGCTCCCCGACTGGCGGTCGCTGATGGAGGCGGCGAGGCAGGACAGCGCCCCGTAAGGGGGCGCGGGGCTGTGCCAGTATGCGGCTCCGCCGCGATGGGGGTCCCGCCTCTCGAGCGAAGTCGAGAGTGGGGGAGCGACCAGCCACACCCGACCCGCGGATTCCGCACGACCTCTTCCGCCCAGCCGAGTCGCAGACGCACCCGTGGGCATGACACCTAGCGGCAACAGACCGGAAATCAACAAACTGTTCAAGCCCCCTACGGTCACGTGCAGTCCCAGTCCCCAGTTCCGCTCCCGCCGTTCCTGGAGTGCCCATGGCAACCACCACCCCCGCACGACCCGTGCACCCCGTGGACGAGGTCCCACCCGTCCGCCAACTCGCCGCCTTCGGACTGCAGCACGTGCTGGCGATGTACGCGGGAGCCGTGGCGGTCCCGCTGATCGTGGGCAGCGCGATGAAGCTGTCGCCCGCGGACATGGCGTATCTGATCACGGCCGATCTGCTGCTGTGCGGTATCGCGACACTCATCCAGTGCGTCGGCTTCTGGCGCTTCGGGGTGCGGCTGCCGATCATGCAGGGGTGCACGTTCGCGGCCGTGGGACCGATGGTGCTGATCGGTACGGGTGAGGGCGGGCTGCCCGCGATCTACGGATCCGTGATCGTCGCCGGGCTCGCGATCATCCTGCTGGCGCCGGTCTTCGGGAAGCTGCTGCGGTTCTTCCCGCCGCTGGTCACGGGCACGGTGATCCTGATCATCGGGCTCTCGCTGCTTCCGGTGGCGGGCAACTGGGCGGCCGGCGGGGTGGGTTCCCCGGACTTCGGTGAACCGAAGAACCTGGGACTCGCCGCCTTCGTTCTCGCGGTGGTGCTCGGCGTACAGCGGTTCGCGCCGGTGTTCCTGAGCCGGATCGCCGTGCTGATCGGCATCGCGGTGGGTCTCGCGATCGCAGTGCCGTTCGACTTCACGGACTTCGGCGGGGTCGGCGACGCGGACTGGCTCGGGATCAGCACGCCGTTCCACTTCGGGGCACCCACGTTCGAGGCGTCGGCGATCGCGTCGATGCTGGTCGTGGCGCTGGTGACGATGACCGAGACCACGGGTGACTTCATCGCGGTCGGCGAGATGACCGACCGGAGGATCGAGCCCCGCACTCTCTCCGACGGACTGCGCGCCGACGGCCTGTCCACCGTCCTCGGCGGTGTCTTCAACACCTTCCCGTACACGGCGTACGCACAGAACGTCGGCCTCGTCGGGATGACGCGGGTCCGCAGCCGCTGGGTCGTCGCCACCGCCGGCGTCATCCTGGTCCTGCTCGGCCTGCTGCCCAAGCTGGGCGCGGTGGTCGCGGCGATACCGGCGCCGGTGCTCGGCGGCGCGGGTCTCGTCATGTTCGGCACGGTCGCCGCGAGCGGACTGCGGACGCTGGCCCAGGTGGACTTCAAGGGCAACAACAACATGACGGTGGTGGCCGTTTCGGTCGCCGTGGGCATGCTGCCGGTCGGTGTGCCGACGGTGTACGGGAAGTTCCCGGACTGGTTCCAGACGGTGATGAACAGCGGCATCAGCGCGGGCTGCCTGACGGCGATCGTGCTGAACCTGCTCTTCAACCACCTTCCCGGAAAGGGCGGTTCAGCTGCCCCCGACGCGGACGGCCTGGCGGACGGCGGCAGCGAGGACGCTGTCGAGAAGCCCCGGGAAGAGGTCGTCTAGGTCGTCCCGCCGCAGCCCGTTCATCTTGGCGGTGCCCCGGTAGATCTGCCGGATCACCCCGGCCTCGCGCAGCACCCGGAAGTGGTGCGTGGTCGTGGACTTGGTGACCGGCAGATCGAAGTGCGAACAGGAGAGCTCGTCGCCGTCGGCGGCGAGCTCTCGCACGACCTGGAGCCGCATCGGGTCGGAGAGCGCGTGCAGCACGGCTTCCAGACGGATCTCCTCACGCGCGGGGTGCGGAAGATCGCGGCTGCTGCTGGTCGTGGCGGCGGTGGTCACGGTGGCTCCAGTCCTCTCCGGTCCGGCCGGCCCGGCTGTTCCGGATGGTTCTTTGACCCGGAGATCTCCGGCGGATTCCATTGTACGAGGGACATCGTAGTTTGACATCCACCGTACTACGAGGTTTATCGTACAAGGAGTCCTCGGCCCCGTCACGAATGGAGTCCGCCGTGAGCGCGCTGTTCGAGCCCTACACCCTTCGCGATCTGACCGTCCCGAACCGGGTCTGGATGACACCGATGTGCCAGTACTCCGCGGTGCCGGAGGGTCCGGAGACCGGCGCCCCCAACGACTGGCACTTCGCCCACTACGGGGCGCGCGCCAGCGGCGGCACGGGCCTGATCATCGTCGAGGCCACCGCGGTCAGCCCCGAGGGGCGGATCACGCCGTACGACCTGGGCATCTGGAACGACACGCAGGTCGAGGCGTTCCGGCGGATCACGCGGTTCCTCAAGGGACAGGGCACGGTTCCCGGGGTGCAGCTCGCGCACAGCGGGCGCAAGGGCTCGACCGACCGCCCCTGGAAGGGCGGCGCCCCGGTCGGCCCGGACACGTACGGCTGGCGGCCGCTCGGCCCGAGCCCGGTCGCCTTCGACGACAACCACCCGGTGCCGACCGAGCTGACGGTGGACGGGATCCGGGAGGTCGTCGGCCGGTTCGCCGACGCCGCGCGGCGTGCGCTGGCCGCCGGGTTCGAGGTCGCCGAAATCCACGGCGCGCACGGCTACTTGATCGGAGAGTTCCTCTCCCCGCACTCCAACCGGCGCACGGACGAGTACGGCGGCTCGTACGAGAACCGGGTGCGCTTCGCCCTCGAAGTCGTGGACGCGGTGCGCGAGGTGTGGCCCGACGACAAGCCGCTCTTCTTCCGCATCTCGGCCACCGACTGGCTGGAGGCGAACGGCTGGACGGCCGACGACACGGTACGCCTCGCCGCCGAACTGACGGACCACGGCGTGGACCTGCTCGACGTGTCGACGGGCGGCAACGCGTCCGGCGTACGCATCCCCCTCGGCCCGGGCTACCAGGTCCCCTTCGCCGCGCGCGTCAAGAACGAGACGTCGATGGCCGTCGCCGCCGTCGGCCTGATCACCGATGCCGCGCAGGCCGAGAAGATCCTCTCCAACGGCGAGGCGGACGCGGTGCTGTTGGGCAGGGAACTGCTGCGCAACCCGTCGTGGGCCCGCCACGCGGCCCGCGAACTCGGGGGCGACGTGCATGTGCCGGACCAGTACCACCGGTCTGTCTGACGGCGGTTGCTACGCAGAGGGGGCGTTGTCGGGCGGACAGCGGTGTCAGGTCGGACGACGGCGGGTGAAGGCGGTCGACGGCGGGTGAAGACTCTCCCGGCTCTCTCAGCCCGTCTTCCACCCCCACTGAGGGCCGACCTGCTCCCACTCCGCGTCCCACCGATCCAGCCGCCGCCGCTCCAGACGCTCGCGCACCAGCCGCCCGCCCCCGTAGGGCACGGCCGCGGCGCTCATCCCGACCAGCGTCCCGACCAGCGCGCCTCGCAGGGCGGCCTGGGCCCGCGTGGCGGGCTTGGTGGCAAGGCGGCCGTCGCCGTCGGTCCACACGGTGACCGGAGTGCCGGCCGTGCTGCCCGCCTCGACCCGGGTCTGGCCCGTGTGCGCCGAACCGTCCGTCGCGGTCCAGCGGACCTCCGCCCACACCCGCTCGGCACCGGACGCGGTCGTGCCGGGCGCGCGCTCGGTGAGCAGGGCGAGTACGGGACGCCATTCGGCGCGCTGGTCGGCGAGGCTGTGCTCGACCGACTGCGCGGTCGCCAGACCCGCGAGCGCCCCGGCGAGCAGGGTCAGGGTCCACACGGCCAGCACGACCCAGCCCTCCAGCGTGTCGCTGCGGCGCCGCAGCGGATTGGGCCACCATCGCCACAGCAATACCCTCGGACCACGTAACGCCGCCATCGAAGGCCCCTCCTCGTCCCGAGCACGCACACCGGATCGTCTTCCCATACGGGAGCGGCCGCCGAGGTGCTCAGAAGGAGACGTATCCAACATCGTCGACGACCGTTGGGAGGCCTCTGACCTGCGTCGGCAGCGCGTCCAGGGGTGACTGTCAGTGCCTGGGTGCAGACTGGCCCGTATCTGGAGACAACGACGTCCGGAGGTGGCCGGCATGGCCGAGGTACTGCTCACGGTAGGCACACGCAAGGGACTGTTCGTCGGGCGGCGGCGCGGCGGTGTCTGGGAGTTCGACGACAGTCCGTACTTCAACGCCCAAGCGGTTTACTCGGTGGCCATCGACACCCGCGGTGACGTCCCGCGGCTCCTCGTCGGCGGGGACAGCGCGCACTGGGGCCCGTCGGTGTTCCACTCCGACGACCTGGGCCGCACCTGGACCGAGCCGGCCGAGCCCGCGGTGAAGTTCCCCCAGGACACCGGTGCCTCGCTGGAGCGGGTGTGGCAGCTGCACCCGTCGGCGGCCGAGCCGGACGTGGTGTACGCGGGCACGGAGCCGGCGGCCCTGTACCGCTCGACGGACCGCGGCGAGTCCTTCGAGCTCATGCGCGCGCTCTGGGAGCACCCCACCCGTTCGCAGTGGGTGCCGGGCGGCGGTGGAGAGGGCCTGCACACCGTCCTCACCGACGAGCGCGACCCCCTCGCGGTGACGGTCGCCGTCTCCACCGCCGGCGTCTTCCGCACCAAGGACGGCGGGACGACCTGGGAACCCTCCAACTCCGGTGTCTCCGCGGTGTTCCTGCCCGATCCGAACCCGGAGTTCGGCCAGTGCGTGCACAAGGTCGCGCGGGACGCGGCGACGCCGGACCGCCTGTACCTGCAGAACCACTGGGGCGTCTACCGCAGTGACGACGCGGGGGCCCACTGGACGGACATCGGCGAGGGGCTGCCGTCCACGTTCGGCTTCGCCGCGGCGGCCCATCCGCATCGTGGGGACACGGCGTACGTGTTCCCGATCAACGCCGACTCGGACCGGATCCCCGCGGACCGCCGATGTCGCGTCTTCCGCACGGCGGACGCGGGCAAGACCTGGGAGCCGCTCACCGCGGGACTGCCGCAGGAGGACCACTACGGCACGGTGCTGCGCGACGCGCTGTGCACGGACGACGCGGACCCGGCGGGCGTGTACTTCGGCAATCGCAACGGCGAGGTGTTCGCGTCGGCCGACGACGGGGACAGCTGGCAGCAGTTGGCGTCCCATCTGCCGGATGTGCTGTGCGTGCGGGCCGCGGTGATCGATTGAGCCCGTCGCCCGCCTCGGCCCCAACGCCCGTCGCCATCACCGCACATACCACCTTGAGCGGTGCGCCGACCACCGGTTGATCGACCACGTGTGTGCGGCAGTAGGGTGACGCCGTGGCACCACGACCGTTGCATGAAATCGTCGAACCGGGCTGGGCCAAGGCCCTCGACCCCGTGGCCGGACGGATCGCCGAGATGGGGGACTTCCTGCGCGCCGAGATCGCCGCGGGACGCACCTACCTCCCGGCGGGACCGAATGTGCTCCGGGCCTTCCAACAGCCCTTCGACGACGTCCGGGTCCTCATCGTCGGCCAGGACCCCTATCCGACACCGGGACACGCGGTGGGGCTTTCGTTCTCGGTCGCGCCCGAGGTGCGGCCGCTGCCCGGCAGTCTCATCAACATCTACCGGGAGCTGAACACCGACCTGGGCCTGCCCCCGCCGTCGAACGGTGACCTGACCCCCTGGACCCAGCAGGGCATCCTGCTGCTCAACAGGGCGCTCACCACGGCCCCGCGCCGTCCGGCGGCCCACCGCGGCAAGGGCTGGGAAGAGGTCACCGAGCAGGCGATACGGGCACTGGCGGCGCGGGGACGGCCCCTGGTGTCGATCCTGTGGGGGCGCGACGCCCGCAACCTCCGCCCGCTGCTCGGCGACCTGCCGTCGGTGGAGTCGTCGCATCCGTCACCGATGTCGGCGGACCGCGGCTTCTTCGGCTCACGTCCGTTCAGCCGGGCCAACGACCTGCTGGCCCGGCAGGGCGGCCAACCCGTGGACTGGCGACTGCCGTGACCCGTCCCGGCGGCGGGGTCTCGGGCGTACTGGGGGTGGACTCCGGGGGCTCAGGGCTGCGTGTCGTCGTGGCTGTCGACGGCGGCCGGGGCGCGGTGGCTCCGCTGGCGTCCAAGGAGCCGGTGCGCACCGGTCCGCGCGGCATCGACGCGAACCACATGCTGCAGCAACTGGTGCCGATGGCCCGGCAGTTGATGGCCGACGCGGGGGTCGGCACGCTCCGCGCCGTCGCCATCGGCGCGGCCGGCCTCACCACCCTGGGCGACGCGCTGCGCGCCGAGCTGCCGTCGGCGCTGGCCCGCGAGCTCGGCGTACGGAGACTCGCGCTGGTCGCCGACGCCGTCACGGCGTACACGGGTGCACTGGGGCAGCGGGTGGGCGCGGTCGTCGCGGCCGGCACCGGGATGATCGCGATCGGCACGGATCTGAAGAGCTGGCGCAGGGCGGACGGATGGGGCCATCTGCTCGGCGACTGCGGCGGCGGGTCCTGGATCGGACAAGCCGGCCTGGACGCGGCGCTGCGCGCCCACGACGGGCGGCCCGGGGGCTCGGCCCGGCTCCTGGCCCGCGCCGAGGAGATGTTCGGCTCGGCGGACGCGCTGCCGGGGCGGCTCTATCCGCGCACGGACCGCCCCGCCGTGCTGGCGTCCTTCGCACCCCAGGTGGCCGCCTGCGCCGAGAGCGACCCGGCGGCGGCCGAGATCCTGGCCGCCGCGGCCCGGCACATCGCCGACTCCGCGGCCGCGGTCTGTCCCGCCGAGGGGGACGCCGCGTCGGGGGAGGTCCAAGTCGCCCTCACGGGGGGACTGTTCAAGATGGGCGACCCCCTCCTCGTACCCCTGCGGACGGCACTGGCGGACCGGCTGCCGTATGCCCGGCAGGTCCCGGCCGCGGGCGACCCGCTCGACGGTGCCGTACGCATCGCCGTGGACCTGGCCGCCGACCGCCTGACGCTCCCGCGCGACGACAGCATGCTCCACGTCGTGGCGGAGGCGATGGACGCGACAGAAGTGCCAGAAGGGGCCTGAGGGGTCAAAGGTGCGAAAGGACCCCAGCGCCGATGAGGCGCATCCTCGAAGCCGGTCATCGGACCGATCGCCTTGATCCACCTATAACAAGTGAGATCAATCTGTACGTAACTCATCAGACAAAACCGGACGGATACCGCTCACCTGCACCCTCCCCGAACAGGGGAGCCCAGGAAACCAGTAACATGCGGCGCCATGAGCTCCCCCACTGGGCCCGCGTCCGGCCTGCCAGTACGAATGCCGCGACCCCGCCAGCCCGGGCGGCACCGCCGTCCGGAACCGCTGGCGGCTCCCGAGGGCGCGCCCGCGTTCGTCCTCGCGGTGCCGGGCACGCCCAGCGCCGCCGTCCGCAGCCTCGCCGAGGAGGTCGTGAGCATCGCGCGCTCCGAGCTGCCCGGCCTCGACGCCCGGATCGGGTACCTCGACGGGGACGATTCGGAGTTCCCCACGCTCCGGGCCGTGCTCGCGCACGCCGCCGAGGAGCGCGTCGCGCGCTTCGAGCAGGCCCGCGCCGCCGGTGTGGACGCGGCGGAGCCGGACGGCCCCGTCGCCGTGGTCGTGCCGCTGCTCGCCGGTCCGGACAACGCACTGCTGCGCCGGGTCCGCCAGGCCGTGATGGACAGCCGCGTCGCGGCCGACCTGACCGATGTGCTGGGCCCGCACCCGCTGCTCGCCGAGGCGCTGCACGTGCGCCTGTCGGAGGCCGGTCTGGCGCGTGCCGACCGCGCCCGGCTGTTCACCGTGGCGACCGCCGCGGACGGCATCATCCTGGCCTCCGTGGGCGGTGACGAGGCCGTGCAGGCGGCCGGGATCACCGGCATGCTGCTCGCCGCGCGGCTCGCCGTGCCGGTGATGGCGGCGGCGCTCGACGACGAGGGCGCGATCGCGGCCACCGCCGAGCAGCTGCGCAACTCGGGCTCCCAGCAGCTGGCGCTCGCCCCGTATCTGATCGGCCCCGAACTCGACGCGGGACTGCTCGACGCCGCCGCGAAGGAGGCGGGCTGTTCCGCCGCCGAGGCGCTCGGCCCGTACCCGGCGATCGGCAAGCTCGCGCTCGCGAAGTACACGACGGCGCTGGGCATCGCGCCGCAGCAGCCGCAGGGCGCGCCGGTCCGCTGACCGGACGAGCCGGAAGGCTGGGCAACCGGAAGGCCGCTGCCGCGCCAGCAAGACCCCCGAAGGGCCCGCTCCTGTGTCAGGAGCCGGGCCCTTCGGGGTTTCGGCGCAGGCTTCCGGGCCTGTGCCGGCCCGCGGGCCGTAAGGGGCGCGGGGCTGTGACATATGCGGCTCCACCGCGGGGCGCGACCAGCCCCCACCGGCCCGCGGGTCACCGTTCTTCCAGCGGAGCGCTCAGTCGAGTACCACGCAGGAAGCCGCGGGCGCCTTGACGGACCCGCCCCTGCGCGGCACTCCTGTGGCCGGATCCACCGCGAACCACGCGACGTCTCCGGAGCGCTCGTTCGCCACGTACAGGAAGCGGCCCGTCGGGTCGAGGGCGAGTGCCCTGGGCCAGGTGCCGCCGCACGGCACCGTCGCCACCAGCCGCAGCCCCTGCCCCTCGCCGGAGGTGCCGGCCGCGTCGGGCACCAGCACGGAGAGGACGTCCTGGCCGCGCGTGGCGGTCCACACGAAGCGGCCGTCGGGCGACACGACGATGCCGGACGGGTAGGCGTCGCCGTCGGGGAGGTCCGGCAGCACGGATGTCTCCCCGACCGGCCGGAGTACGCCTTCGGCGGCGTCCCAGCGGCAGGCGGTGACGGTCGGCGCGAGCTCGTTGAGGACGTACGCGCGCCGGCCGTCCGGGTGGAACACGAGATGCCGCGGCCCCGAGCCGGGCCGCAGGGCGATCTCGCGGTGCAGTACGAGCGCGCCGGCGCGCAACGCGCACACCCGCACCGAGTCGGTACCGAGGTCGACGCTCACGGCCCACCGGCGGCTCGGATCGGGCTGTACCTGGTGGGCGTGCGGGCCCTGCTGGCGCTGCCCGTGCGGGCCGGATCCCACGTGCCGCAGCACACCTGAGGCGGCGGCGAGGCTCCCGTCGTGGCGGACGGGCACGGCGGTGACGCTGCCGGAGCCGTAGTTGGCGGTCAGGAGGTGCCCGTCGAAGAGGCTCAGGTGCGTGGGCCCGCTGGCGCCGACCGGCACCAACGGACCGCTCAGGGAGGGTGTGTCGCCCTTCAGCCGGTACGCGGCTACCGCGCCCTCAGTCGTCTCGCTCACCGCGTAGAGCATGTCCCCGCCGGGCGACAGCGCGAGATACGAGGGGTCGGCGACTCCGTCCACGGCGCCGAGCACCGTCAGGGCACCGCTTTCCTCGTCCACGGCCGCGGTGAGGACGCCGAGGCCTCCCGCCGCCGTGAACGAGCCGATGTACGCCCGCCGCTGCCGCCCGTCGCCCTCTGTCACTGCGGTCCCCTCTCGGTGTCACGCTGTTCGGGGCGACGGTAGCAGTCATAGGCCTAGACCAGACGAGGGCCTTTCACCCGACTCCTCAGACCCTCAAGTCTCATCAGCCTCCTCAGCTTCCTCAGACAGGGACCTCCTCCCCGCATGCCCGGGCGCGCGCCTCCGGACAGTGCACGTAGGCGGGATGCCGCTCCACGGCCTCGTACGTCCGGTGAAGACCGGCGTGGCACTGCCCGGGATAGGTAGTTCTCCCGTCGTGTGCCGGTACGTTCCCGAGTCCGCGATCTCCGCGTGCGCGGCGGCGATCCGGCGGGCCGGGTCCCCGAGCCGTTCCTCTGTGTGGCGGAGGGCGATGAACTCGGCGGCGGCGAGGAAGAGGCCGTGCGGCTCGGTCGATGCCGGAAGGCCGTGGTGTACGTCATCCACGTCCCCTAGTTCGTTCCCTACGTCACGGGGACAACCATCGGCCGGAAGCCGACCCGGCCACGCAGCCGCGCCACCCGCCCGCTCCGCCCTCTCCGCCCTCTCCGCCCTTGGCGACGGAAACCCCACGCTCCCGCCCTCAGTGACGCGTTGTCCGGTTCTGCGCGGGACGTGCGGGACATGCAGCATGGCGCACCCCCAGGCGGCTCCGCCCGCGGACCGCGCCCGCACGGCCCGCGGGTGTTGTGCGGCTGATTGCCGCGGGATTACCCGCCCGGTGGCCTGATCCACCCTCTACGTGGCCGGTGAAACTGCCTCATTCACGGGCGGGATGTCCAACTGGTCGGCGTACGGCGAGGGTTCAGGCGCCCACGGCCGAGGACCGGCGCAGGGGCGTGGCCAGCGCGGCGAGTGCCCGTTCCAGGCCGTGGAGGTGGGCGAGGGCCTGCTCGGTCCCGGGGTGGTGGGCCTCGGCCCCGGAGTGGTGGCCAGAAACGCCCGTACCCGCCGTCACGGCGCGTTCCGGCACCGCGCCGACCAGGACCTCTACCGCCGCCTCGACGCGCCCGCAGGCGGCGGTGAGGCGGGCGTCGTGCGAGGCGTCCGGATCGGCGGCGACGGCCGCGAGTCCGCGTGCCTCCCGGGCGCAGTCGTCGAGGAGCGCGAGCACCTGGCGGGCCCGGGCCTTGCGGGCCCGCAGCGGGTTGAGGGGGTGCACGAGGGGCGCGAGCGCGAACCGGACCCGGCCGAGCAGCACCTCCAACTCCGCGGCCTGCGGCGCGGGATCGGCACCGGGGTCACCGGCAAGGCGCCGGCCCGCCGCCCCCGTGCAGCCGTGCACGGCGCGTACGGCCTGGCCCACCCAGCGGTCGGTGACGGCGTGCGTGGTGACCGGCAGGACCAGCGCGACGGCGAGCGCGGCACCGAGCGCGCCGGCGCCGGTCTCCGCCAGGCGCAGCCCCAGCAGGCCCGGGTGCAGCACGCCGAGCAGGCCGTACAGCAGGCCCGCCATGACGGTGACGAAGAACATCATCCAGCTGTACGAGAGCGCCGCGGTGTAGAAGATCCCCCAGACGCAGACGGCCACGATCGCCGCCGTGGGCGCGGGGGCGCCCTCCAGCGGTACGGCGATCAGCAGGCCTGCGACGATTCCGGTGACCGTGCCGACCACGCGCCGGAAGCCGCGTACGAGGGTCTCGCCGCGCGAGGACGTGTTGACGAAGATCCACCAGGCGGTGCCGACGGCCCAGTACCAGCGCTCGTGCGACAGGAACTGGCCCGCGGCCATGGCGAAGGCGCAGGCGGCCGTCGCCTGGAAGGCCTGCCGGGTGGTCGGCCGGGACAGGCCGCGGCCGGTCGGCGCGGCGGGCGCGGCCGGCGGCGGAGTGCGCCGCTCGATGCACCACGCGCCGAAACGCACCACCGAGGACGCGGCCAGCGACAGCGCCATCGCGGCGTACAGCTGCGGGAGTTCAGCCGGTACGGCGTGCAGGAACTGCGTGATGAAGAAGGTCATGAACGCGAAGATGCCGAGCGCGTGCCCGCGCGGTCCCCAGCGGCGGGCGTACACGCCGCAGAAGATCACGGCGAGCCAGATCGCGTCGCGCACGGTCGGCACCGCGTGCAGCGTGGTCGCCAGGGCCAGGACCGGGAAGCCGACGACGGGCAGCAGGGCGGTGGTGGCCGCTTGGCCGCGCACGGTCGGGTCGCCGACCGTGAACAGCGCGAGGAGCGCGGCGAGCCCGCCCGTGATCGAGGCGGGCAGCGAGAGTCCGGCGAGCTCCGACGCGGTCACGGCGAGACCGATGCCGAGCACGGCCCGCAGCGAGACCCGCATCCGTACCAGGCCCGGATCCGGAGCCATGAACATCTTCTTCACCGTCGGCACCCCCACTTCGCGTCGACCCCACCTTCAGGACGCACCTTCAGGGCATGGGAATGGCGCCGCGGGTCCGGAGCCGGCTTCCTTGCCGTCCGGCGCTTCGCGGCGCCATGAATACCGTCAAGATAAGCAGCAGAAGGACAGTGGCTCAACAGGCTCGGGATCGACTGGTCCATTGGTACTGTCAGGTGCGATCAGCCGATACCACAGGGAGGCCAACGGACCATGGCCGTGGACAAGCTCGACACCCGCATCCTGCGACTGCTCCTGGAACAGCCGCGCACCAGCGCGCGCGAGTACGCCCGGATCCTAGGTGTCGCCCGCGGCACGCTGCAGGCCCGGCTCGACCGGCTGGAGCGGGACGGCGTGATCACCGGTACGGGCCCGTCGCTCTCCCCCGCCGCGCTCGGCCACCCCGTGCTCGCGTTCGTGCACATCGAGGTCACCCAGGGGAATCTCGACGACGTGGGTGACGCGCTGGCCGCCGTGCCGGAGATCATCGAGGCGTTCTCGATCACCGGCGGAGGAGATCTGCTGACGCGGGTCGTCGCGCGGGACAACGGGCATCTGGAAGACGTGATCCAGTCGCTGATCAGCCTGCCGGGCGTCGTCCGCACCCGTACCGAGGTGGCACTGCGCGAGCGTGTGGCACAGCGGGTGCTGCCGCTGGTCGAGTCGATCGGCCGAGCGGCCCGGAATTGATCATTGGCATCCTGGACCCATGAGCACTCTCGGCAGCATTTCGGTCATCTTCGATCTCGACGGAACGCTCGTGGACAGCGAGCCGAACTACTACGAGGCAGGACGACAGACACTCGCCGGGCAGGGCGTCACGGACTTCACGTGGGCCGACCACGAGCGGTACGTCGGCATCAGCACACGGGAGACGGTGGCGCTCTGGAAGGAGCGGTACGCCCTCGACGCCCCGCTCGACGTGCTCCTCGCGGACAAGAACCGGCGCTATCTGGCGCTGGCCCGCGCGTCCACCCGTGTCTTCCCGGAGATGCGGAAGTTCGTGGAGCTGCTGGCCGGGGAAGACGTCCCGATGGCCGTGGCCTCGGGTTCCTCGCGCGAGGCCATCGAGGCGATCCTGGCGGGGACAGGACTGGACACCTATCTGCGGACGTTCGTCTCGGCGGACGAGGTCGCCCACGGCAAGCCCGCTCCCGACGTCTTCGTGGAAGCCGCGCGCCGGCTCGCGGCGGTCCCTGCGGACTGCGTGGTCCTCGAGGACGCCGCTCCGGGCGCGGCGGCGGCCCACGCGGCCGGCATGCGCTGCATCGCCGTTCCGTATGTCACGGCACAGGCCGACGACCCGTCGTTCGCCACGGCGGGGCTGCTCGTGCGGGGCGGGCAGGCCGAGTTCACGGCACGGGCGGCGTACGACTGGCTCGCGCGCCCAGTCCGGAACTCCTGAGCTTCCGGACCTCCTGAGCTTCCGGACCTCCTGAGGTTCCAGACCTCCTGGGCTTCCGGGCCTCCTGGGGTTCCGGGCCTCCTGGGCTTCCGGGCCTCGCCTCCTGAACGGACGACCCGGCCGGGGAGCCTGCCACCGGCGGCGGCAGGCTCCCGCGCGTTCACCTCAGTCCGGCGAGGAAGGGGGTGAGGGTGCGCGTCAGGGTGTTGTGCGGCGCGGCGGCGAAGAGCGGGTCGAGGTGGTTCATGCCGTTGTCGGTCTCGTAAGCCGCGTACGGGATACGGGAGTTGGCGACGACCTGGCGGGCCGCAGTGACGATCGTGCCCTGGGCGTAGCTCGTCTGGAGGGCGTAGAGCGGGACGTCCAGCTCCTCGGTGTGCCGCAGCCGCAGGCCGAGCGAGCGGGCCAGTTCGGTGTCGGCGTAGGGGTCGGCGACATCGAGGTCCACCGAGAGCCGGGACGGCCAGTACCACTCCCACACGGCCGGTTCCGGGCCCGCGTACGCCGTCGCGACGCGGCTGAGGGGGGTGATGCCCCCGTCGACCCAGCCGCGGACATCGCCGCTGTCGGCGAGGTGTCCCGAGTGCACGCTGATGTCGTTCGGCCAGCCGAAGCCCGCGTCCACCAGGGTGCCCAGCAGGGCGGCGTTGGTGACCGGGTACGGCGTCCGGAGGGCGTCGGGGAGCCGGGGCTGCAGGACCGAGCGGCCGTCGGGGTCGCGGTGTGCGTACCAGCCGGCGAGTTGGTACCAGATCTGCGTGCTCTCCGCGCGCCCACCCAGCCCGACGCCGCTCAGGGTCATGTCGAAGACGGCGCCGCCCTCGATGGCCGCCAGCCGCTCCCGTACCTCCTCCGGCGAGTTGCGGATCGGTTGGCCCGTCCCCTCGAAGGCCCCGCCCACACCGCCGTCGATCAGCACCAGGCCCGCGAGATCCCGGTACCCGGGGCGGCCGTCGAAGTCCCAGTTGGCGTACGTCATCGCAGTGGTCGCACCCCAGGAGTGGCCGCCGAGCACCACCCGGCGCCGGCCACCTCGGGCGGCGGCCGTCACGACCACGCGGAGGTCCTCCAGGGTGCGGGCCAGGCCCCAACCGGCGGCGAACCCGGAGGTGTTGGGGTCATGCGAGCGGTAGTGACCGTCCAGGTAGTACGCGACCGGGTCCGGGCCGGCGAACCCGGAGCGGTCGGCCAGGTTCTCCTCGCGCCGGTCGAACGCCCACACCTGCACCCCCGGCACGGCCTCGACCAGGTCCCGGGCGAGCAGCCGGAAGTCGTTGGCGGCTCCGAACATGCCCGGGACCAGCAGCAGTACCGTGTGCGCGGTGTCGGGCCCGACCTTGAGCACATGCACCCGGTCCGTGCCGGCCGGGCCGCCCCCGCCGCCCACTGTCAGCGGAACGTACGGCTCCCGCCGCGCCGCCCGCGCGGACGCGGTGGTCGCCCCGGCCGCGCCGGAGGCCAGGGCCAGACCGCCGATGAACCCGCCCAGCACTGCCCTGCGCGGCAGACCACTCGTCATATCGCTTTCCTTTCAAGGGACTTGCTTCCCTCCAGCTTCGTCCACCCCCTTCGCCTCTCGATCACCGGCCCTTGCATCCCGGGCCTCACCGGAGTAGACACGGAGACGCAAGACGCGATACCCGCCTGGGGTATGCAGGATCTCCGAGGAGGAACGGTGTCCGACCCAGTGAAGACCGAGTACCACGTGTCCGGCATGACCTGCGGCCACTGCGAGAGCGCGGTGAAGGAAGAGGTCTCGGCGCTCGAAACCGTCGTCGACGTCCAGGTGGACGTCTCCACGGGACGCGTCACCGTGGCCTCCAGCACCCCGCTCGACGACGCGCAGGTGCGCGCCGCCGTCGACGAGGCCGGCTACGAACTGACCGGGCGGATGTAACCCTCCGCCTCCGCCCGGGAAGTCCGACCTGGCCGGCGATCTACTATGGCCCTGCGCACTCGGCGACGAAAGGGAGTCAGGGCCATGCGACGGCTGGGGGACCTCGAGGCGGAGATCATGGACCGCCTCTGGACGTGGAAGCGCCCTGCGACGGTGCGCGAGGTCGTCGACGACATCAACAAGGTCCGCCCCGTCGCGTACACCACGGTGATGACGGTGACCAACATCCTGTACTCCAAAGGCTGGTTGCTGCGCGGCAAGCAGGGCAGGGCCTGGCTCTACACCCCGGTCCGCAGCCGTGAGGCGTATTCCGCCGCGCTCATGGAGGACGGTCTCGGGGCCAGCAAGGACCGGCCGGCGGCGCTGGTCCACTTCGTCGAGAACATGTCGGAGGACGAGGTCGCCGCCCTGCGCAAGGCCCTGCGGAACGTGGGACGACAGGCCAAGCCGTGACCGCGCCCTGAGGGCGGGCACCGTCTTGTTCACCGGCGGGTCGCGACCCTCGTCCGTCCAGCAGTTCGCGATACATGGCGTCCATTGGCGTACACGTCATCGGCCAGGGTGTGTCGAAACCGCCGCCACATACACTGAGCCGGTGCCCAAACTGTGGAACGAGACGATCGAGGCGCACCGTCGTGCGGTGCGCGACGCGGTCGTGAACACCACTGCGGAGCTGGCGGCCGAGCACGGAGTGCGGTCGGTGACGATGTCGCAGATCGCCGAGAAGGCCGGTATCGGCCGGGCCACCCTGTACAAGTACTTCCCGGACGTCGAGTCGATCCTGCTCGCCTGGCACGACCGACAGATCACCGAGCACCTGGGACACCTCGCGGAAGTCCGGGACCGGACCGAGGACGCGGGTGAACGGCTCACCGCGGTTCTTGAGGCCTTCGCTGCCATCTCCCGGCAGACGCAGAAGCATCACGGCACCGAACTCTCGGCCTTCCTGCACCGGGACGAGCGGGTCGTCCGGGCACAGCAGCAGCTGCACGACATGGTCCGGGACCTGCTGGCCGAGGGCGCGCGGGCCGGCGACTTCCGTGACGACGTCGCGCCCGACGAACTCGCCACCTTCTGTCTCCACGCCCTCACAGCCGCCGGCGCCCTGCGCTCCGAGGCGGCGGTCGCCCGCCTCGTCACCGTCACTCTGGCCGGGCTGCGTGCCCCGTCCCAGGCACTGGTCGACCGGAAACCGACGGCAGCTCACGAGCACGACGGCCACCGCGCGCAGCACCACCCTGACCGCTGAGCTGCCGGAGCCGCAGGCTCTGCCCGTATGACCGTGCGTCCCTCCGTCGCGCTGGTTCACCATGCCGGCCTTCGCGCTGGTTCACCGCGCGGGCCGTCGCGCCTGGTTCACCGTGCACGCCTGTGGCGGTGGCGGGCCGCGAAGCCGCCCACTCCGATGACCTTCACGAGGACGACCGCGAGGCCGATGGCTCCGGTGCCCCAGCCCAGCCACTGCGAAGCGGCCAGCACGGAGCCGCCGAGAACCAGGTGCGCGGCGACGATCAACGCCGCGACTGCGCCAACCGCCTTGAGGGTCCGCCTGCGTGTGCCGGCGCCGGCGTGCCCCGACTCCTCCGGGACGGGTGGGTGCGGGCCGTCCGTCCGGTCGTCCGTGCCGGAGTGAGCGCTGGGCGCTTCGGTCCGTTGCCAGACCACCGTCAGGTCATCGCGCCTGCCGATCTTCTCGACACGGGCGGCGACGAGGCTCCGCATCCGTCGCAGGTCCTCCTCGTTGGCCGCGTCGGCGCGCAGTACCAGCGCGTCCGGGGTGGCCCGCAAGGTCCACTGGCCCAAGCTCAGGCGGACGGTCCCGTGGGTGTCGGACCATTCGACGTGATGCACCTCGGGCGGCGTATGCGTACCACCGCCGGCGTGGGCGCGTGGCCGAAAGTGGCGGCGCCTCATCTGCTGCGCATGACGGCAGAGTTGGACGAGGTAGCGGCTCGCCCGTTCGGTCTCGACGCGAGCTTCCGCGATCGGCATGGCGTTTCCCTTCTGGGGGTTCTCCCAGGTCGACACCCCTGGGCACGCGGCCCCGCCGCGTACGGCGTGCCGGATCACCGTCGGACCTTCAGGACGCCCGCCAGCTTTATCGATACACAGTGTCTCTGTCAATACGGAGTGTCTTCAGGCAGGCCGACGCCCTTCCGGGATTGCGGACTGCTGCGGCACGAAGGACGCTCCGGACTGACCAGGTCGTCCGCCGCCTTCAGGCGGCCGTCATCAGTGGCGGGAGGGTGGCGGACGCCAACTCCGCTACGTCTTCTCGGCTTTGGGGCCAGTCTCTTCGCCCGGCGCCGCCGATCGGGCAGGCAGCAGGGCGACCGCCACGGCGCCTCCCACGATCACCACGGCCATGCCTATGAGCAGCGCGGCGTTCAGGCCGGAGCCGAAGGCGTCGCGGGCCGCGTCGGCCAGGGTGGCGCCCGGGCGGCCGTCGAGCTGCTGCGCGACGCGCAGCGCGGCCGCGAGGGAATCGCGGGCCGCGTCGGCCGCCTCGCCGGGCAGGTCCCGGGTCGCTTCCCCGGTTTCGGTGCGGTAGACGCTGTTGAACACGCTGCCCAGGACCGCGATGCCCAGCACTCCCCCGAGTTCACGGGTCAGGTCGTTGAGCGCCGAGGCGACGCCCTGCTTGGCAGGTGGCAGGGCCGCCACGATCGCGTCGGTGGCCGGAGTGGCGGCGAAGGCGATGCCCGCACCGAGGAGGGCCGTGCTCGCCAGCACGGGCCAGTAGTCCGCCCCGTCGGTGAACCCGGCCATCATGCCGAGTCCGGTCGCGATCATCGCCATGCCCAGGCCGATGACCGGGCGCATCCCGTACCGATGCGCCAGCGGTGGGGCGGCGGGCGAGACCACCATCGCGGCGATCGCCATGGGGACCAGCGCGGCCCCGGCGCGGAACGGCGAGTAGCCCAGGATCTCCTGGAGGTGCTGCAGGAGCAGGAAGAAGAACCCGAACATCGCCAGCGATTCGGCCGTGATGACCAGGGACCCCGCCGACACGCCGCGCAGCCGGAACACCCGTACGTCGAGCAGCGGCCGCTCGGCCCTCAACTCCCAGGCGACGAAGGCAAGAAGGCCGACGACCCCGACGACGAAGCCGGTCACCACCGCCGGATCGCCCCAGCCGGCTTCCGGGCCCTCGACGATCCCGTACACGAGGGCTCCGATGCCCACGACGGACAGCACGGCGCCGCCGATGTCCAGCGCGGCGGCATGCGGATCCTTCGACGTGGGAGCGATGAGCGCGGCGGCGACGAAGGCGGCGGCCGCGAGCCCGGTGTTCACCCAGAACACCGACCGCCACGAGAAGGCCTCCAGCAGTCCGCCCGCGAGGAGCACGGCGAGCAGGGCGGAGCCGAAGCTGATGCCGGACCACACGCCGACGGCCCGGCCGCGCTCCTGTGGCGGGAAGACGTTGGTGATGATCGACAGTGTCATCGGCATGACGAGCGCCGCGCCCGCGCCGGCGACTGCCCGCAGCGCGATGACGACGTTCACGTCGTCGACGAACACCACGGCACCCGAGGCCGCGCCGAACAGGACCAGCCCGGCCAGCAGCACCCCTTTGCGTCCGTACCGGTCCCCCAGGGCTCCGCCCGGCAGCAGCAGGCCGGCGAACGTCACCCCGTACGCATTCATGATCCATTGCAGGTCGGACTCGCTCGCCCCGAGATCCCGCGCGATGTCCGGCACTGCCACCAGCAGCGACGCGAGCATGCCCACGACGACGGCGAGCGCAAGGCACATCACCGCGAGAACGGCGGTCCGTCGCCGGGGTCCCAACGTCGCATCGAGTCGAGTCGACTCAGTCGCCCGCATGGTGGTTCACCTCGCTCCCTCAGTGCCCGTGGCCGTCCGAGCCTTCTTCCACGGCCTCGTCCTGCTCGGCGCCGCCGTCCGTCGCCTCCGCCGCGGCTCCGGCCTGGACGGTGAACGCGGCGGTCCGGACCACGCCCTGGTGCTTGAAGTCGAGGAAGAGGCGGTAGGTGCCGACGCTGGGTGCGGTGGCCGAGAACGAGACATCCGGGCCGGGCTCGGTCGTTCCGTCGCCGGGCTCACCATTGGGGTGGACGTGGAGGTAGGCGAGGTCGCCGGAGCGCAGGGCGACCAGGTGACCGTAGGCGCCGAGGTAGGGCTGGAGGTCGGTGACGGGCTTGCCGTTCCGGGAGACGTTGAGCTTCAGCTCGCTCTCCGTCCCGGGACGCAGTCCGCCGTCCAGGTTGACCTCGTAGCCGTCGACCTTGGCACTGGCGCTCGGCGCCGGCAGGTCCTTCGGCTCGTACGGGCCCGAAGCGGCCAGGTCGGCTCCGAGGGTGAGGTTCTCCGCGCCTTCCTTCGCCGGGGTGAAGTCGGCGAACACGCGGTAGTCGCCTGCCCGGGGCAGGTCGACCGGGATGCTCCAGGTTCCGTCGGCGGCGCGGGCGGGGTGCAGGTGGCGGTAGGTGACCAGGTCGCGCGAGGCCAGGATGAGGTGGAGTTCCTTGTCGTGCTCGCGCTCGTACGAGGTCACGGCGCGACCCTTGCCGTCCCGGATGGCGAAGCGCAGTTCGGTGCGCTCCTCGGCCTCGATGCGGGGAGTCTCGAGGTCGAGGGTGTAACCGCTCTCGGAGATCTGCAGCCCGCCGGCCGGGAGCCGTTCGTTCCCCGCACGGGCTCCGCCTCCCTCCAGTGTCGGCGATGCCTCGCTGTGGCTGCTCGCTGAGCCTTCGCTCTCCGCGACGACGGGATCGATGCCCTGGCCGACGCCATAGGCGGTGCCGAAAGTTGCGGCCAGCGCGGCGGCGAACGCGGTGATCTTCACTCCGGTGTGCATGGTCATCTCCGTTAAGGGCTGGGCCTTCGGCTTGGGTACGAGGCTCTCTCATTTCGTTCGACCATACCCCTAGGGGGTATGATGTCAAGGCCGCTGCGCCCCTTGCGTACGATACCCCTTGGGGGTATACAGGGATCCGGCACGGATACCCCCGGCCCCTATGTCGGGCCCCTATTCCACCCACACAGGAGGACCCATGTCTTCGTCTTGCTGCTCCGCGGACGGCAACTGCTCGACCGGCACCACCGGCCAGGCAACGGCCACCGAGGGCGTCATCACCGCCTACACCGTCTCCGGGATGACCTGCGGCCACTGCAAGGCCACGGTCACCTCGGCGATCGGTGGGCTGGACGGCGTGGCCAAGGTCGACGTCGACGTCGACACCGGCCGGGTCACCGTCACCAGTGCCGCCGAGCCGGACGACGCCCTGATCGCCAAGGTCGTCGACGAAGCCGGTTACGAGCTGACCGGCCGGTCCTGACCCGCACTCTCCTGAACCGCCGGGGCCCTGGTTACGCCGGGCCTCGGCCGCCCACCCCGTACGAGGAGCAGCCATGACCACCACCACGACCGGCGCCGCCGAGGTAGAGCTCGCCATCGGCGGCATGACCTGCGCCTCGTGCGCGGCGCGTATCGAGAAGAAGCTCAACCGCATGGACGGTGTCACCGCCACCGTCAACTACGCCACCGAGAAGGCCAAGGTCGCGTATGCCGACGGGGTGTCCGTCCAGGACCTGGTGGCCACCGTCGAGGCGACCGGCTACACCGCGCAGGAGCCCGCGCCCGTACAGGACCGGCCCGAGAGCGGCGACGAAGCGGCGGAGGCGGACGACGAACTGCGGCCACTGCGCGAGCGGTTGATCACCGCGGTCGTACTGTCCGTGCCCGTCATCGCGATGGCGATGGTCCCGGCCCTGCAGTTCGAGTACTGGCAGTGGCTCTCGCTGGCCCTCGCCGGGCCGGTCGTCACGTACGCCGCCTGGCCCTTCCACAAGGCGGCGTTCACCAACGCAAGGCACGGCGCGGCCACGATGGACACGCTGATCTCGGTCGGTACGTCGGCCGCGTTCCTGTGGTCGCTGTGGGCCCTCTTCTTCGGCACCGCGGGCATGCCCGGCATGACGCACCCCTTCGAGCTGACCATCTCCCGCAGCGACGGCGCCGGGAACATCTACCTGGAGGCAGCCGCCGGTGTGACCGCCTTCATCCTGGCCGGACGCTACTTCGAGGCCCGCTCCAAGAGAAAGGCGGGCGCGGCGCTCAAGGCGCTGCTGGAGCTGGGCGCCAAGGACGTCACCGTGCTGCGCCCCGACGGCAGCGAACAGACCATCCCCACCGCCGAGTTGAAGGCCGGCGACCGCTTCCTCGTGCGCCCCGGCGAGAAGATCGCCACGGACGGAACGGTCGTCGAGGGCTCCTCGGCCGTGGACGCCTCGATGCTCACCGGCGAGTCCGTACCGGTGGAGGTGAGCACCGGCGACTCGGTCACCGGTGCCACGATCAACGCGGGCGGCCGTCTGGTCGTCGAGGCCACCCGGGTAGGCGCCGACACCCAACTGGCCCGGATGGCCAAGCTGGTTGAGGACGCGCAGAACGGCAAGGCCGCCGCGCAGCGGCTCGCGGACAAGATCTCCGCCGTCTTCGTACCGATCGTGATCGCTCTCGCGCTCGGCACCCTGGGCTTCTGGCTGGGCAACGGCTCCGGGCTGACGGCCGCCTTCACCGCCGCGGTCGCCGTACTGATCATCGCCTGCCCGTGCGCCCTCGGCCTGGCCACTCCGACCGCGCTCATGGTCGGCACCGGACGCGGCGCCCAGCTCGGGATCCTGATCAAGGGCCCGGAGGTCCTGGAGTCCACCCGCAAGGTCGACACCATCGTTCTGGACAAGACCGGCACCGTCACGACCGGCCGTATGACCCTGCTGGCCGTGCACACCGCAGATAACACCGACGAGGCCGAAGTCCTGCGCCTGGCCGGGGCCTTGGAGCACTCCTCGGAGCACCCGATCGCCCGGGCCGTCGCCGACGGGGCGCTGCAGAAGCTGGGCGCCCTGCCCACGCCCGAGGACTTCGCCAACGTCCCCGGACTCGGCGTGCAGGGCATCGTCGATGGCCACGCCGTCCTCGTCGGGCGCGAGCGGCTGCTCGCCGAGTGGGCCATGGAGCTGCCGACCGAGCTGGAGCGGGCGAAGGCCGAGGCCGAAGCGTCCGGGCGTACGGCCATCGCGGTCGCCTGGGACGGTGAAGCGCGGGCGGTCCTCGAAGTCGCCGACGCGGTGAAGGAGACCAGCCCGGAGGCGATCGCCCGGCTGCGTGCCCTCGGTCTGACACCGATCCTGCTGACCGGCGACAACAAGGCCGTTGCCGAGTCGGTCGCCCGGGAGGTCGGCATCGACGCCTCCGACGTCATCGCCGAGGTGCTGCCGCAGGAGAAGGTCGACGTCGTCAAGCGGCTTCAGGGCGAGGGGCGTTCGGTCGCCATGGTCGGCGACGGTGTCAACGACGCGGCCGCCCTGGCCCAGGCCGACCTGGGTCTGGCGATGGGCACCGGCACGGACGCCGCGATCGAGGCCGGCGACCTGACCCTCGTACGAGGCGACCTGCGCGCCGCTGCCGACGCCATTCGCCTCTCCCGCCGCACTCTCGGCACGATCCGGTCCAACCTCTTCTGGGCCTTCGCCTACAACGTGGCCGCCCTGCCGCTCGCCGCGGCCGGCCTGCTCAACCCGATGATCGCCGGAGCGGCCATGGCCTTCTCCTCGGTCTTCGTCGTCGGCAACTCCCTGCGGCTGCGCTCCTTCCGCGCCGCCGACTGAACCACCCCCCTCGGGGACATGCGGTTCGGCCGCATGTCCCCGACCATCCCGAGAGCAACATTGCTAAGCTGCTTAGAAGATCCCTGGCGTGCGTGAACGCCTGAGAACGATCGTCGGAAAGGAGTCCGCGTGGAGACGTCCGACTGGCAACCGGTACTGGTCCTCCTTGTGCTCGTCGTCGCGGCCGTCGTTCTGCTCCATGCCCTGTCCCTCGCACTGCGGGCGGTCCGCGAGCCGCTGCACACCGGCCCGTTCAGCGGAGGGCTCGAACCGCGGGAACATCCCCTCTCCCGGTTCCACGTGCGCTGGTACCCCGTCACGATGGTCTTCCTCGCGTTCGACATGGAGATGCTCTTCATGTACCCGTGGACGAAGGTCGTCTCGGCCGTCGGCACGACCGCGGTCGTCGAGATGTTCCTCTTCCTGGGCGTGCTGCTCGCCGGGGTCGGATACGCCTGGCGGGAAGGGGCGTTCCGGTGGAGTTGAGGCGCAGGCTGGTGCGGACAGCCGTGTCCCGGCCGGGAGTTCTGCTCGCGGTCTGTCCCGGTGCCACGCGGGAACGGCTCGCCGTCGAGGCGGAGTTGGCGCGTCGCGGATGGCCGAGTGTGAGCGCCCCCGCGGCGGCGGATCTACTGGTGGTCCTGGGTGATCGGGAGGCCGGGGGGAGCGAGGAGAGCGACTGGGTCGAGAATCTGTGGCGCGGCATTCCGGCGCCCAAGGCCCGCGTGGAAGTCACGGATCCCGAGCGCACCGCCGACGCCCTCGATCGCGGGCTGGCCGAGCTGACGCACGGCCAACTCCCAGGTCCGGCCGAGACCTCGAACCGTAATCATGGTGCGGACGTCGGGCATGGCGAGCGGCCGGAGGCGGACGAGCACGCAGAGCATGGCGGGCACGAGGCACACGGCGACCATGGCGGACACGACATGCACGGCGGACACGAGACGCACGATGAGCGCGACGGTCACGACATGCATGGCGCATACGAGGCACACGAGGCACACGAGGCACACGAGGCACACGAGGCACACGAGGCACACGAGGCACACGACGAGCATGACGGTCATGACATGCACGGCGGGCACGAGGCGCACGGCGACCACGATGGTCACGACATGCACGCCGGACACGAAGCACACAGCGACCACGACGGCCACGACATGCACGCCGGACACGAAGCACACAGCGACCACGACGGCCACGACATGCACGCCGGACACGAAGCACACAGCGACCACGACGGCCACGACATGCACGCCGGACACGACATGCACGGTGGGCATCACGGGCACGCCGGACACGACATGGGCGGCCTCGTGGATGGCTTGCCCATGGCCGACCGGGCCGACGACCGGGACGGGTTGAGGCTCGACCGGCTGCACGTGCCGCTGGGGCCCGCGCTGGCCGACTGGCCCGCGGGGCTGATTCTGCGTATGGCCCTGCAGGGCGACGTCGTTCAGGAGGTGACCGTCGAGACAGTGGCCGTTCTGCCGTCTCCGCGTCCCCACTCCTGGGACTTCCGGGCCTTCTGGGACGAACCCTGGCTGCGGACCGCCGCCGGTGAACGTGTCTCGAAGGGCGACGCGGCACGACGGCTGTGTGCGGCGCATCTGGACAGCCTGGGCAGGTTCTTCGCCGTGGCCGGGTGGGCCGACATGGCCGCCCGTACCCGGTACGTACGCGATCGAGCCCTGGCCGGGGTCGACGCCGCCGAACTCACCTCCCTCGTACGTCCCTTGATCCGTCGGGCCGGGCGCTCTTGGGCCCTGCGACGACTCACGACGGGGCTCGGGGTACTGCGCACGGAACGGGCGCTTCACTCCGGGGTGACCGGACCGGCGCTGGTCGCCGACGGCGATGCGCACAGCCGCATGCTCGTGTGGCTCGACGCGGTCGGGCGGAGTGCGGCTGCCTGCGACGACACCGAGGCGCTGGACGGGGCCGAGGTCATCGGGCCACGCGGGCGCGTCGACGGGCCGGTACCTCCGTCGCGGGCGCTGCTGGACGTCCTGCCCGGCCTGTTGGAGGGCGCCGAGTTCGCGTGCGCGCGGATCACCGTCGCGAGCCTGGACCCGGACCCCGACGAGCTCGCGCGCATGCCGGTCGCGGAGATGGCCCATGGCTGAACGCACGCCGCTGTGGGCGGTCTTCGTCCTGCCTGCCCTCCTGGTCGCGGTGGCGCTGGTGACGGCCGGCGTCGATGCCGTGCTCGCGGCCGGTGCTCGGACCGGGCGGCCCGCGTCACTGCGCGAGGTGGCCGTACGGGCGGCCGGTCCCGGCCGTGAGGTGCTGCGGCAGCTGGTCCAGCAGCCGCGGCGGACCCGGGCGTCCGATGTGCCGCTCGCCCGCATCGGCGCGGCCCTGCTTCCCGTCGCCGCGGTCCTGGCCGCCGTCGTGCTGCCCCTCGGCTTCCGGTCGGTGAGCGATCTGCCGGACGGGATCGTCTGGTTCAACGCGATGGAGGCGCTGGCCTGGGCAGCGGTGTGGCTGGCCGGCTGGGGGCCGAACTCGACCCTCTCGCTCATCGGCGGCTACCGCTTCCTCGCACAGGGCCTGGCGTACGAGCTGCCGCACATGCTCGCCATCACCACGGCCGCGCTCGGCGCGGAGTCGCTGCGGGTCGGCGAAGTCGTTGACGCCCAGGCGGGGTTGTGGTTCGCGGTGTGGATGCCGGCGGCCTTCGGGATCTATCTGCTCAGCGCCATGGCGATGGCCTTCTGGGGTCCGTTCGACCAGCCCGCCGGACAGGACGTGGCGGGCGGCGCGGCCGCCGAACTGTCGGGCGCGGACCGCGTGCTCTTCCTCGGCGGCCGGTGGCTGCTGCTGGTCGTGGCAGCGGCGTTCAGCGTGCCGCTCTTCCTCGGCGGCGGGCACGGGCCACTGCTGCCCGGCTGGGTATGGACCGTACTCAAGACGGCCGCCGTACTGGCCTTCCTGGTGTGGGCCCGGCGCAGGATTCCCACCCTGCGCATGGAGCGCTATCTGGAGCTGGCCTGGGTCGTGCTGACCCCGCTCGCCATCGCCCAGGCGCTGGTGGTGGCCGTGGTGGTGCTGAACCGGTGAAATCCGTGAACTCCGTGAAATCCGCGAATTCCGTGACGAGGGCGAGGTGACGTACGCAAATGGATGTCGCGGTCTTCTGGATCCTGGCCGTCCTTGCGGTCGTCAGCGGCGTGTGGGTGTTCCGCTTCGACTCCATGGCCAGAGCGACGTTCTCCCTGCTGACCTCGCTGCTGTGTGTGGGCGGCCTGGTCATCCTGCTGGGGCTCGACTATCTGGGCATCGTCATCGTGCTGATGATGACCATCGAGATGGCCATCATGGCGGTGTTCATGGTGATGTACATGATGAACCCGGCCGGGCTCATGCCGATGACGATGATGCACAACAAGAAGGGCGCGGCCGTCGTCTGCGGTCTGGTCTTCGTGCTGCTGGCCGCCGGGATCATGCTGGCTCCCTGGCCCGCGCGCCGGGGCAAGGCCCCTGCCGATCCGACCATGGAACTCGGCATGTCGCTGATGGGCCCGCAGATGCTCACCATGATGACGCTGGGCCTGGCGCTGTTCGCGACGATCGTCGCCACGGTGGTGCTGGCCACCCGGCGGGGACGGTACGACCGGCTGGGCGACGACCTGCGGGCACAGCACGCGGACGATCCCGTACGGGGCGGTGTCGGCCGGTGAGTCTGGAACTGCTTCTGCTGGTGGCCGCGGCGCTGTTCTGCGTCGGCCTGTTCGGGGCTCTCACCCAGCAGTCGATCGTGATGCTGATGATGGGTCTCGAACTGATGCTGGGCGGGGTCATCCTGGCCGCCGCGGCCGCCTGGCACTACATCGCGCCGGCGGCGGCCGACGGTCAGGTGCTGATCGTCCTGGCGGTCACGGCGATGGCGTTGGAGATGGCGGTCGGGTTCGCCGTGGTCACCGCGCTGTTCCGTTCCCGCGAGGTCGACATGACCGACATGGCGGCGGAGTTGAAGGAGTGAGCGCCCTGATGTGGGCGCTGGTCGCCCTGCCGCTCGGTGCCGGTGCGCTGCTCCTGACGGTCGGGCGGCGGGCCGATCGTGCCGCGCCCGGCGTGGCGCTCGCTGTCGCGGTCGCCGCCCTGGGGCTGGCCGTCGCCGCGGCGTTCCGGCATCCGTCCGCGCGGGCACCGTTCCTCGACGGGCTGCCGGTGCGGTTCGCGGTGGACGGGCTTTCCGGGCTGCTGGCCGTCACGATCACCGCGGTCACGCTCGCCGTACTCCTCTTCAGCGCGGCGGAGTTCGGGGCGGGCGAGGCGCGGGCGCGCTTCTTCGGGCTGATGCTGCTGTTCGCCGGGAGCATGCTCGTCACGGTGACCGCTACGACCCTGCCCGTCCTGCTGATGGGCTGGGAGGTCATGGGCGCCACCTCGTGGGCGCTGATCGGCTACTGGTGGCGGGATCCGGAGCGTACGAGCGCGGCCGACACCGCGTTCCTCACCACCCGCACCGCGGACCTCGGCCTCTATCTGGCGGCGGGCGCGGCGCTCGCGAGCGGCCACGACTCGGCGCTGTCGCTCGACGGGCTGGCGCGCGCCGAGGAGCCGTGGCTGTCCTTCGTCGCCGCGGGCCTGGTCGTCGCCGCCTTCGGCAAGTCCGCCCAACTGCCTTTCAGCTTCTGGCTGTCGAAGGCCATGCAGGGTCCGAGCCCGGTGTCCGCGCTGCTGCACTCGGCGACGATGGTCGTCGCCGGGGCGTACTTGCTGCTGCGGACCGGTCCGTTGCTGGACGCCTCCGGCTGGGGTGACGACGTGGTCGCGTGGACCGGCGCGGTCACCGCCCTCCTCCTCGGGCTGGTGGCGGTGGCGCAGACCGATCTCAAGCAGCTGCTCGCCGCGTCGACGTGCGCGCAGATCGGCTTCATGGTGCTCGCGGCCGGGGCTCATGCCGCCACGGGCGGCACACTCCAGCTCATCGCCCACGCGGCGGCGAAGAGTCTGCTCTTCCTCGGCGCGGGCGCGTGGTTGACCGCACTGGGCACGCAGCGACTCCCCGGGCTGATCGGCGCCGCGCGCCGGCACCGAGCAGCCGGTGTGGCCTTCACCGTGGCCGCGCTCTCCCTGGCCGGGCTACCGCCGCTCTCGCTGTGGGCCGCCAAGGACGTCCTGCTCGCCGGAGCCCTGGAGAGCAGCCCCTGGCTGTACGCCGCCGGGCTCGCCGGAGCCGTACTGTCCGCGGTCTACAGCGCCAAGGTCCTGTGGTACCTGTGGCGCCCCGCCGTGCCCCGCCCCGATGCCCGGCGCATCCCCGGCGGGGCGGTGGCGCCGCTGGTCCTGCTGGCCCTGGCGTGTATCGCGCTGACGCCACTGGCCTTCGCTCCCCCGCGCGACAGCGTGGAGCGCGTACTCGGTCTCTCCGCCGGCATCGAACCCTCCCCGCATCCCTGGGAGTTCGCTCTCTCGGGCGCACTGGCCCTTCTCGCGGCGGCCGTCGCCTGGGCCTGGGGATCACGCCAACTGCCCCTGCCCCAGAGGGCGAAGACGGGTTTCCGTGACTGGCTGGGCCTCGAACGTGCCGCGCATGTCCTCCTCGTCGCACCGACGATGCGGCTCGCCCGCGCGGCGACGGCCTTCGACGACCGGGTCCTCGACCGCGCCGTGGACGGTTCCGCCGCGGCCGCCGTACGGCTCGCGCGCTGGACGGACGGTGTCGTGGAACGGGCCGTCGACGGCACTGTGGGCGCGGTCGCCGCCGGGACCCGGGCCCTCGGACGCTGGTCCCGCCGCCCGCAGACCGGTCAACTGCACCAGTACCTCGCCCAGGCCGTCGCCGCCTTCACCGTCCTCGCCGTCGTGTTCGTCCTCGTGAGGTGACCCCCTTGCTGACCGCCCTCGTCTTCGCGCCCACGGCCGTGGCACTACTCCTGTTCGCCCTGCCGCGCCGCACCTCACCGACGGTTTTCCGCGTCGTCTGGGTGGCGGTGTCGGCCATCGAACTCGCCCTGGTCATCGGCCTGTGGGCCGGATACGACTCCGCCGGCGGCATGCAGTACGAGGAACGCGCCCGCTGGATTCCCAGCGCCGGCGTCGGCTACCACGTCGGCGTCGACGGGCTGTCGCTTCCACTGCTCGCGCTGACCGGCCTGCTGTTCCTCGCCTGCGCGGTGTACTCCCTGCGCGAGAACCGCCGTATCCGCGAGTTCGCCGCGCTGTTCCTCTTCCTGGAGACCACCTGCCTGGGCCTGTTCGCGGCCCTCGACCTGATCCTTTTCTTCGTCTTCTTCGATCTGTCCATCGTGGCGATGTACTTCGTCATCGCCGGATGGGGTCACCGGCACGCGGCACGCGCGGCGTTGAAGTTCTTCCTCTACACCTTCATCGGGTCGCTCGCCCTGCTGCTCGGCTTCATCGGCCTCTACCTCGCGGCGGAGCCCCACACCTTCGACATGGTCGAGCTGACGGAGCAGAACCCGGTCGCCGGGCGCTCAGTCTACGGAGCCCTGGTTCTGCTCGCCATCGTCGTCGGCCTGGCGGTGAAGACACCGACGGTGCCCTTCCACACCTGGCTGCCGCCGGCCCACGTCGAGGCGCCCGCCGCCGGTTCGGCGATCCTCGCCGGGGTGCTGCTGAAGATGGGCACGTACGGGTTCGTACGCATCGCCATGCCGATGCTCCCCGAGGCCTGGCGCCGCTACGCGATCGTCCTCGTCGTCATCGGTGTCGTCTCGGTCCTCCACGGTGCCCTGGTGGCCCTCGCGCAGACCGACTTCAAGCGGATGGTCGCGTACACCTCCGTGAACCACATGGGATACATCGTGCTGGCGGTCGGCGCGGCCGCCGCCACGGCGGACGGCTCCGAGCAGGCTCGCTCGCTCGCCGTCACCGGCGCGGTGACACAGATGGTCAGCCACGGCCTGCTCACCGGGGCGCTGTTCCTGCTCGCGGGCGTGCTGTACGAACGCGGACGTACCTATGACATGGGCGCGTACTCCGGACTCGCCGCCGCAGCACCGGCGTTCGCGGCCATGACGGGCGTCGCCGCGTTCGCCTCGCTCGGGCTGCCGGGCTTCTCCGGCTTCATCGCCGAGTTCCAGATCTTCACGGGCAGCCTCGGGCCACAGCCCTTGGCCACGGCGCTCTCGGTGCTCGGCATCCTGCTCACCGCCGGGCTGTTCCTACGCGCACTGCGGCAGGTGTTCACCGGGCCGCTGCGGCTGCCCGACGCACCGGGTACGCCGCGGGTGTTCCCCGAGATCCGCGCGCACGAGAGCGCCGCCGTCGTGCCACTGCTCGTCCTGGCCGTGGTCCTCGGCGTGGCGCCCCGCTTCATGCTCGACGTCATCGAGCCGGCCTCCCGGTCCGTCCTGGAGTTGCTCGCCCGATGACCGAGATGAACGAGAACCCCCTCTACCTCCTCCCCGAGGTGCTGCTGGCCGCCTCGGCCGTACTCGGGCTCCTGCTCGGCTCCTGGCTGCCGCGCGCCCGGCAGTGGGCCGTGGGGCTCCTGGCGGCCGTCGCGTGTGTGGCGGGGATCGTCGCCGCGGCGGTGGCCGCCGCCGAGCCCGCCAGGACCGCCTTCGGTGACGCCTTCACCATCGATCCGGTGACCAGCACGTCCCGGATCGTCGTGCTCGGCGGCACGCTGCTCGTACTCGGCGTGTCCTTCGGTCCCCTGCGAGCGGATCCGAGGGAGAGCGAGTTCTACGTTCTGGTGCAGCTGGCCGCCCTCGGCGCGCTGATGATGGCCGGGGCGCAGGACCTGCTGCTGCTCGCCGCCGCGTACCTGCTGGCGAGCATCCCCGCCTATACCCTCGCCGGGTTCCGCAAGGACGGGCCGGGCACCGAAGCCGCCCTGAAGTTCTACGTGGTCGGCGCCCTGCTCGGCGTACTCATGCTGACCGGCGTCACCGTCCTGTACGCGACCGGGCGCGGTACCGCGTATCCGATGCTCGGGGAGGCACTGCGCGACGCACCCGAGGTGCTGATCGCCACCGGGGCGATCGGGCTGCTGGCGGGCGTGCTGTTCAAGGCCGGGGGTGTGCCGGCGCACTTCTGGGTCCCCGACGCCGTGCAGGGCAGCAGCCCCCCGGTCGCCGCGCTCCTCACAACCCTGCCGAAGATAGGTGCACTTGCCGCGCTCTTCCGGCTCGGTGACGCGGTCTTCGCGGGCAGTCCCCTGCCCTGGCCGGCGCTGATCGCCGTACTCGCCGCCGCGTCCATGACGCTGGGCAACCTCGGTGCGTTCTTCCAGCAGGACGTCAAGCGGCTGCTCGCGTACTCGACGATCAGTCAGGTCGGCTATCTGCTCATGCCGGTGGCGGTGGCCGGCCGCTCGGACCTCGCTCAGCAGGCGCTGCTGTACTACCTCGCGGCCTACACCGTCACCAACCTCGGCGCCTTCGCCGTGGTCTGCGCCCTCCCCCGCGCCCACACGCTGGACGACTACCGGGGCCTCGCCAAGGAGCGCCCGCTGCTGGCCGCGAGCCTGGTCATCTGCCTCCTGGGCCTCGTCGGTACCCCGCCCACCGCGGTGTTCCTCGGCAAACTCGAGGTGTTCAGCGCCGCGTTCGACGGCGGCTACGCCTGGCTCGTCGTCCTGGCCGCCGTCAACACCGTGGCGTCCCTCTTCTACTACCTGCGCTGGATCGTGCCCGCGGTCTCGCGCGGCGGATCACCGCGACCCGCCGAGGGTGACCGTGCGGCGCGCGTCATCGCGTACGCCGCCGCGGCCGTCTCCGTCGGACTCGGCCTGGCCGGAGGGCCCGTCCTGGACGCGCTGGCGGGACCGATCATGCGTTAGGCAGTCACCTGGCCGTGCCGGTCGAAGGACTAGGAACGCCTTGGTTCCTGCGCTCGACTGTGGTGGGTCGCGGCGAGGACGGCTGCCATGAGTTCGCCGTCCAGGGCTGAGGCGTCGGCGAGGCGCGTGGGGGCGGTGTAGGAGTTGAGCAGTGTCTTGGTGACGCGCAGGGCGGCGGCTTGTCGTCGGATGATGGGTTTGGCCCATGTGGTCACCGCCGCATCCAGTTCTGGTCCGGGGACGACCTTCTGCAGGATCGACAGCGCCAGGGCCTCCTCGGCGCCGAACGACCGGCCGGTGAGGATGAGTTCGCGGACGCGGGCGGCGCCGACCTCGCTGAGGAGGCGGGGCAGGAGGCCGCCCCAGGCGGTGGGCAGACCGAGGGCGAGTTCGGGCAGCCGGAACGTCGCGTTCTCGGCGCCGACTCGAAGGTCGCAGGCGAGGGCCAGGGCCAGACCCGCGCCGATGGCTTTGCCCTGGACTCTGGCGATGGTGACGGCGGGGTTGCCGGTCAGTGCTTCGCAGACACGCCGGGCCTTGATCCCCGAGTTCCGGATGCCGCTGCCCGTCGGGTCGTGGGCCAGGTGCTCGGTGAACTCGTTGCGGTCTCCGCCGAGGCAGAAATCGTCTCCGGCGCCGGAGAGCACGATGACCTGGATCAGGGGGTCCTGGTCGTCGAGGACGGTCAGCAGGTCGTCAAGGACCGCGTCGCTGACGGTGTTGCCTTGATCCGGGCTGTTCAGCTCGATGGACAGGACAGGGCCCTGCCGGTCCACCCTCACGGTCTTCAGGGCGGTCCCTGTCCGGGTGACCGAGGGGGTCAGAGCAGTCATGTCGTCACTTTCAAAGAAGTCACGCGCCGGAAGACCATCCGGGGCGCATAGGTGAGGTCCGAGGCCGGCCGCAGCGTGGCGAATCGATTCAGTAACTGGGTGAGCAACGTCTGGGCCTCGAGTCGCGCGAGGGCCGCCCCCAGGCAGTAGTGGGCGCCGCCGCCGAAGGTGAGGTGGGCGCCGCCCCGGAGGATGTCGAAGGTCTGCGGGCTCTCGTTGCGCCGGGGGTCGTGGTTGGCCGCACCGAACAGGACGTGGACCATCGAGTCCTTGGCTATGGACACTCCCGCCAGGACGGTGTCGTCCGCGGCGATCCGGGAGTTGAGGTGGATGGGCGGGTCGTAGCGCAGCGCCTCCTCGATGGCGTCGTCGACGTGCTCGGGATGTCCGCGCAGCCAGTCCCACTGCGCGAGATTCTGGAGCAGCATCGCCACGGTGACGGAGAGCAGCGTCGCCGTGGTCTCCAGGGAAGCGATCGTGATGAACATGGTGAGGTCGTAGACGATCCGGTCGGCGGCGGCCCGATCGTCCGGGAACTGTTCGTCCCAGTGGCGTATCCAGTCGGACACGACGTCGTCGCCAGGATGTGCGCGGCGTCCGCGTACCAGTTCGGTGAAGAAGGCACGGATCTGCCCGGTCGCCTCCTCGGAGACGGCCAAGTCGCTTTTGGTGGGCAGCAGTTCCTGGGCGTGGACCTGGCGGTGGGTCATGTCCAGAATGTGCGCGTAGTCCTCGGCGGGGAGGGCGAGCCAGCGGCCGACGGTGTGGATCGGCAGCTTCTCGCTGACGGTGGCGACGAAGTCTGCCTCGCCGTGGGTGCGCAGTCGCTCTTCCAGGTCGTCGAGGAGCCGGGTGGTGTGCGCGGCGATCTCGGGCCGCATGTCCTCGATGGTCTGGCGGTCGAAGGGATTGCCCAGACTGCGGCGCTGAGACGTGTGCGCGGGTGCGTTGAGCCGGGAGAGTTTGCTGCTCATTTCGAAGGTGGCGGGTGCGTGCCAGCGTTCGGCGTCCGGCTGCCGCTCCTGCCAGGCGAAGTCGGGCACGAGCCAGTTCCTGCCGCGCAGGACCTGGCTGCATGCCTCGAATCCGGTGATGAAGTAACCACCCCAGGGGGCGGGTACGACGTCTCCCATGCTCCGCAGTTCCGCCCAGAGGGGGAAGGGGTTGCTCTGCCCATCGGGGGCGCGGAGACGACGGAGAACGGAGATGACGGCTCGGCGGTCGTGGGTTGTGCCGCGTATGTCACCAACAGCGGTCACGCGGAGCTCCTTTGGGCAGGGCGTTACCGTTACTGGCGGAACCTACCCTTCCGACCTCCTCTGTCATGCACCCCTGCGTGTTGCTCCCGTCACATGCCGTGTCAGAGCCGGAACGTGTCGAGGAACGAGCTCCAGAAACCCTTCTTCTTGGCCGGTTCCGGGGAGGCGGCAGTGGGCGCCGGAGCCGGTTGGGCTGTCACGGGCCGGGACGCCGCCGCTTGCTGGAGCGCCGCCGCGACACGGGTGGCGGGTGTCGGGCTGAACCGCACCGGCAGCGCGACCAGCGCCCGGTGGAACGGACCCGGACGCCACATCAGGTTCTTGCTGGGAACCGAGAGGGCGAGGTCGGGGAGCGAGTTGAGGATCTTCTCGATGGCGGTCAGCGCGATGATCCGGGCCGGGTCCTTGGCGGGGCAGGCGTGCGCGCCGGCTCCCCAGGCCAGGTGGGCGCCGTTGCCGTGCGCCCGGCGGGCCTCGTTGAGGGCGGGATCGTTGTTGGCGCCGGCGAAGCTGATGACCACCGGGGAGTTGGCCTCGGCCACGACCCCGCCGAGGTCCACGTCCTGCCGCGGGAAGTGCGTGGCGTAGTTGGCGATGGGCGGGTTGTTCCACAGCACGTGGTCCAGCGCTTCGTCGACGAGCATGCCGGTGCCGCGTCCCGAGGGACCGTCGGACAGCAGGAGGAGCAGCGCGCTGCCGATGAGGTTGCGCTCGGGTTCGACGCCCGCGCCCATCAGCATGACGAGCTGGTCCTTGAGCTCCTCGTCGTTGAGGCCGGCCGGGTGCTGGATGAGCCAGGAGGTCATGTCGTCGCCGGGCTCACGGCGCTTGAGCGTGATCAGCTCCATGAGGCAGGCGGTGAGTTCCTCGTTGGCGCGCAGGGCGTCCTTGCCGTCGAAGATGGCGGACATCGAGCTGGTCAGGCGGTCGCCGATGTCGGCCGGACAGCCGAAGAGCTTGTTGAACAGGAGCAGCGGCAGCAGCTTGGCGTAGTCGTTGAGGAGGTCGGCGCGACCGCGTTCGCTGAACTGGTCGATGAGATAGTCGGCGATCGGCTCGACATCCCGGCGGATCCGGTTGATGTTGAGCCGGTCGAGGCTCTCGGTGACGGCCTTGCGCAGCCGCAGGTGCACCGCGCCATCGGTGAACAGGCAGTTGGGCCGGTAGGCCATCATCGGCAGCACGGGGTTGTCGAGGGATATGCGGCCCTCGTTCAGCGCTGCCCAGCGGCGGGAGTCGCGGACGAACAGTCGGGTGTCCTGAAGAACCCTCAGCGCCATCTCGTGCTGGACGATGAGGGTGGCGTCCACGCCGGGGGCGAGCTCGACGGGTGCCGCGGGACCCTGCGCCCGCAGGCGGTCGTACATCTGGTGCGGCTCGGCGGCGAAGTCCTCGCCGTGCATCGGGCATCTTGCCGGAGCACCTGGTGCGGCGGCCGCGTGCTGATAGTCCATGAGCGTGTTCCTTTGCGTTACCGGAGTCCTCGCGGCCCGGACCTGGGGGTGACGAAGGCCCGGGGGTCAGGCCGCGCGGGTGAGCAGATGTTGGACAAGAGCGATCAGCGCCTTGGCGGACGACGCCTGGTCCCGCGCGTCGCAGTACACGACGGGGGTGTCGGGGAGCAGATCCAGCGCCTCGCGTATCTCCTCCACGTCGTACTGGGCGTCCGGGTTGAAGGTGTTCACCGCGATGGCGTATTCGAGGCCGTACTTCTCGACCAGGTCGATGACGGGGAACGTCTCGGCCAGCCGGGAGGGGTCGACCAGCAGCAGTGCGCCGAGCGCACCCTGGGTCATGTCCTCCCACACCTGCATGAACCGCTGCTGGCCGGGCGTCCCGAACAGATAGAGCACCAGCTCGTCGCCCACGGTCAGCCGGCCGAAGTCCAGGGCGACAGTGGTCGTGATCTTGTCCGGTGCGCCCCGCAGGTCGTCCACATGGACGGACGCCTGCGTCATCTTCTCCTCGGTGCGCAGCGGGGTGATCTCCGAGAGCGCGCCGATGAAGGTCGTCTTGCCTACGGCGAAGTGCCCGACGACGAGGATCTTCGCCGTAGTGGTCACCGCATCCGAGACGTAGATCGTCTCAGCCGTATTTGGATTCGAGTCCATGCAGCACCCTTTCGAGAATTCCTCTGTCGACGGACTGGGCGCGAGGGGGTGCCGCGCGGCGCAGCAGATGCCCCTGCTCGAATAAATCGGTCAGCAGCAGTCGGGCCACGCCCACCGGCAGCTTCAGGTGGCCGGCCACCTCGGCGACGGCCAGGTAGCCGCCCGCGCACAGCTCCCAGATGGCCCGCACCTCGGGGCTGGCCGCCAGGGGCGGCTCCCGGTCGGGGGCCAGGGACACCAGGGTGTGCAGGGACAGATCGTCCGCGGTCGGCAGGCGCCGGCCGCCGGTGATGACGTACGAGCGGACGAAGTCGCTTGTGACCGGCGCTTCCTCGCCAGGCGTGGTCATGCCTCGGCACCGGCGTTCTGACGGGGAGGCGTGGTCATCGCCGTCCCGAGGACGCTCACCTGCTGCTGCATCCGGAACGACATGGCCTCCATGTCCACCTCCAGGGCCGCGGACACGGCCAGGTAGGCACCGCTGCCCGCGGCGATGAGGAAGATCCAGCCGCCGTCGTACTCGATGAGGGTCTGCTTCCAGACACCTTGCCCGGCGCCGACGAAGCCGGCGGCGGCCCGGCCCAGGGACTGCATCGAGCTCATCGCGGCAGCGTTCTTCTCCGCGTCGTCGCGCCCGATGTCACTGGACCGTTCCAGCAGCAGACCGTCGGACGAGACGAGGATCGCGTGGCGGGCTCCGCGCACCTGAAGCACGTCATTCAGCACCCATGACAGATCGGCGTTCACTGGTCCTGAGGTCCTTCCGTAGTGGTCGTTTCCCGCCCGCGCAGCGTCCCGCGCCCGAACGCCCCGATACGCGAAGCCGTCACCTCGCTGTTGTGTTCCGGCTCCATCCCCTCGGGCGACGGCACCACCGCGACGGGGCTGGACCGCCGCCTTCGCTTGGGAAGACCGCCCGCCGTCGTGCCGATCTGGACGGGCGGTGCCGGAGTGGCCACCGGAGTCAGCCGCTGCGGCGCGGGGGCCTCGGCCTCCGCCTCGCTCTCTTCCATTTCGGCTCCGCCCGCGGGCTCGGGAACGTCGTTCGCCAGGAGGCTCTCAGGCAAAAGGATCACCGCGCGTACGCCGCCGTAGGGGGACACGGAATCGACCGACACCTTGAAGCCGTATCGGGTGGCGAGCATCCCGGAGACGGCGAAGCCGAACTTGGGCGGGTCGCCGAGGCTGGTGATGTCGATCGGCCCCTGAGGGGACAGCAGAGCCGTGGAGCGGGCCATCTCCTCCTGGCTCATGCCCACACCGGCGTCGTCGACGATCAGGCAGACTCCGGTGGGCACGGCCTGGATGTTGATGTCGACACGCGTGCCGGGTGCGCTGGAGCGGGTCGCGTTGGCCAGCAGCTCCGCCAGGACCACCGCCACGGGTTCGACGGCCTTGCTGGCCAGCGCCACGTTCACCTGCGAGTTGATGTTCACCCGGTCGAACTGCTTGATGCGGCCCTGCGCGCTGCGGGCCACGTCGTACAGCGGAGCGGTGGACATCTCGCGTCGGCCGAGCCAGCCGCCGCACAGCACCGCGATGCCCTGGGCACGGCGGCCGAACTGGCTGTTGGCGTGGTCGATCTGCATCAGGACGGAGAGGACATCCGGGTTGTCCCCGTGCTCCTTCTGCGCGTTCGCGATCAGGAACTGCTGTTCGTCGGCGAGGAGTTGGAGAGAGCGCATCGCCGACTTCAGGACGGCCTTGATGGTGTCTTCCGCATCCTTGCGCACTGCCGCCACGTCGGCCGCGTGTACGTCGCTCAGCGCCGTGTGTTCCGCATAGAGCCGAGCTCGCTCGGCGTCGTGGGCGCTCTGCAGGGCAACGTTCTCCCTGCGGAGTGCCAGGTTGGTTCTCCGGGCGCGCATCACTGCGGCAATCGCAGCGACGAAGACCAGGAGGGAGATCCACAACAGCGGATCCTGGATCAATGACGTCATGAGACTCTCTTCAAGTCGCCTCGCGGCAGGCGTAGTTGTCGTCCGCTGGGTTCAGGCCAAGATCGCGGGCCTCGTCCGGCCGCGGACCATACCGGCGGACCAACAGCCGCTCCTTAGCGATGGGGCCCTAGAGACTGTCCCCCGTGCACGCATTTGACGTGCCGTCAGCCTACTGAAAAGTGTGATGATCTTAGCAGTTTGAAGTGGCTCAACAACCCTGCTCCACCGCCTACTTGGAGACCTTCACAGCAGATTCGCGACCGGTTCCACTCCAGGACCCGTCGACGGGCCATCACCAGATGAGTAAGCGGCCTCGCGCCCCGCCGCCGACGCACCCGGGGCCCGACACCCGATCTGTCGACTTTCAGCCAGACTGCGGCAATACGCGCCCACGGCAAAGCGGCTTGGGCCCTGAGGGGGGGGGCGTCCCCCCTCCTGGGC
>NZ_JBQQCG010000037.1:0-107120 GCF_052245575.1 Streptomyces sp. 2A115 | reverse complement strand
TGGTGGCCACCACGCCCATTTTCGATGTGTTGGCGGCGACCATGACGGCCAGCGGGATCGGGTCCTGCTTGGGCGCGAAGACGGCGTTCTTGAGGGAACCTTCCATGGTGCCGCCGTACGCGTCGGCCACCATCACGGTGTCCTCGATCATCATGAAGTCGAAGCAGGCCCGCTCCATCGACCGGGCCATGTCGACGTGGAACTTGCCGTTGGCCCAGTTCTTCACGTCCGGGGAAGCCGACTCGGACTGCCAGTCCGGCGGCGTGAAGTTCATGAACCAACCCAGGTGGAACATCGTCATGTGCCTTTTCCTGCCTCTCCTGCTGCCTCCGCTGCCGCGAACGAGATCGCCGGGCAGGTCGGCACTGCTCCATTGCGTGCCTTGGTCCGTGGTGAACCCATGACATCCAGCGCCGGTGTCACGACGAATGCGCCGTCATGGCACTCGCATTGCGCCGCTGCGACCGTGGTCCGCCCCTCGGTGGACGGGGTGAACCACGCCTGGTCATCCCTTGTTCGCGGGAACGCTGAGGAGATGGCACGAGGCCTCCCGGCCCCCGACGCCGTCGATGGAGTAGAGGAACGGCGCCTCGGTGGAGCATCGGTCGATCCGCTCGCGGCAGCGCGGGTGGAACGAGCAACCCGACGGCACGGAGAGCGGGCTCGCCGGCTCGCCCGGCAGTCGCACCGGAGCGGCCCCAGGGGTGGGGATCGCGGCCAGCAGGGCTTTGGTGTAAGGGTGTTTGGGGGAGCTGATGACCTCCTCGGTCGGGCCCAGCTCGACGATCTGCCCGAGGTACATCACCGCGGTGCGGTCGGAGATGAAGCGCGCGGCGGCCAGGTCATGGGTGACGAACATGACGGCCATCCCGAGCTCGCGCCGCAGGTCCTGAAGCAGGTTGAGCACGGAGGCGGCCAAGGAGGCGTCCAGAGCGGAGGTGGGCTCGTCGCACAGCAGCAGCTTCGGAGGGACGATGACGGCCCTGGCGAACGCCACCCGCTGGCGCTGACCGCCCGAGAGCAGGCCCGCCTTGATGCCGGCCACGTCCGGGGGAAGCCCCACCTGGCGCAGTGCCCGGTCGACCAGCTCCCGGCGGTCTGCCCTGTTGTTCTCCTTGAGCAGCCGCTCGCCCACGATCTCGCCCACGGTCAGCCAGGGCGTGAGCGAGGCACCGGCGTCCTGGAACACCATTTGAGGCCGGCCGCCGGGTCGCTCGACATCCCCGCCGTCGGGCGCCATCAGCCCCGCGACGACGCGGAGCAGCGTCGACTTCCCCGACCCGGACTCGCCCACGACGGCCATCGACTCGCCGGGAGCGATCTCGAGAATCACGTTCCGCAACGCGTGGAGCTCGTCCTTCTTGAGCAGCCCGCGTCTGACTGTGAAGTGCTTGTCGACGCCGTTGATCCGCAGTGCGGGAGCGGTGTCGTCGACTTCGGCCATGGGCCGGAACGACGGTGCGGCGGCGAGTATCGTCTCTTGGCTCGTCGCTCCGGGGATGATGCAGGCCGCCACCCCCGAGTGCGTGGCCGCGGGGGTCGGCACCGGCAGAACCTCGGCGCAGTCATGGACCGCCGCCGAGCACCTCGGCGCGAAGGCGCAGCCCTGTGGATGTGCCCGAGGATCCGGCGGTTCGCCAGGGAGCGCCGGGATCGGTCGGCCGGTCGGCAGGTCGAGATCCAGCCGGGCGTTCAGCAGGCCCACGGTGTAGGGATGTGATGGTGCTCGCAGGACCTCCTCCGTCTTCCCGATCTCGGCCACCCGACCGCCGTACATGACCGCGATCCGGTCCGCCACCTGCGAGGCCACGCCGATGTCGTGCGTGACCAGGATGAAGGAGGTGCCGAGCTTGTCGCAGAGGTCGCGGATGAGGGCGAGGACCTGGGCCTGCACCGTCACGTCGAGTGCCGTGGTCGGCTCGTCGGCGATCACCAGCTCGGGCTTGCCGGCGACCGCCATGGCGATCATCACGCGCTGCCTGAGCCCACCCGACAGTTCGTGGGGGAACGCCTTCATCCGCCGCTTGGGGTCCGGGACGCCGACGAGGTCGAGAAGCCGCAGCGCCTCCTCCTCGGACCCGGTCGCCTCCACCACCTGGCGACCGATGCGCATCGTGGGGTTGAGCGAGGTCATGGGGTCCTGGAACACCGCGCCGAGGTGCAGCTTGCGCACGCGGCGCCGCTCCTCGTCCGACGCGGACACCATGTCGACGCCGCACACCTCGGCCTTTCCGGTGACGACGGGCATCGGGTCCCCGGCGAGCAGCCCGAGGAGGGCCAGCGCCATCACGCTCTTGCCCGAGCCGGACTCACCGACGACGGCGAGGATCTCGCCGGGGGCGATGTCCAGGGTGACGCCGCGCAGGGAGTGGACGGGCACTCCTCGACGCCTGAAGGTGACCGTGAGGTCCTCCACCCGAGCGCGTGACGCGGTCGGTGGTTCGGCGAGTGCCGCGGCGCTGTTCCCGGGAGTGCTGGTGCTGGTCATGGTTGATGCCCTCCTCAGCCTGGTGGTGGTGACGATGTCGGTGAGGTAGGAGTTCTGCTCCAGCCCCTCCAGGTACGTGCGCAAGATGACTTGTCGGTCGCGGGCGGAGGGAGATCAGGCGCTTCGTCGAGCCGGACCTCGCTCGTTTCCTCATGGACCTCGCCGGTCTCCTCGGGACTGAGAACAGGCCCAACTCAGCCTGTCTGAACCGGAGTTACGGTCGCGAGAGGCGTTTCCAACGGGCAGGCCGCCACCGGCTCAGACCCGTTCGATCTTGGCCGGGTTGAAGACGTAGGGAAGGTACGAATCGAGCTCGATCCCCGCGAGGTCGGAGTGGGTGACGAAGTTCTGCGGGATACGGCACAACGGGACCCACAGGGCCTCGTCCGCGATGATGTCGGTGATCTTCAGGTAGACGTCGTTGGTCTTGTCCTCGGTGCCCTTGGTGATCGCCTCGTCCATGAGCGCGTCCACCTTGGGGTTGCCGTACTGGAACGCGTTCAGCGGCTTCGCGCCGGTGCGCAGGAAGATCCGCAGCGCGGTGTCCAGGTGCAGCGCGTCACCGCCCATCGTCCCCAGGAGCAGGTCCGGCCGCTTCTCGGCCGGCTGGTTGCACAGGTCGAACCACTCCGCCGAGGGCATTGCCCGGATGGTGATCTCCAGCCCGGTCGGGGCGAGCTGGGTCTGGATCAGCTCGGCCATCTGCTGGGCCGGCGCGCCGTTGGACGACACCCAGGCGAAGTCGATCTTCTTGTTCGACAGCGAGGCGATCTTCTTGGTCAGCGGAGCGAGGTCGACCTTCGGGTCGAAGGGTGCGAGCCCCTTGGGGAACATGTTCTCCGGCCAGAAGTTCTCCTGGACCGTGGTGAGCCCCTTGAAGGACGTCTCGACCGCAGTGGCGCGGTCGATGGCGGTCATCATCGCCTGCCGCAGGGACTTGTCCTTGAACATGCCCGCGCCGGGGTTCATGTAGAGCGACATCATCGACGCGCCGAGGTTCGTGGCGACCGCGAACTTCTTGTTCTTCCGGTAGCTGAGCACGTCGGCGATGGCAAACCCGTGGCTGACCAGATTGAACGCGCCCTGGTCCAGCTGGAGCTTCTGGGTAGCGATCTCGGGGGTGATCTGGATCCGGATCGTCTTGAAATAGGGCTGCGCGCCCCAGTAGCCGTCGAATCGCTCCAGGACGTAGTGGCTCCCCGGCACGAACTCCTTCATGACATAAGGACCGGTGCCCGCGTCGTGGGTCTTGAGCCACTTCTGGGCCAGGTCGCCGCCCACCGCGTTCTTGGTGACCGCCGTCGGGCTGGTCACCAGCATCTTCCACGGGCAGGCCGCGTAGTGGAGGAAGGCGTTGTTGGGCTCCTTGAGCTTGATGACGAGGGTGGTCGCGTCCTTCGCCGTGGTCTTCTCGATCCCCTCCACCATGTAGGCAGGTCCCTGTTTGACCCCGGCCCGACGCTTGAAGCTCTTCAACCACGCCTCGGCGTCGGCGGGTGTACCGTCGTGGAACGTGACGTCCGGCTTCAGCTTGAAGGTGTAGGTCAGCTGGTCGTCGGAGACCGTCCAGGAGTCCGCCAGCTGCGGGATTATCTCGGACGTGCCGGACTTGTAGGTGACGAGGCCGTCGTAGCACGCGTGCATGACCTGCACGCCCTCGCCCTCGTACATGATGTCCGGGTCGGGGACCTGCATGTCCTGCAGGAACGGCATGCGCAGGGTGAGGTTGCCCGCGCCGTCCTCGCTGGCCTCATCGGTGCCACAGGCCTCGAGCAGGCTCATCAGGCTGACGCTGCCGAGCGTGATGCCGGCTGCCTTGAGCAGGCTGCGACGGCTCAGTTGGGTGCGCGGTTCCGGTCTGTGCTGGGCTTCGGTCTTGGTGGGCACGGACGCCTCCTACGGCGGGGACTCACGAAGCAACTTGGACAGTGCGGTGAGGGATGAGGCGAGGCGTTCGGCTCGTCTCCACGCTGTTCGCCAGATCAAAGCGGCGGTGTGTGACACCGCAGCGTCGTCATCGTGGCTTTCCTATTGCGCCTGGTTCGTAACAGACAGTGTTTTAGTCACGGAGCGGCCGAAGCCATGAGGGGCACTCGGAAGGCCAGAGGTGCGCGTCACGAGGGGCCAGGGGCGCGCGTCACAATGCGGGCTCTGGCACGCCGTCTGTGCCGGCGCGGAGGGAGGCGTACTCAGGTCCCGGGAGCAGGGCGGAGAGCGGTCTCCGGGGCGGCTGACAGCAGGTCGCGCAGGCGCAGGACGACCGTCAGTACCGCGGCCATCCCGACCAGGGACGACAGCATCAGGGCGTTCCTGGTGCCGAGCAGTTCGGCACCCGCTCCGATCAGCACCATTCCTATCGGCATCGCGCCGATCGCGGTACTGAGCACCCCCAGGGCGACGCCGCGTTCGGTGTCGTGTGCGGACTCGATCGCGAGGAGACTCTGCATGGACCCGAACGCGGCCTGTCCCATCCCGGCCACGAACAGCGCGATGAACGCGAGTTGGAATATGGGTGCGGTGGAGAAGCAGAACAGGCCGAGCAGAGCGACCATCGAGCCGACCGCGAAGACCAGTCCACGCCTCACGAGCGGCCGGGTGCTCAGGACGATTCCGCAGAGGATCTGGCCGCCGCCCGCAGCGGCGCCCAGGGCGCCGGCGAGCACGGCGTCGGCGGAGAACTCAGCGGCCACGAGAGGTACCAGGGGAACGTAGCCGAACATGAACAGGTTCATCGCCACGGTCACACCCAAAGTGGCCATCAGGCGCCGGCTGCGCCGGGCGAGCCTGATGCTGGCGGCGGCCTGCGTGACGATCGACACGCGCACACCGGGGTCGCGCGGGGTGGCGTAGCGAGGACTGGGGACCAGCCGCAGCAAGGCCGCCGAAACGCACAGCAGCACGCCCATCCCGGCGAATCCCGCTCCCATGCCCACGTGGTCGATGAGCGCACCACCGGCGAGCGTGCCGAACATGGCCGACCCCGCCTGTGCGGTGGCCTCGATCGTCATCGCCTGCCCGGCGAAACGCGGACCGACGGTCTCGTAGATGAGGGGGCGCTGCGCGGTCATGTTCACCAGCCCCCCGATTCCCAGCGCGAACATGAAGGGAAGGGTCATCCAGACCTCGACCCGTCCGGACTGGACGAGTCCGAACATCGCGAACTGGACCGGGATCAGCACCAACTGGACGCGACGGACGAGCTTGCGGCGGTCAAGTCGGTCGCTGATCACCCCCGCCACGAAGCCACCGATGAGCATCGGGAGGAAGACGAGCGCGCCGACCACCTGGTTGAGGATGGGCGATCCGGACATCTGGGCCAGCAGGTAGCTCGTGGTGAACAGGCCACCCCACCGCGTGGTGTGCCAGACGAAGGAGCTCACGCAGAGGTAGCGGTAGCCGGGGACCTGGAACAGCGCCCGCAACGAGTACGACGGCGCCGGGTCGGTCGAGTGTGGCGTGGATCGTGCTTCGTCCGTGGTCATCCTGTGTTCACCGCTGCCTTCTCCCGTCGCCGCAGACCGGACACCCCGAGGAGGATCAGCAGGCTCAGGCACGCGGAGCCCAGGGCGAGCGCGGAGAACCCGATCCAGCTGAGCAGGAACCCGCACAGGATTCCGGCGACTCCGCCGGAGACAGCGGTGACGAAGTCCGCCGCGCCCTGGACCTGCACCCGATCACCGGAGGTGACGGTGTCCACCAGAAGCGTCGAGGCGCCGATGAAGACGAGCGCCCAACCGAGCCCCACGGTGAACATCGAGACGAACATCATGGTGACGTTGTCCGCCACCGTCCCTGCGCAGCCGGCGAGAACGAGCACGAACGCGCCGTACCGCATCGTCACGAGCCGCCCGAAGCGGTCCGCGAAGCGACCGACGAGCGGGCTGAAGGCGAACATGCCCGCCATATGGGCCGAGACCACGAAAGGGATGATCACCTCGTGGTGGTGCGTCTTCATCTCGATCGGTGACATGGCCATCACGCCCACCATCACGGCCTGGGCGACAACCATGGAGAGCAGAGCCAGCCGGGCCGCGGGTGTGGTGGCGATCACCCGCAGTGAGCCGGTGACGCGGATCGACCGGACGGCGACGGTCGCGACATTGCCCTCCGCCCAGACGGCCAAGGGGTCGGGGCGTAGTCGCACGCCCACGTTGACCATCGCGCAGACGAAGAAGAACGAGCTCAGCAGCCAGGGACCGGCGTACTTCTCGAGCCCGAACACGGATTGGCCGAGCGCCTCGGCGGGTCCGACGAGAGTCGGGCCGAAGATCGCTCCGAAGGTGGCCGCGAACAGGATCCGGCCCATCGCCCGGCTTCGCTGGTCCGGCTCGGCCAAGTCGGTCGCCGCGTACCGGGCGAGCAGGTTGGTGGCGGAACCGGCGCCGTACAGCAGGAGGCCGCACAGGAAGAGCGCGAGGGAGGAGATCTGCACGCCGGCACACGCGACAAGACCTCCCGAGGCGGCGAGTGCGTAGCCCAGCTGCATGCCGACCCGCCGTCCGCGCAGCGCCATGACCCGGGCGAGCACCTGCGCCATGACTCCCGAGCCCGCGGTGACGGCCGCGGTCGACAGACCCACCCACGGCGTGGCGACGCCGACGATGTCCTCGACCACGAAGCCGCCGATCGTGACGGCCGCACCGAGCGCACCGGCGCCCACCACCTGTCCCAGGGTGAGCACGCGCAGGCTCCTGCGTTGGATCTCCGCGCGCTCGACCGGCGTTCGGGACATCCCCCAGGACGGGGAAGCCACGTCAGAACTCGAGCAGGTTGTCGCGGAACATCTCATAGGAGTACGAGGTCCGTGTCAGCCCGCGCTTCTGCAACTCGGGCACCAGCCCGTCGCAGACCTCACTGATGGAGCGCCGCGTCAGAACGTCCTGGGTGAGCAGGAACCCGTCGCCGCCCACCGTGGCCATGACGTCACCCATCTGGTCGGCGACTTCGGACGGCGTCCCCAGCAGCTCGACGCGTTGTCCGGCGCTGGTGGACGACTGCGCGGCGACCTCGCGCAGAGTGCGGTCCCCGTTGTGGGCGACGAACTGCTGCAGCGAGCTCTGGTGGCCGTTGGTCACCAGCTGGGACGCCAGATCCTTGATCGGGGTGTCCAGGTCGAACACGGAGAAGTCGATGTCCGTGGCGTAGCCCATCCCGGCGAGGCGGGTCACCGGGTTGGCGGCCGCCTCCTGTTGGGCCTGCTGCCGACGGTCCACGGCCGCCTGATGGGTCTCGCCCAGGACCGGTGACACCAGGAACAGCACCTTCACGGAGTCCGGGTCGCGACCGTGCGCCTCGGCACGAGCCCGGACGTCGTCGCGGTACTCCTTCATCTGCTCGACCGTGGTCGCCGAGGCGATGATCGAGTCGGCGTACTTCGAGGCGAAGGCACGGCCCTTGGGCGATCCGCCCGCCTGGACGATGACCGACCTGCCCTGGGGGGAGCGGGCCGAGTTGATGGGGCCCCGCGACTTGTAGAACGTCCCCTCGAAGTCCACCGAGTGGACCTTGGACGGATCGGCGAAGATGCCGTCCTGGTCGACCACCATGGAACCGGGCTCCCAGGACTCCCAGAGCTTGACGACCAGCTCGGCGAACTCCTCGGCCATGTCGTAGCGGACGTCGTGATCCGGCTGGGCGTCGTGGCCGTAGTTCTGTGCCGCACGGTCCGAGCTCGCGGTGACCATGTTCCACCCGGCCCGGCCCCGGGAGACGTGGTCCATCGTCGAGACGAGCCGTGCGAGCAGATACGGGGGGTACTCCGTGATCGCCAGCGTCGCGACGATCCCCAGGCGCGAGGTGTTCTGGGTGAGGATCGAGGCCAGGACCGACGGGTCGAACTTGGGGACCGCGTACGCGTTCTCCAGGTAGAAGTCGTGCTTGCCCTGCCAGGCGTCGGGTACGAACGACGAGTCCTCGAGGATGAAGTAGTCGAAGCACGCGCGCTCCAGGGAGCGCGCCATGTCGACGTAGAAGTCCGGAAGCATCCCCTCGGACTTGTGCGTGCCGATCCACTGGTCCCGCCAGCCGTGCACGCGGTAGCCGTTCATGAACCAGCCCAGGTGGAACTTTTTGGCTTGCAACCCGGCCTCCCGCTCTCTTCCTGCGACGGCGTACGGTCCTGCCGCCGACCTTCGTGTGGAAGCTAGCCAGGCGGCGTGACACCGACAGATCACGACCGTTCCGAGGCGATTGCGCCGACCAGGCGCTTGGGCCGGCGAGGTGGCAGCGGCGCAATGGAAGGTTTACTGCCCACACCTGACCGGGAAATCCGCCGCTCCTTCACTGACGGGGTCAGCATTCGTCCGCTGCTACGGAGGACTCATATGACGGTCGTTGTCGTTGGTAACCCCAAGCCGATGTCGCGTACCCGGGCTGCCGCCGAGTTGATCGCTCGGGAACTCAGCGGGAGCGCGCCGTCCGCGGTGGTCGACGTGGTGGATCTCGGGGCCGGCCTGCTCGGCTGGGGTGACCCGAAGGTGGCCGAGGCAAAGGCCACGGTGCTGGGCGCCGACTCGCTCGTGGTGGCGTCACCGACGTTCAAGGCCACGTACACGGGTCTCCTCAAGCTGTTTCTCGACCAGTTCGGACAGGGCGAACTGGGCGGGATCCCGACGTTCCCCGTGATGCTCGGGGCCGGACTCCAGCACGCGCTCGCACCCGAACTGACCCTGCGTCCGGTGCTGGTCGAGATCGGAGCCAGCTGCCCCGCGCCGAGCCTGTACCTGATCGACTCGGAGTACGAGACCTCGCCGGACCTGGCCATCTGGCTCGAGTCGGCCAGGAAGTACGTCCCGGCGGTGGTGACGCCATGATCCGGGCATCCGACATGCGGTTCGACGGCGGCCTGCTCCGGCAGGCGTTCGGCTGCTTCCCCAGTGGCGTGACCGCCTTCTGCGCGATGGTGGACGGCGTCCCGGAGGGGATGGCCGCCAGCTCGTTCACCTCTGTCTCGCTGGATCCGGCCCTGGTGTCCGTCTGCGTGGCCAACACGTCCTCCACCTGGCCGCGGCTGGCCGAGGCGAGTCGCCTGGGGGTGAGTGTGCTGGCCGGCGAGCACGGTTCGGTGGCGCGTTCGCTCGCGTCGAAGAACGGCCAACGCTTCGCCGGCGTCGACTGGGTCGCCACCGAGACCGGGGCGGTTCTCGTGCACGGCGCCACGCTGTGGCTCGAGTGCTCCATCTACGAGGTCGTCGTGGCAGGCGATCACGCGATCGTGCTGCTGAAGATCGAGGCACTCGACATCTATCCCGACGTTCCCCCGATGGTCTTCCACCGCAGCGGCTTCCACGAGCTCGCATCGAGCGCATGAGAGCGGGCCGCCGATCCGGACTCTCGGGCCGGCGGTCGGTCTCGTGCTCACGTCCGCCCCGGTTGGCTCGCCACCCCCTGAGACCCCCAGCAACGCCGGCACTCGGGTTCCCGCCGATCACCCGCGCATGGTCGCCACCAAAAGGGCGCTCACCGAACACCTCAACGCGGCGACGGCCTGTTGTACCACCGCCTGCGCGCGACGGACCAGACAGACTCGACGAGCCGGAAGCCGCATTCCTGCTGTGCGGCTTCTGTCTCTCGTGGACGGCCTCGTGGGCCCGGGGTCGACGAGGCCTCCCACGTGTTCGGGTAACTCCGCTCCTTCACCAGGCTGCTCGGCTCGTTCGTCGAGCAGAGCGACGCACCCGTTCGGCTGGTGCGGCCGCCGAACAGATCGAGCGGTCCCCCCGGGCCCGCCACGGCTGGCGCAATCGCGGTGACCGACCGGTGTCCATCGCCTTCGTGCTCATCGGCGCCAAGTCAGCTGCTGACAGGGCGAGTTACGGCCAGTGACATTCCGCGGAGTCCGGCCGGGGGTGCCGAAGACCTGGAAAACCGTGCCGACGTGGTCGTCACGGGCGGAGAAACAGTGGACGGCGAGGGCCGGGGCTCCTCTGGCGCCCCGGCCCTCGCCGTCCACCCTGCACGTTGAAGCAGGCGGACTGCTCATCACTGGGCGCCGCGTAGTTGACGTTGAGCCTTGGCCAGGGGCGTCGTCCTGCCTCAGCAGAGCCTCGATCATGAGAACCGAGGGTCCGGGCGGCAGCCGCAGCCGGTCGCGGACCATCGGCGGGCACCCGAAGGACTGTCCAGTGGGCGCGCGCCTCGATCCGGGCGGGACGACTCGTCGCCGAACCGGGCCACCCGGCTGAGCTCGTCGATGAACAGCAGCCACGCGCCCGCCGCGCGGGTTCCGGTCTCGGGTCCGCGGGTGACCAGCCCTTCGCGGGCCGGCGGCTACGTGATCGCCATGCGACGCCCGACGAAGTGGGTGAGCTGTACGCTGCCCAGCAGGACGATGGCGATGATCCCGAAGAGCGCGGCCATCCCGATCTGCGTGCCCAGCACGGCGCAGCCGACGGTCCCGCCGAGGACACCGATGCCGGCGGAGATGCGGAATTTCGCCAGGCCGGCCGAGGAGTCCCCGACCTGCGCGACCACCAGCACGGGAAGGCTCGCGGTCGCCCCGGCGAGGCTGACGCCGAACAGCACCGACATCGCCAGGTAGACCGTCCGATCCGAAGTGAGGGCGAGGACGGTCGCGCATACCGTTCCCAGCGCGAACGCGGTGAGGAGCACGGCGACGACTCCGACGCGCCGGATGAGGCGGTACGCCACGGTGAGGACGGCAATCTCGAAAGCGGACATGAGCGCGATCGCGAGGGCGATCGTGACAGTGGGGTACTGGCGTGCCGCGCCCGCGAGCGGAAGAGCGGTGAACAGCACGCCACCGCGGAGGAATTCGCCGCACATCGCCAGCACGAGAGCGGCGCCGCCGCCGGTCGACCTGCCGAATCGAGGCAGGCCGAGCCGCGGTCGCGGCAGGCCGGGCGGCGGCGCCAGGTTCGGCAGCGCGGCGGCGAGCGCGGCGGCGACCACCAGCGCGCAGACACCGGTGACGACGAGCGCGATCCGATAGCCCGCCTCGCCACTGATCATCCCGGCGAGCAACAACCCGCCGGGCGACCCGACCGCACCGCCGAAGAGGAAGGCAGCGTTGAACCGCCCCAGGGCGCGGGCGGTATCCCCGGCCGCGGGGCACACCCGCACAGCCGCCTGCAGGCCGGCGCCGAGCATCATGCCGCCACCGAAGCCCTGCACGACCCGGGACGCCATCAGCAGCACGTTGTCGTGCGCCAGTCCCATCCCGATGGACGCCACGCCGAACAGGGACAGCCCGATGGTGAGAGCGACCCTGGCGTCCAGGCCAGGGACGAGCCTGGTGCCGAACACGTCGATGAGAATGACGCCCACTGCCGAGGTCAGCATGAAGATGCCGATGTACACGCTGCTTCGCGAGAGCTCACGACCGAACAGCACCTCCAGCGGAGCGGTGAAGCTCATCGTCACTCCGGCCGCCGCCATCAAGGGCAGGAACCACCGCACCCGACGCGTCCATACCGCCCCACGTTCGGCGTACTCGATCGACAGTCCCACCGGCCACCTCCCGACGCTGGGCAGTGGGAGCACCGACGGTTCGACGCCCCAGAGATCCGCCTGCGCCAGGAGACCCCGCCGACATGACCCCGGCGATTCCTTACGGTTCTGGATGTATTGCGCGGGCACGTCACCACAGGCGTCAGCCGGACACCGGCGCAATCACCGACGCCGGCTCCCGACACGCGGCGAAAACGATCTCCCGCTTCTATGGCGTAAACCCAAGGAGGTAAGTCATGACCCGCGACAAGCGCGTCCACCTCGCATGGTTCCTCGGCCACGGCTTCGGGGTCAGCGACTGGCGCAGTCCGTGGCACGGCACGGGTGGGCATGACTGGATGCGCCCCGACTTCCACCAGGACTTCGCACGTTCCCTGGAGCGTGCCTGCTTCGACTACCTGATCATCGAGGACAGCAGCTTCGTCTGCGACGCCTACGGCCAGTCGTCGGAGATCTACCTGAGCAACGCGATGACGGTGCCCAAGCACGATCCGGCGGTGCTCGCCTCGGTCATGCTGCTGGCGACGCGGCGCATCGGCATCGTCCCGACGCTGACCGTGACGGAATACCCGCCGTTCCTGCTCGCCCGCCTCGTCGCCACACTGGACGGTCTCTCCGCCGGCCGCGCGGGGTGGAACATCGTCACCGGCAGCTCCGACCGGGCGGCCCAGAACTACGGCAAGGATGCCCAGCCGCCCCACGACCTGCGCTATGACATGGCACAGGAGATGACGGACCTGGTGAAGCAGCTGTGGGGGTCGTGGGAGCCGGACTCGATCCCGGCCGACATCACCGCCGGGGTCTTCGCCGAGCACACCAAGGTCAACCCGGTCGACTTCAGCGGCACGTACTACAAGTCCCGTGGTCCACTGAACACAGCCCCCTCTCCGCAGGGCCGTCCGGCCCTGATCCAGGCCGGTGGGTCGGCGCGCGGGCGCGAGTTCGCCGCGCGCAACGCCGACAGCGTCATCGCCTCGGCCAATACGCCGGAGATGATGAAGGAGTACCGCGACGACGTGCGGGCCCGCGCGGCGACCGCCGGACGCGACCCGGACGAGATCAAGGTCCTTTTCCTCATCACCCCTTACCTCGGCGAGACCACGGCCGAGGCCCGCGACCGCAAGGCGCGGCACGACGACGAGGCGTGGCAACACCCGGAGCGTGGGCTGGCCGGCATGGGGTTCATCACCGACATCGACTTCTCCGGCTACGACGTCGACACACCGCTCGGGCAGCTCGAGACCTCGTTCAGCACCAACGGCCACCAGAGCTCTCTGGCGCTGCGACTCGGCAAGGGCGAGCGGACGACGTTGCGTGAGGTCGCGGCCGGGGGGTACGCGTTCGAGCCGGTCGGCACCCCCGCCGAGGTCGCCGACCAAGTGGGCGCCGTCATGGCGGAGGTCGGCGGCGACGGGCTGTTGTTCAACGTCAACCCGCTCAACCGCCGCACCATCGCCGAGATCGCCGACGGGCTGGTTCCCGAACTCCAGGCCCGCGGCCTGTCCCGCACCCGCTACGACCACCCGCACCTGCGAGGCAACCTGCGCGCCTTCTAGGGCCTGTGTGGGGTTGTGATCTGGATCAGGGAGCGGGGCGTGGTGCGTGCGATCGCAAGGAAGGCGCCCAATCAGCACCGATGAACGGGGCGAACGGGGGTGCCCCCGCGCGAGGTTGTGCGAGCGAGGAAGCGTCCAGCTGCAGGGCGGAGGAGGGAGTCGACGCGATGGGGCCCCCGCTCGAGCGAAGTCGAGAGTGAGGGAGTCGGTGACCGGCGCCAACGCCGCAGAGGGGAGTGCCAAGCCCCGCGTCTGTGGCATGATCCGCCGGACAGGCCTAAGCCGGCCGCCGGGCAAGCAGTTCGTAGGACCGCAGCCGGGCGGTGTGATCGCCCACGAAGTCGCAGATCATCAGTTCCTCCGCTCCGCTCTCGGCGCGGATCAGCGCGAGCTGCTCCCGTATCCGCTCCGGTGCCCCGGACAGGTGGCGTGGCCACTGCCCCGGTTTGACGGCCACCGGTGCAGGAACGTGGCCGAGCTCGGCGAGGGCCCGCGGCGGGGTCGGCAAGGGCAGGTCGGCGGCGGGGTCGCGGTCCGCGACACGGCGAGCGTGTAGTTCGGCGCCCGCGCGCAGCAGGTCGGCCTCTTCGTCGGTCGGGGCGCAGACCGCGCTGACGGCGAGCATCGCGTACGGCACCGCCCCGCCGGAAGACGGGCGGAACGCCGAGCGGTAGATCGACAGGACCGACGGCGCGTCCAGCGGATTGAGGAACGCGGCGAAGCAGTAGCGCATGCCGAGCCGGCCGGCCAGGACGGCGCTCTCGGCACTGGACCCGAGCAGCCATGGCTGTGGCCCGCCCGCGACGCCGGGTGAGAGCGGATACGCGGCATAAGGATGCTCCGGCGGGAAGTCGTGCGAGAGCCACGCCAGCAGCTCGACCAACTGCTCCCGATACGCCATCAGCGAGGTGGTCGCGGCCAGCGCGGCGAACATGGGGTCGTCGTCGTAATCATCCGCGCCACCCAGGGCCGCCTCCACCGGCGGCGGGCTGCTGCCCCGCCCCATGCCCAGGTCGATGCGGCCGGGGAACAGGGCGTGCAGCACACGGAAGGTATCGGCCACTCTGTACGGACGGTACTTGTCGATCAGCACCGCCCCCGAGCCGACGCGGATCCGCGAGGTCAGCGTGGCGAGGTGCGCGATCAGCACCTCGGGTGCCGACCCCGCGTTGCGGTGGCCGATGCCGTGGTGCTCGGCGAGCCAGTACCGTTCGTACCCCGCACGCTCAGCGATCGAGATCAGCTCCGCGCTCTGCCGGAAGGCATCCGTGCCCGTCCCGCCGGGCGGGACGGGCGAGATGTCCAGGATCGAGTAACGCAAATCAGAACTCGCGCAATGTGTCGCGCAGGTGCGAGGCCGTGTACTCCGTGCGGGTCAGCCCGCGACGCTGCAGGGCGGGGATGAGCCCTTCGCAGATCTCGGTGATGTACTGCTTGCTGACTCGCATGTACGGGGCACTGATCAGGAAGCCGTCTCCGCCGCCCATCGCCTCGTTGGCCTCTCCCATCTTCTCGGCGACCTGATCGGGCGTGCCGACCAGTTCGATGGAGTCCGATGTCCCGCCGTTGTCGAGGACGAGCTGACGCAGCGTCTTGTTGCTGCCCCACTGGGCGAACTTGTCCAGCGAGCCCCGCTCACCGTTGGTCTCCAGACGAGGGAGCGGCTTGTCGAGGTCGAACTGGGAGAAGTCGATGTCGGTGACGGACGACAGGCCGGCCAGCGACTGCATGATCGCGTCGGGGTCGGAGCCCATACGCTCCTTCTTCGCACGCGCTTCCTCCTCGGTTTCGCCGAGGACGGGGCCGATCACGAACAGCACCTTGATGTCGTCGGGATCGCGGCCCTGCGCCGCGGCCCGGGCCCTTACGTCATCGCGGTAGGCCTTCATCCCCTCCACCCCGTTGGCCACGGCGATGATCGAGTCGGCGGACTTGGCGGCGAACTGCCTGCCGCGCGGCGACCCGCCCGCCTGGACGAAGACCGGACGGCCCTGCGGCGAGCGCACCGTGTTCAGCGGGCCGCGGGACTTGTAGTACGTGCCGGAGAAGTTGATGGGGCGGACCTTCTTGAAATCCGCGTACGTGTTGGTCTCCCGGTCGCGGACCACCGCGTCCGGCTCCCAGGAGTCCCAGAGCTTGCACACCAGGTCGACGTACTCATCCGCTTTGTCATAGCGCAGGTCGTGCTCGGTGAGCTTGTCCATGCCGAAGTTCTGCGCCGAGCCGTCCTCGCCCGAGGTGACGATGTTCCAGCCGAAGCGGCCCTCGGCGATGCTGTCCAGCGTCGAGCAGAGCCGGGCGAGCAAGAAGGGCGGGTAGAAGGTCGTCGACATCGTCGCGACCACGCCCATCTTGCTGGTGGCCGCCGCCATGATGGCGGCCAGCGGCGCCGGGTCGCCCTTGGGCGCCATGCTGGCGTACTTCAGGTACGCCTCGGATGTGCCACCGTACGCCTCGGACACCATGAGGGTGTCCTCGATCATGATGTAGTCGAAGCAGGCCTGCTCCATCGCCTGGGCCATCTCGATGTAGAACTTCCCGTTCCAGGGCATGCCGTCGTTGCCGAACGGCGTGTTCCACTCGTTCGTCGTGAAGTTCATGAACCAGCCCATGTGGAACTGCTTGCCGGCCATGTCAGAACTCCCGCAGGTGATCGCGCAGCATGGTGGTCGTGTACTCCTGCCGAGTGCGGCCCATTTTCTGCAACGCGGGTATCAGCCCGTCGGTGATCTCGGTGACGTAGCGCCGGTTGAGCCGCATCACCGGGCTGGTGATGAGGAACCCGTCACCGCCGACCTCGTCCATCACCGCGGCCATCTCCGCGGCGACCTCCTCGGGCGTGCCGGTGAACTGGACGTTGCCGCTCAGGCCGCTGCCGGTGACCAGCTCGCGCAGCGTCTTGTCCTTGCCGCGGGAGATGAAGCTGTTCAGCGCGCCGCGTTCGCCGTTCGTCCACACTTCCGGCAGCGGCTTGTCGAGGTCGAACTGGGCGAAGTCGATCTCGGTGATGGACGAGATCTCGGCCAGCATGTACTCGATGTAGCGCGGGTCGTTGAACCACCGCTCCCGCTTGGCCAGCGCCTCCTCCCTCGTATCGGCGACGATCGGGGCGACGATGTAGAGCACCTTGCAGTGCGCGGGGTCGCGGCCATGGGCGCGCATCCGGGCGTGGATGTCGTCGCGGTAGGCCTTCATCGCCTCGACGCCGTCCGACGGGGCGACGATCGTGTCGGCGTGCTGCGCCGCGAGCTCGCGCCCCGGCGGTGACGCGCCGGCCTGCGCGATCGAGGGACGGTGCTGCGGGGACGGCGCGGTGTTCAGCGGCCCTCGAGACCTGAAGAACTTGCCTTCGAAGTCGATCGTGTGGACCTTCGTGTGGTCGGCGTACGTACCGGTCGCGTAGTCGCGCACGATCGCGTCCGGCTCCCACGACTCCCAGAGCCTGCTGACAAGCTCGAGGTACTCGCTGGCACGGACGTAGCGCTCGTCGTGCTCGTAGAGCTTGTCGAGGCCGAAGTTCTGCGCGGCCCGGTCCTCGCCCGACGTCACGACGTTCCAGCCGAACCGTCCCTTGGTGATGTGGTCGATGGTGCTGGACAGCCTGGCCAGCAGGAACGGTGGGTAGAAGCTGGTTGACATCGTCGGGATGACGCCCAGGCGAGTCGTGGCATTGCCCATCAGGAGGGCGAGCGGAACCGGGTCATGCTTGGGGTTCACCCCGTGCTTGAGGTCGTGCTCCATCGTGCCGCCGAAAGCCGTCGACACCATCAGCTTGTCCTCGATCAGCACGTAATCGAATTTGGCCCGCTCCAGATCCCTGGCCATCTCGACGTAGAAGTCACCGGTGAAGTCCCGTCCGCCATCGCCCCAGTTCCCGTTCCATTCGTCCGCGACGAAGTTCAGAAACCATCCCAGATGAAACTTACCCGCCATGCCGTGCCTTCCTCTCGATGCGCTCCGATCGAGAGGACCAGCGGGCCGTTACCTCGCAATGTCTGCCCGGTACCCCCGGCATTGCGCTGCCGGAACCACGATGGAACTCAAGCCTGGACACACTCCGCTCACAGCTCCTCGGCCCGCGCGTCAAGGCGCTGAGGGGTCGGTCATCACCCGTTATCGGGCAGTGGCCGTCACTGTCGATGGCCACCGATCTGGTCGAAGGCCCAGATCAGGGCGTCAGCTCCTGGGCGACCCCGCACAGATTCGCGAAGTGCGCGTCGAATTGGGCCGGTCCAGGAGCGCCCATGTCAGCTCGCCCTCGACCCGGCGATAGGCTGACTCGCCTCCTCCGCACGTCCACAGGGCCGATGACGGTCACCTGACCGACCTCGCCCGTCCCCCGGCCTGCCCGGTCCACGGGGCGAGATTCCGAAGCACGGAGGAAAAGCCCGCCAGGCGCAGCCGTTGACCAACACGTAGACGATCGCCGCGAACAGTCCGGAACACTCCAACTCCACGTACCCCGCCCCGCACATGGACCAACGAGCGACCACCACGTAGAACCTCGTGGCTTGATTTTGGGCTCTCGTAGAGGCTCCGGTGACGCCGTCATGGTGCTCGCACGCACCCCCGCACGCAGAACTATGGTGCCCCACCACATGTGCCGCTGTTCTGCGGATTCCTACGGTATGGCGACACGAACACGTCCCCGCCAACCGCCAGGAAGTGGTACCGATGTCCTCCCCCGCGACCGCTCCCCCACCCCCCGCCAGCCTCAAGCGCATCGTCGCCGCCAGCCTCATCGGCACCACCATCGAGTGGTACGACTTCTTCCTCTACGGATCCGCCGCCGCGCTCGTCTTCAACAAGCTGTTCTTCCCGGGCTCCGACCCGCTCGTCGGCACGCTCCTGTCGTTCCTGACGTACGCGGTGGGATTCGCGGCCCGGCCGCTCGGGGCGCTGGTCTTCGGACACTACGGCGACCGGCTCGGGCGCAAGAAGCTGCTGGTGCTGAGTCTGCTGCTGATGGGCGGGGCGACCTTCGCGATCGGGCTGCTGCCCACGCACGCGACCGTCGGTACGGCGGCCCCGGTGCTGCTGACCGTGCTGCGCCTGGTGCAGGGCTTCGCGCTGGGCGGCGAGTGGGGCGGCGCCGTGCTGCTGGTGTCGGAGCACGGGGACGCGCGGCGGCGCGGGTTCTGGGCCTCGTGGCCGCAGACGGGGGCGCCCGCCGGACAGTTGCTGGCGACCGGCGTGCTGTCGCTGCTGACCGCGGTCCTCTCGGACGCCGCCTTCATGTCCTGGGGATGGCGCGTTCCGTTCCTGCTGTCGGGCGTGCTGGTGATCGTCGGTTTGTGGATTCGTCTGTCTGTCGATGAATCGCCCGTCTTCAAGGCGGCCCTCGCACAGGCCGAGGCGCGCAAGGCGACCCAGGACGGCCCCGCCGAGAAGCTGCCGCTGGTGTCCGTGCTGCGGCACCACTGGCGGGACGTCCTGATCGCGATGGGCGCGCGCATGGCGGAGAACATCAGCTACTACGTGATCACCGCCTTCATCCTGGTGTACGCCACCACGTCGGCCGGCCTCTCCAAGCAGACCGCGCTCAACGCGGTGCTCATCGCCTCCGCCGTGCACTTCGCCGTCATCCCGGCCTGGGGTGCTCTGTCGGACCGCGTCGGCCGTCGGCCCGTGTATCTGCTGGGCGCGGCCGGAGTCGGCCTGTGGATGTTCCCGTTCTTCTCACTCATCGACACCGGGAGCTTCGGGAACCTGATCCTCGCCGTGACCGTGGGCCTGGTCCTGCACGGGGCCATGTACGCACCGCAGGCCGCCTTCTTCTCGGAGATGTTCGCGACCCGTATGCGCTACTCGGGCGCGTCGATCGGCGCGCAGTTCTCGTCCGTCGCGGCGGGCGCGCCCGCGCCGCTCATCGCGACCGCGCTGCTGGCGGACTACGACAGCTCCACTCCGATCGCCCTGTACGTGATCGGGGCGGTCCTGCTGACGCTGATCGCGGTGGGAGTGGCGAAGGAGACCCGGCACCGTGACCTCGCGGAGGTGGACGCCGAGCCCGGCGCGGAGCCCGCGACGGCGTCGGCGCCGACCGCTGACGCCCGCACCGCCTGAGCCGGTTCACCGGAGCGGACGTGTCCCGGAGACCGACCCCCGTGCGCCCGTGCGTGCGGGGGTCAGTGCCGCGCCGTGGACGACAACCGGTGCAGCCGCAGGGCGAGTTGGATCTCCAGTGCGCGGGCCGGGCTCTGCCAGTCGGGTCCGAGCAGCCGGCCCACCCGCTCCAGGCGCTGCGCGACCGTGTTGACGTGGACGTGCAGCTCGTCCTTCGTGCGCGCCGGGCTCATGCCGCACGCGAAGTACGCGTCGAGGGTGCGCAGGAGGTCGGTGCCCCGTCTCTCGTCGTACATCACGACCTGGCCGATGGTGCGCTCGACGAAGCCGGCGATGTCCCGGCTACCGGCGAGGAGCAGTCCCAGGAACCCGAAGTCCTCGGCGGCGGCGCCGTCCCCGGCCCGGCCGAGCAGCCGGAGCGCGTCGAGGCAGCGCTGCCCTTCCGCGTAGGCCTCGGCCACGCTGTCCGGGCGGGCGGCGAGGTTCTCGACGGGCGCGGAGGCGCCGACGGTGACCGCCTCGTGGACCGCGATGCCCAGGTCTGCGGCCGTGCGGCGGGCCAGGTCCGTCGCGGTGTCGCCGGGGCGCAGGGGCAGGAGCAGCACGGTGCCGCCGTCGCGGGCGGCGGCCAGTCCGTGCCGGGTGGCGGCGAGGTGGGAGGCGGCGGACCACAGCCTGCGGCGGGCGGCGGCCTCCTGGTCCGCGTCCGCGGCCACGGCGTCGAGACGGGCGGCCAGCACCACATGCGTGGTGTCGAGGTCGGCGTCCAGCCGGGCGGCGCGCTCACGCAGCAGCCGGGGATCACGGTCGCGCGCGTCGAGCAGATCGTCCAACAGCTCGCCGCGGACGCGCTGTTCGGCCTCGGCGGCCGAGCGGCGGGCGAGCAGCAGGAGCGAGGTGACCATGGCGGCCCGCTCCAGTGTGCGCTGGTCGACGGGGTCGAGCCCCGGATGGCCGTGCAGGACCAGCGCGCCGAGCAGTTCGCCGCCGGCGGCGACGGCCGCCACCCAGTCGTCCCCGTGGCGGACGGCATGTCCTTCGGCGCGTGACACCTCCAAGGCTTCACCGAGTGCGGTGCCCGCCTCGGCGAACTCCACGGCACCGTCCAGGACTTGGGAGACCGCGGCGGCCACGTCGTGGACCCCGCCGCCGCGCAGGACGAGTTCGGCGAGCCGGTCGTGCACGTCCGAGGCGCGCTCGATGACCCCGCTGCGGTCCCGGATGATCTCGTTGGCCCGCTCCAGATCCCCGAGTGCTTCGCGGGTCTCGGTGAGCAGGTTCGCGGTGTCGATGGCGGCGGCCGCCAGGGCGGCGAACGAGCCGAGCAGCGCGATCTGCTCCCGCTCGAAGACCCGTGCCCGGCGGTCGGCCGCGAAGAGCACGCCGATGACGTGCGGCCCGAGCATCAGGGGCACGCCGAGGATCGCCACCAGGCCCTCGTCCCGGACGCCCGCGTCGATGGTCGAGGTGTGCTGGAAGCGGTCGTCCTGGAAGTAGTCGTCGGTGACATAAGGGCGGGCGGTCTGGGCGACGAGCCCGCCGAGCCCCTCCCCCATGCCGAGCCGCAACTGCTGGAAGCGCGCCGCCACCGAGCCCTCGGTGACTCTCATGTACGTGTCGCCCTCGACCGGATCGTTCAGGCTGAGGTATGCGACGTCCGTGCTCAGCAGCGACCGCGCGCGCTGCACGATCGCCTGCAGCACGGCGTCGAGGTCGCGCAGCCCGGCCAGGTCGTGGGCCGTCTCGAAGAGCGCGGACAGCTCGGCCTCGCGTCGGCGGCGGCCCTCCATCTCGGAGCGCACACGCAGCGCGAGCGCCTTGGCGTGCTCCAGAGCGGAGACCCGCTCGGGCGGCAGCCCGTCCGCGCGGGCGAGCAGCACCGGCTGCTCGTACGCGTCGGCGGACGCGCCCCGGGCCAGCAGCTCCAGGAACGGCGCCTCGGCGCTCGTCTCGGAGCGCCCGGCGGACTGCAATTGATCGCGAGACATGTCCACCAGGATTACTCACCGCACCGACAGCCTGACCAGCCCTGTGGACAACTCATGTCAGTGCGCGGTCCAGCCACCGTCGAGAACCAGCGAGGTCCCGGTGATGAAGGAGGCCCGCGGACTGCACAGGTACGCCACCGCCTCCGCGACCTCCTCCGGTTCGATGAGGCGCTTGACGGCGCTGTCCTGCAACAGGACCTCGGTCAGCACCCGCCCCTGGGGGATCCCGTGGGCCGCGGCCTGGTCGGCGAGCTGCTTCTCGACCAGTGGTGTGCGCACATAGGCGGGGTTCACACAGTTCGAGGTGACGCCATGGGGGGCGCCTTCCAGGGCGGCGGTTTTGGAGAGGCCCTCCAGTCCGTGTTTTGCCGCCACATACGCCGACTTGAAGGCAGAGGCCCGCAGTCCATGGACGGAGGACACATTGACGATGCGGCCCCACCCCTGCCCGTACATATGTGGCAGTGCCCCGCGGATCAGCCGGAACGGGGCCTCCAGCATCACGGTCAGCACTGTGTGAAAGGTGTCGGGCGGGAACTCCTCGATCGGGCGCACCAGCTGCAGCCCGGCGTTGTTGACGAGGACGTCCGTTCCCGCGGCTGCGGACTCCGCGGCGTCCAGGTCGGTGAGGTCGAGGACGTGTGGTTCGACGGTGCCCGGGAGGCCCCGGGCCTGTTCGCCGAGCGTTTCCAGGCCCTTGGCCTCCCGGTCGACCGCCCGCACCTTGGCCCCGGCCGCGGCGAGCCGCAGTGCGCACGCGCGGCCGATGCCGCCCGCGGCGCCGGTGACGAGGGCGGTACGGCCGCCGAGGTCGAGGGACGAGGCATGAGGGCCCGGGAGGGCGCTGGGCGCGGTCATGCTCTGACCCTAGGCAGCAGCGACGCCCCTACCGATGTGGTCACCACCCACACTTTGCACTCACGTCATGGGGTCGAACCACGTGGGTGCGTCGGACAGTGCCTGCTTGATCCGGAACAGCCCGAACTCGTTCAGCTCCGGCATGGAGTCAACCGGGAACCAGCCGACCTCCAGCGACTCGTCGTCATTGACGCACGCGTCGCCGCCGACGGCCCGGCAACGGAACGTGATGTCCATGTACTGGCAGGTGTCGCCGTTGTCGTAGGTGACCGGCTGCCCGGCCTGGACCACCACGACCCGCTCGACGACGCAGCGCACCGCCGTCTCCTCGAAGACCTCCCGCACGGCACACGCCGCCGGCTGCTCTCCCGGGTCCGGGATTCCGCCGATCACCGACCACTTGCGGGTGTCGGTGCGGCGCCCCAGCAGCACCCTCCCCTCGTCGTCGAAGACGATGGCGGTGACTCCGGGGAGCCAGAGCAGCTGCTGCCCCGCGGTGGCCCGGATCGTGTGAATGAAGTCAGGAGTAGCCATGGACCGACCCTAACGGCCGGGTTCCGTCACCTCGGCGCCTTCCCTGGGCGCACTACGGGCGTACGCCTACAGCCCCCCGGCGCGCCGCCCGCGCACGGCCGACGTCACGGCCCAGCCGAGGCCACCCGCCGCGATGAGCACCAGAACCATCTCCGGCAGAATCCCGAGCCGAGTGGCGGGAGTCTCGGAGGAGCGCAGCGGCACCTCCTGGACCAGCGAGTCCGCCACGAACATGCCGGTCCGCTGGGTGATCTTCCCGTCCGGCATGATCACGGCACTCACGCCACTGGTCACCGGGACGGTGACGGTGCGGCTGTGCTCGACGGCGCGCACCCGGGACATCGCGAGCTGCTGATACGTCATCTCGCTGCGGTCGAACGTGGCGTTGTTGCTGGGCACCGAGATCATCTGGGCGCCGTTGGTGACGGTGTCGCGCACAGCCCAGTCGAAAGCGGCCTCGTAGCAGGTCGCGAGCCCGACCTTGGTGCCCGCCATGGTGAACACGCCCGGCTCGGTGCCGCGGCTGAAGTCCTGGCGGACCATGGACGTCCAGTCCTCGTTGATGGCACCGACGAGCGACCGCAGCGGGAGGTACTCGCCGAACGGCTGGACCTGGCGCTTGTCATAGGTCTCGCCGGGCCCCTTCTCCGGGTCCCACAGGATCTGCTCGTTGTAGAGCTTGCCGTCCTTCTCGACGACGCCGCCGACCGAGATGGGCGCGCCGATCGCCTTGGCCGCCTGGTCGATGACGGCGCGGGCGTCGGGGTTGGCGAACGGGTCGATGTCGGAGGAGTTCTCCGGCCACAGCACGAAGTCCGGCTGAGCGACCTCGCCCGCCTCGACCTTCGCGGCCAGGCGCTCGGTCTCCCGTGCGTGGTAGTCGAGGACGGCACGCCGCTGGGCGTTGAAGTCGAGGCCCGCACGCGGCACGTTGCCCTGGATGACCGCGACGGTCGCGGTGCCGTCCTCGGCCTTGTCGCTGACCAGGGGCCGCGCGGCGAAGGCACCCACCACGGGGAGGACGAAGCTGAGCAACGCCGCCGCGGCGGCCCCGCGGCGTACGACACGGGTGCGCCGCGCTTCGACGGCCTGGCGGACGATCTCGTACAGCCCGAAGCCGCACAGGACGACCGCGAACCCGAGGACCGGAGTGCCGCCCAGCGCCGCGAGCGGCAGGAAGACCCCGTCCGCCTGGCCGAAGGCGATCTTGCCCCACGGGAAGCCGCGGAACGGCACACGCGCGCGTGCCGCCTCGCCGGCGATCCAGAGGGCAGCCGCCCACAGAGGCCACCCGGGCAACTTCGAGACCGCCGCGACGCCGGCGCCGACGAGCGCGACGAACACCGCCTCGATGACGACGAGCCCCAGCCAGGGCCCGGGCCCGACCTCCACACCGGTCCACACGAGCAGGGGCAGCAGGAAGCCGAGGCCGAACAGGTACCCGAGGCCGAGGCCCGCCTTCCAGGTGCGGCCGCGCAGACACCAGCCGAAGAGGGCGAAGGCGGGCAGGGCCAGCCACCACAGGGTGCGCGGCGGGAAACTGACGTACAGCAGCACCCCGGAGAGTGCCGCGGCGGCGGCCGGGGCGAGTCGCCGCGCCAGCCGCACCCCGCGCGATACGGGCCGGGTCTGCGGTTCGAGCTGTTCCGGCTCGTCTACGGAGGTTGCTGTGACGGTCACTCCGGGAGTGTACGGCGCGTGACCTCGGCGCCGACAGCGCGGCCCTTGCCACCTGGCCGGGCGTTCCCTCCCACCTGCCGCATCGTTTCTGCGCAACTCGTCCACAAAGCGGCGCATCACCCGTTAGCGTGTGCCGGAGCCTCTGACGAACGGGCCGTGTCCGGCCAGGCGGTCGGGGCCCGTCACAGGTCGGGGGGCGACGGGGTGGGGTTCACGGGGATGGCGTCGACGGCCGGTCCGGAGTCGGCGCACGAGAGACGCAGTGTGTCGGACGCGACAGGCGTCGTCGTGCTCGGAGCCTGCGCGGTCTGGTCCTTGATCACGGCCGCGGCGCACGGCGGGCGGCCCGAAGGGGTTCTCCTCGCGGTTCTCGCCGTGGCCGCCGGTTACGCCGCGGGACGGATCTGCGGTGCGCTCCTCGCGGTCGCCGCGCCCTGTGCGGGCGCGCTCGCCGGGCTCGGTCTGGCGGTGGCCGCCCCGCACACCACCCCGGGGCCCCAGGTCGTCTCGTCACCGCTCGGGCAAACCGGTGCCACCGCCGCGCTCCTGACCCTCTCCGCCGGAGCCGCGTGCTGCGCGGCCTGGGCGGCCCGCCCGCCGGGGCTGCGGCTCGTGCTGCGCCTGCTGGCGGCCGGCATCGCGGTGGCGGCGGCCGTGCTGGGTTCGACGTCGGGCTTCGTGGCCTGCCTGGGCGTGCTGCTGTGCTCCCTCGCCGCCGACCGCATGCGCCGCCGCGTCCTGGGGCTCAGCGGCCTCGCCCTCGCCGGGGCCCTGGTGACCGGAGCGACCTGGGCGATCGTCGAGAACGTACTGCCGGACGGCCTGACCTCATCTCTGGAGGGGCAGCTCACCCAGCACCGGGTCCTGCTGTGGCACGACGCGCTCGACATGGCACGCCGGGAGCCGGGTCTTGGCGTCGGCCCTGGACGGTTCGCCGAGCTCAGTCCGACCGTCACGCAGTCGCTGCTGCCCGACGGCAAACCCCACTCGGCGCCGTTCCAGCAGGCGGCCGAGCAGGGCCTGGTAGGCGTGGCCCTGCTCGCCGCGGGGTTCTGCTGGGTCCTGTTCGCCCTGTGGCGCTCGCAGCGTCCCACGCCGGTCGTGCTCACCGCGGGCGCGGCCCTGACGGCACTGGCCGCGATCGCCGCGGTCGGCAACGCGCTGAGCTTCACCGCGGTGACGGCGGGCGCGGGCCTGCTCGCGGGCGTCGCCACAGCACGTCCCCTGGTCGGCGAGGAGCCGGACAAGGCGGTGGTTCCGGGTGGACGCCCCCGTAGCGGCCGACTGGATTCGTGAGGTCGGCTGCGAGCCTGCCCGCTCGAAGTCAGTGGGCCTGAGGTCAGTGGGCCTGGCCCGGAGTGGCCGCCCTCAGCCGACGGCGGATGACCCGTACGGCCGCCTCCGCGTTGTCCACCGTGATCGTGAACGTATGGCCGTCGCCGAGGCGGAGCACCAGGCCCTCGCCGCGCCGGACGACCACGGCGGTCCCCTGCTCGGGCCGCCAGCGGTAGCCCCAGCCGCCCCACTGCCGCGGTGTGACCTGGGGGGCGAATTCGGCGCCGGTGATGTCCGACAGCGGAATGCGGCGGCGCGGGAGGCCCATGTGGCCACAGCGCACTTCGAGGCATTCCTTGTCGACCTTCACGGCGACATGCACGAACGCGAGCGTCCCGAAGAGGACCAGGAGTCCCGCGGCGATGCAGCCGACGACGGCCATGACGAGGGGGGCGATGCCCGACGTCCATGCCGAGTCAACGGCCAGTTCGATGCCCAGCGCCAAGCAGGCGGCGCCGCCGGTCGCGAGCAGCCATTGCACGCGGTTGGACGCGTGGCCGGTCCAGACATCGGGATGCGGGGCGTCGGCAGCGCCCTGTTCGCCGTGGGGGTGGTCCCTCATGTTTACGAGCGTACTCATGTTCCGCAGCGGGGGCACCGGGTTGCGGACTGTTACTGCTCCGGGTGGAGGCGGGGTGTCCGGTCCGTGGCAGGACGTTCAGCGCGCGGGGCTGACCGCCTGCAGCAGCGTGCCCTCGTCGTACCTCAGCGCCGCCGCGGGCAGCGCACCCTCGCGTCCGCTGAGCAGCACCGTGAGGCCGCCCTGCCCGGGCGCGTCGGGAGCGGGGCGCTCACCGATCCGGCGCAGTGCCTGGGCGGCCACGGCGCCGGCGGAGCCGTGCAGGACGAGCGGCGCGTGGCCGGGCCGCTGCACGGCCGCTCGGATCCGCTCGGCGACCAGTTCGTAATGGGTGCAGCCCAGAACGACGGTCCTTACGTCATCTGGGGTACGCACGGCGGCCGCGGCGATCGCCGCGTCGATGGCCGCCTCGTCCGCGTGCTCCACGGCGTCGGCGAGCCCGGGACAGGCCACTTCGGTGACGGTCGCTCCGTCGGCGAACTCACGAATGAGGCCGCGCTGGTACGGGCTGCCGGTGGTGGCGGGCGTGGCCCAGATGGCGACGGGTCCACCCCCGGCGGCGGCCGGCTTGATCGCCGGGACCGTGCCGATGACGGGCACCCCCGGTTCCAGGCGGGCACGCAGCGCGGGCAGGGCGTGCACGGAGGCGGTGTTGCAGGCGACGATCAGCGCGTCGGGCCCGAGCGCCGCGGCCGCCTCGGCGACGGTGAGGGCACGCGCGGTCAGGTCCTCCGTCGTGCGGGGGCCCCACGGCATACCGTCGGGGTCGGAGGAGAGAACGAGATCCGCGTCGGGGCGCAGACGACGTACCGCGGCGGCCGCCGCGAGCAGTCCGATTCCGGAGTCCATGAGCGCGATCTTCACCCGGTCACCATAGACGATCCGCCTCAACGGGCCGCTGGGGTGCGGCAGACTGCGGCGGGTGAGTGCCGTCGTATGGACCGCTGTCGGATCACTGGCCGCCTGGCTGTGGCTGTTCCTCGGCCAGGGCTTCTTCTGGCGTACGGATCTACGGTTGCCGCCTCGCCGGGAACCCGACGCCTGGCCGTCCGTCTGTGTCGTCGTACCGGCGCGGGACGAGGCCGCCGTACTGCCCGAGAGCCTGCCCTCGCTCCTCGCGCAGGACTATCCGGGGCGTGCCGAGATCTTCCTCGTCGACGACGGCAGCTCGGACGGCACCGGGGAGCTGGCCCGTGAGCTGTCGCGCCGGCACGGCGGGCTGACACTCACCGTCGACTCGCCCGGGGAGCCGCCCGCGGGCTGGACCGGCAAGCTCTGGGCCGTACGCCACGGCATCGGCCTGGCACGCGCGCGTGCACCCGAATATCTGCTGCTGACGGACGCGGACATCGCCCACGCGCCCGACAGCCTGCGGGAGCTGGTGGCCGCGGCGCGCACCGGCGGCTTCGACCTCGTCTCCCAGATGGCCCGGCTGCGCGTGGAGAGCGTCTGGGAGCGGCTCGTGGTGCCCGCGTTCGTGTACTTCTTCGCGCAGCTGTATCCGTTCCGCTGGATCGCCGTGAAGGGATCGCGGACCGCGGCCGCGGCGGGCGGCTGCGTCCTGCTGCGCACCGACGCCGCCGAGCGGGCCCGGATTCCCGACGCCATCCGGCAGGCCGTCATCGACGACGTGGCACTGGCGAGGGCGGTCAAGGACTCCGGAGGGCACATCTGGCTGGGACTCGCCGAGCGCGGCGAGACGGGAGTCCCCCCTGACGGAGTCCGGGGGAAGGTCGACAGCGTGCGCCCCTATCCACGGCTGCACGACCTGTGGCGGATGGTCTCGCGCAGCGCGTACGCCCAGCTGCGGCACAACCCGCTCCTGCTGGCCGGAACGGTCCTGGGGCTCGCGGTGGTGTATCTGGTGCCGCCGGTGGCGTTCTTCGCGGGCCTCGCGGCGGACAGTGCCGGGGCGACGGTGGCCGGGGGTCTCGCGTGGTTGCTGATGACGGTGACGTACGTGCCGATGCTCCGCTACTACCGCCAGTCCCTCCTGCTCGCCCCGCTGCTCCCGGTCACCGCGTTTCTGTACCTCCTCATGACGGTGGATTCCGCGGTGCAGCACTACAGGGGGCGCGGCGCGGCCTGGAAGGGCCGCACCTACACCCGCCCCGACACGGCGCCCGAGCAGCGGTGAGCGGCCGCTTCGCGCCCCGTAAACACCTGCCCGGTCACTTCCTGCCGGGGGTCCAGTTCATGCCCCACCCGTAGGCGTAGTCGACGGTGCGCTGCGGGCTCACCCCGCGGTCGGGGACGAGGAAGCGGGCCTCGCGCTGGACGACGAGGTCGCTGCCGGTGTTGGTGATGAGGGCGAGCGCGCACACCGTCGAGGGCACGGTGCACTCGCCGAGCGAGAAGTCGATCGGCGCGCCGCGCAGCGGCTGAAGGGTCACCGTGGCGTCCAGGTCGGCGAAGGAGCGAGCTCCTTCGTAGATGGTCACGAAGATGAGGATGCGGCGGAAGTCCCGCAGGTGGTCGAGGTTGATGCTCATGTTCTCGCCACTCGTCGAGGCGCCCGTACGGTCGTCGCCGTCGAGATGGATGTACGGAGGCTGGTGCAGCGCTCCGAAGGCGTTGCCCAGCGCCTGGACGACGCCCTTCTGTCCGTCGGAGAGCTCGTACAGGGCGCACAGGTCGAGGTCGAGGTCCGCGTGCATCGCGACGGCCCGCCCGAGCTTGGCCTGCCACCCCGAGAACTGCTTGCGCACCTGCCAGTTGAGGTTCACGCGCATCGCTCCGGAAGTGCCGCCCTGCTTGGTCAGCGAGACCGACGGGGCCTCCTTGGTGAGCGTGACCTTGGTCAGGCGTACGGGGGCGGCGGGCGGTGCGGGCTGGGCGGGCGGCGGTGTCACCGGCGGCGCGACCGTGGCGGGCGGGGCCACGGGGGCGGGCGGCTGCGCCGTGGGAGCCGACGGAGCCGCCTGCTGCGGTTCGTCCACCGAGATCCCGAAGTCCGTGGCCAGCCCTTCGAGTCCGCTGCTGTAGCCCTGCCCGACGGCACGGAACTTCCAGGCGCCCTGGCGGCGGTAGAACTCCCCGAGCACGAAGGCCGTCTCGACACTCGCCCCCTCGCTGTCGAAGCGCGCGACCTCCGTGCCCTGCTGTGCGTCGAGGACCCGGATGTACAGCCCGGGCACCTGCCCGAACGTGCCGCCGTCCGAGGAGGCCGCGAGCACCACCGTCTCGATCGCGGGCTCCACGCGCGCGAGGTCGACGAACAGCGTGTCGTTCACCTGGCCGCCGGAGTTCCGCTTGCCCTCGTGGCGCACCGCGCCGGAGGAGTGCGCCGGCTGGTTGTAGAAGACGAAGTCCGCGTCGGAGCGGACCTTCCCGGAGGCCAGCAGGAGGGCCGAGGCGTCCACGTCGGGTACTCCCGGGCTGGAGCCCCATCCCAATTCGACGCGGAGTCCGGTCGTCGGCACCGGAACGTTCGAACCTTTAGGCATTGACATGTCCGCCCCCATCGGGTCTCCGCGCAAGACCGCGCCTCGATACGTTCTGTCGTTCTTCGCCAACCTATTCCCCCGAGCGGCGAACGCCCATGACCCGGCTCGGGAGATCGCCGGCCAACCCCCGGTAACCCGCCCGGAACTCGGCCTTTACATGATCCCAACACCGTCTGTCGCCCTTTTTTACCAAGTTCGCTCGCATTGGGGATGCCACGTCACCGCCGACACGAAAAACAACCCTCTTATCTGTCTCCCCAACCAGCACATCGTGGGCTTAACTTATGTGCCATGACCTCCCCCCGCTCCACCTATGGCGGCGGTTACTACTCCGCCTCCTTCCCGGACACTCCGATCTACGACTCCCTCGTGGCCGAGCGGGGAACCCCGCAGATCGCCCCGATCCGGGTCCCCGCGGCTTACGACACGGGCAATCACCTGCCCGCGCTTCCGTCGGCGCTGCCCGCGCTGCCGGCCGCTCCCTCGCCGCAGGCCCCTTCGTACGGTTACCCGCAGGCGCAGCAGCCCGCCCCGCTCCAGCAGGCCGCAGCGCCCTACATCCCGCAGCAGGCCGGCGCGCCCCGCGGCTACCCGGGCCCCCAGGCCCCCCAGCCGCAGCGCCCCATGGCGGGCGGCACGGGCTACGAAGCGATGCGCCCCGCGGCGCCGCGCCCCGCCCCGGCGCCGTACCAGGATCCGTACAACAACCAGCAGTACCGGGGCTACTGAGGTTATTCGGCGGAGGTTGTCCGTGCTCGCTGGCAGGATGGCCTCATGTCGAAGCCGGTGCTGCACTCGATCCACTTCTATCCGCTGAAGGCGGCCAGGGGGCATGCCCCGCGCGAGGCCGTAGTGGAGCCATGGGGTCTGGCGGGCGACCGGCGCTGGGTACTGATCGACGAGGCAGGCAAGGTTGTCACCCAACGCCCTCAGCCGCGCATGGCGTTGGCCGCCGCCGAGCCGTTGCCCGGCGGCGGTATCGGGTTGTCCGCGCCCGGCCGTGAGCCGCTGACCGTCCCCGTGCGCGAGCCGACGGGGACGACGACGGTGGAAATCTGGAGCGACAAGGTGGAGGGGGTCCTCGCCGACGCCGCGGCACACGCCTGGTTCAGCGACTATCTCGGCACCCAGGTGCGTCTCGTGCACCTCGACGACCCGGCCACGCGCCGGCCCATCGACCCGGAGTTCGCACGGCCGGGCGAGACCGTCAGCTTCGCCGACGGCTATCCCTTGCTGCTCACCACGCTCGCCTCGCTCGACGCCCTCAACGCGCTTGTCGCGCAGGGCGACCGGCACGGCGAGGGCCCGCTCCCCATGAACCGCTTCCGGCCGAACGTGGTCGTCGAGGGCACCGCCTCCTGGGCCGAGGACGACTGGTCCCGTCTCGCCATCGGGGAGGTCACCTTCCGGGTCGCCAAGATGTGCGGACGCTGCGTCGTGACCACCACCGATCAGACAACCGCCGAGCGGGGCAGGGAGCCGCTGCGCACCCTCGCGCGCCACCGCCGCTTCGGCGACAAACTGGTCTTCGGGCAGAACCTCGTGCCGGAGTCCCCCGGCACGGTCCGCGTGGGCGATCCGGTCGTGATCCTCGAATAGCCCCTCTCGTGGGGAACACTGGCGCCGGGCACGGCCGTTGAGCTTCATGAGAAGTTCATGAGAGGCCGGTACGAGGGGTGATTTCGCTCTCTCTTCCCCGGCCCCGCGCGTGAACGACTCCGTTGGGGGTTATCACGGACGCGGAAGGGGGTGCGGGACAGTGCGGGCAATCAGGGGACTCTGGCGTTGGCGGCACAACCCGCTGCGGCGACCGACGGACCTCGCCGAGGCGTGGCTGGCGCTGGCCGCGCTGCTGCTGATCCTCGTCGCCGCGCCCCTGCTCGGTCTGCTGGTCGGAGGGCTCGCCCAGGACGCCCTGCAGCAGTCCGTGCGGGAGCAGCGACAGGACCGCCATCCGGTGGTCGCGACCGTCATCAAGAAAGCGGACCGCACCCCGCTCGACCCCGACCCCGAGACGGCCTCGGGGCGTGACTCCCACAGCCGCGTCGTCGCCAACTGGACGGCACCGGACGGCACCGCGCGGCGCGACACGGTCATGGCGGCGCTCGACTCCCCGCACCGCGGCGACCACTTCACGCTGTGGACGGACGAGCAAGGCCGAATAGTCGGCCGGCCACTGGACACCGCGACCGCGGCGACACACGCGGTTCTCGCCGGATTCGGCACGGCCGCAGTGTGCGCGGGTCTCGTGGAGGGTGCCCGGCGGCTGATGGTCTGGCGCATGGTGCGGCGCAGGTACGTCCGTTGGGACCAGGCATGGTCGCAGGCCGGGCCGGACTGGGGCAGGACGGGCACGGGCAGCTGACAGCCTCCCCGCTCCGGTCAACCGGCCGCCTCCGCGCACGCTACGGTGGACCGGCCGAGGTGTTCGGCACCGTCGTGAGAGGCTTTTCTCGTTGCCCGTAAGCCGAGTTGGTCCGGCCGGGTATCGGCGACAGCCTCTCAGGACCCGCGTACGACAAGGTGGGGGCACAACAGCGCCATGGCACAGGGCACGGTCCAGGTGACGCACACCGGTACGTCGCGGTGGCGGCGCCGCACGGGTGAGTACGCATCGCTCGCCGCGGCCCTGGAGGCCGCGGCCGACGGTGATGTCCTCACCGTCGCTGCCGGGACCTACCGGGAGAACCTCGTGGTCCAGCGAGCGGTGACGCTGCGTGGCCCCGAGGGCTCCCCCGGCTCGGTGCGCATCGCGCCCATCGACGGAGTGCCTCTCACGGTGCGTGCCTCCGCCGTGGTCCAGGACCTGCTCGTGGAGGGCCAGGACTCGGCCGCGCCCGCGCTGCTCGTCGAGGAGGGCACTCCGGAGCTCATGGACATCCGGATCGTCACGCGGTCCGCGGCCGGGATCGAGGTGCGCGGTGGTGCGCGTCCGACGGTCCGGCGATGCACGGTGGACAATCCGGCGGGCATCGGTATCGCCGTACTGGACGGCGGGGGCGGGGTGTTCGAGGAGTGCGAGGTCGTCGCGGCCGGCCAGTCGGGCATCGCCGTGCGCGGGGGCGCCCATCCACGCCTGGAACGCTGCCGGGTGCACCACACCTCGGGCGCGGGCCTGTCGGTGACGGGCGAGCAGTCCGCCCTCGAAGCGGTGGGCTGCGAGGTGTACGAGGTCAGGGGCAGCGGCATACAGGTCACCGCACGGGCCACGGCGCATCTCACCGACTGCGATGTGCACCGTACGACCGCGGACGGCGTCACGCTCGACACGGACGCCGTGCTGACACTCGCCGACTGCCGCATCCACGACATCCCGGAGAACGCGATCGACCTGCGTTCCCGCTCGGTCCTCACCATGACCCGTTCCACCGTGCGGCAGTTCGGGCGCAACGGTCTGTCGGTCTGGGACCCCGGCACCCGCGTGGACGCCAACCAGTGCGAGATCCACGACAGTACGGGCGACTACCCCGCGGTGTGGGTCAGCGACGGCGCGACCGTCGTGCTCGACTCCTGCCGGGTGCACGACGTGCCGGACGCCCTCTTCGTCCTCGACCGCGGCTCGCGCGCGGACGTCGTCGACAGCGACATCTCGCAAGTGCGCAACACGGCGGTTTCGGTGAGTGACGGCGCCACCGCGCAGCTCGACGACTGCCGGATCCGGGACGCCGCGACAGGCGCCTGGTTCCGCGACCACGGCAGCGGCGGGACGCTCTCGGGCTGCACCGTGGACGGCACGCAGACGGGTGTGATCGTCACCAAGGGCGCCGACCCCACGATCGAGCGGTGCACCATCACCTCGCCGGCGGAGGCGGGCTTCTACGTGTCCGCGGGCGGCCGGGGCAGCTTCCACGGCTGCCGGGTCACGGGCAGCGGAGGCTACGGGTTCCATGTGATCGACGGCAGCCGTACGACGCTCAAGAAGTGCCGTACGGAGCGGTGTGCGCGCGGCGGTTACGAGTTCGCGGACGCCGGCGGCGACCAGGCCTCCGGCACCGGCCCCACGGTCGAGGACTGCACGAGCGACGAGAGCGCCGGTGTGCGCCCCCCGGCGCACGAGACCGCCGTGCAGACCACGAGCCAGTCCCCCGGCCTGCTGGGGGCGATCCCGGGCCAGCGCGCCACCGAGCAGGAGCCGCTCGTCACCCCACAGGGACCGGAGCCGGCCGCGCGGACGTCGAAGGCGGTGCTCGGTGAACTGGACGCACTGGTGGGCCTGGACAGCGTCAAGCGTGAGGTGCGGGCCCTCACCGACATGATCGAAGTGGGCCGCCGCCGCCAACTGGCGGGCCTGAAAGCGGCCTCCGCGCGGCGCCATCTGGTCTTCACGGGCTCGCCAGGCACAGGCAAGACGACGGTCGCCCGGCTGTACGGCGAGATCCTGGCCTCGCTCGGCGTCCTGGAGAAGGGGCATCTCGTCGAGGTGTCCCGGGTCGACCTGGTCGGCGAGCACATCGGCTCCACAGCCATCCGTACGCAGGAGGCTTTCGACAAGGCGCGCGGCGGGGTGCTGTTCATCGACGAGGCGTACGCGCTCTCGCCGGAGGACTCGGGGCGCGACTTCGGCCGCGAGGCCATCGACACGCTCGTGAAGCTGATGGAGGACCACCGGGAGGCCGTGGTGGTGATCGTCGCGGGCTATACGGCCGAGATGGAACGCTTCTTGTCGGTCAACCCCGGGGTGGCGTCCCGTTTCTCACGGACCATCACCTTCAGCGACTACGACGCCGAGGAGCTGCTGCGGATCGTGGAGCAGCAGGCCGAGGAGCACGAGTACCAGTTGGCGCCCGGCGCGTCCGAGGCGCTGATCAAGTACTTCACGGCGATCCCGAAGGGGCCCGCGTTCGGCAACGGCCGTACCGCGCGGCAGACCTTCGAGGCGATGGTGGAGCGGCACGCGGGGCGGGTCGCCCAGCTCGACGAGCCGAGCACGGACGACCTCACCCTGCTGTACGCGGAGGACCTGCCGGACCTTCCATGAGGCCTCATCCCGTCGGCGATGGGTCCAGCTGCGGCTCGTGAGGCCCGTCCGACTCGCTCTCCGGGCGCGGGCCCGGCACTCCCGGCCTGAGCCGCGCGAGCAGCTTCTCCCGCTCCCGCGCGAACGCCGGGTCCGCCTGGTACTCGGAGTGTCCGAGGATCGGCGCGGGCAGCGGGTGCTCTTGGGTGCGGCCGTAGGCCAGCGGATCCTGGAGAGGTTCGTGGTCGACCTGCGGACCGCAGTCGCCGGGGAGCCGGACGGGGCCGCCGATGGGGTCGGTGGCCCGGTACAGGTTGCGCCAGCAGTCGACCTCGCGGTGCAGGCTGCTGAGCGCGGCGGGCCCGAAGTGGGCCGGGAACCAGCGCCCGTAGAGCCGCTCCAGAGGTGAGCCGTACGTCAGCAACGCGACCCGCTTGCGTACCGACGGCTTGAGCTGCCAGGCCGCGGCGGCCGCGAGGACACTGCCCTGGGAGTGGCCGGAGATGACGAGGCGGCCGCCCGTGGTGCTGGTCCAGGTGGCCATGCGCCAGGTCAGGTCGGGCACGGCGCGCTCGGCGTAGCAGGGGGGAGCGAAGGGATGAGCCGCGCGCGGCCAGAAGGTGCCGACGTCCCACAGGATGCCGATGGTGCGCCGGGCCGAGGGGTCCTTGTAGGCGCGGCGGCCCGAGGCTACGAACAGTATGAAGCCGGCGCCGATCAGCCAGGAGCCGAGCGCCTGCGCGGTGTCGGCGGCGCCCTGCACGATGGCGTGCGCGCCGTGCGCGGCCTCACCCGGGACCTTGTCGGTGGTCATGGCACCCACGAGGGCCAGTGCGCCCAGGAGCAGCGTCACGGTGGAGGTGATGCCGACGATCAGGGGCGCCCGGTCGGTGAGGGCGGCCATCGCGCGCGTACTCGCGATGCGACGGGTACGCGCGGTGTCCTTGGGCTCTTCCTCGTAGTCCCGTTCCACGGCGGCCATCTCGGAGCGGCGCAGCACCATGGTGCGCCAGGCCAGCCAGCCGATGAGTCCCAGCAGGACGACGATGAGGGGCGGGATGACGGATGCCTGCCAGGTCAGGAAGACGGGCGGGCCCTTGATCGTTCCTCCGGTGCCGTCCAGCCAGTCGGCGACGCGCTGGGCCACGCCGCCGGACATCACGCCGCCCAGGGCGCAGGCCAGCATCGCGACGGCGGGCCCGGCCAGGCCGCGCATCGCGGTACGGGTGTCCGGGTGGGCGCGGTACAGGAGGTGGGCCACCACCCCGAGCGCGACCACGAGCAGGCCTTGGCCGAGGGCGATGGCGCCGAAGATCGCGTCGCCGGGCAGCCGGCGCTCCGACTGCCATTCCGGGCGCGACCAGCCTGCGTACACGAGGGTGAGCGCGAGCAGGATGAGCGAACCGATGGGCAGCCAGCACACCACGCTTCGGTCGAGGTGCTGGTCGAGACGGTTCTCGCTGCGGCCCCGGCGGCAGACCACCCACAGCACGACGACCGCGCCCACCGCGAGCGTTGCCTCCAGGAGCCGGCCGAGCGCCTCCAGGGCGACCGGGCCGCCAGCATCGCGGTCGTAGCGGGCGGCGGAGGTGCCGACCGCCGCGACCACCGTCAGCAGGCCCGCGGCGGCGTGCGCGGCGCGCAGCCGGGCCACGAGGCGGCGCCCGTACCAGAAGCCGGGGCGGCCGAGCCCGGCCCGGCCGCTCTCCTCGTCGGACTCGTCCTGCCGCGACATCGGCTGCGCGGACTCGTACGTGCTCCAGGTGCGGTGCGAGAGGTACCAGAGGAGGCCGGTGAGGGCGGCGGGCACGAGGGAGGCGAGGGCGAGGCGGCGGCCGGGCTGGCTCCACCAGCGCTCCTCGGAGCCGGCGTCGGCCGGGGAGAGGAAGCCCAGCCAGGAGTGCTGCTGCGCACACGCGCGCGTGCCCGCGCACTGCCAGGCGGTCAGGTCGAGGGCCACCTCGCAGGCGGCAGCGACCAGCAGCACCGTGAGGGTCAGGCCCGCCAGGCGGACGAGCAGGCCGTAGAGGCGTACCGTCCGCGTCCGGTTGTCGCTCACCGTGGGCCGCATCCAGTGGGCAAGGTTGACCACCATGAACGGAAGGAGCAGTAACCACAGCGCCCGGGAGCCGTTGCCGGAGGTCAGGTTGCACCAGACGTACGCCTCGGGCACCGGTTTGCTCCGGTGCTCCTCGGGCCGTTCTTCCGCTTCTTTTCGCGCTTCTTCTTCCGCTTCGGTGTCGTCGACGCGCCGGAAGACCGCCGCCGTGTCGTCACCGGTGATCCGGACGGTCCGCGGATCGTTCAACATTTCCTCGGGCGTCGTGCCGCCGACGCCGTGGACCAGCAGTTCGAGTGCGGTGTCGGCCGTCATGGGCCGCTGCTCGGAGCCGCTCGCCTCGTCCGTCGAGGTCCGCTCCTGTGGACGCTCCACTGTTCCGTTTCCCCCGTGATACCCGTGTGGCATATGTGTCATGTTCAGGTACAAGGATCTCTCTTGCGCTGCCCGTGCGCACCACTCGTCACGGAATCTCCCCGATCCGTGTGACAGTGACGAACAAAAGATGACAGCGTGACGTGTGCGCATCGCCACAGGCAGTGGCGCGACCTGCGGGGACCCATGCAAGGATGGGGCGTCCCGGGGACCGGAGGCGTGAAGAAACGCCCTTGTCGGAGGATGTCCAGGAACATGTCGGCGTGTCGAGGCGAAAGGAACCGGAGCGGACGTGAGCGAGAATCAGAACCTCCTCGCGGAGCAGCGACGCGCTCTGATCCTCGACGAGGTCCGGCGGCGCGGCGGCGTCCGCGTCAACGAACTCACCAGGAAACTCGGCGTCTCCGACATGACGGTCCGCCGTGACCTCGACGCACTCGCCCGGCAGGGCGTGGTGGAGAAGGTGCACGGCGGCGCCGTACCTGTGGTCGAGGCGAGCACCCACGAGCCCGGCTTCGAGGCAAAGTCGGGCTTGGAGCTGACCGCCAAGGAGGACATCGCGCGGGCCGCCGCGGCCATGGTCACGCCGGGGACGGCGATCGCGCTGTCGGGCGGTACGACGACGTACGCCCTCGCCCATCAGCTCCTCGACGTGCCGGATCTGACCGTGGTCACCAACTCGGTACGCGTGGCCGACGTCTTCCACTCCGCACAGCGCACCTCGGGGCAGCGGCCGGGGGCGGCGACGGTCGTCCTGACCGGTGGCGTGCGCACCCCGTCCGACTCGCTGGTGGGGCCCGTCGCGGACCAGGCGATCGAGGCGCTCCACTTCGACGTCCTCTTCTTGGGTGTGCACGGCATATCGGTCGAGGCCGGCCTGTCGACCCCGAACCTGGCGGAGGCCGAGACCAACCGGCGGCTCGTGCAGTCCGCGCGACGTGTCGTCGTGGTCGCGGACCACACCAAGTGGGGCACGGTCGGCCTGAGTTCGTTCGCCGCGCTGGAGCAGATCGACACGCTGGTCACCGACGCCGGGCTGCCCGCCGAAGCGCGTACGGAGGTCTCCGAGCACCTGCGGCGTCTGGTGGTGGCGGGCGAGCCGGACAACGGCACGGACAGCACGGACGACAATGACGGTACAGACATCTGACGGTCCGCCAGCTAAGGTGACCGTGCCCGCGCGCACACCCCGCTTCACCTCGGGTTCGAGGTTCCGTGGGTCGGGGATTCCGTGGGCCTGAGGTTCCGTCCGGATTCGTTCCCGCGAGGGGGTTCCGTACATGGCTCGCCGACTGCGCCCGGTGGGGCTCGACTTCATCGACACCGCTCCGGTGCGTCTGGTGTTCGCGAGAGAGGTGACCGCGTCTCCCGAGGCGGTCTTTCGCGCGCTGGCCGAGGATGTGGCCGGCTGGCCGGAGTGGTTCTCGGCGGTGACGCTCGCCCGGTCGACCGAAGGCGGCGCCGGGCGGCAGATCCGCCTCAAGGGCGGGACACGCTTCCAGGAGACGGTCATCGCGGCCGAGCCCGCCGAGGTCTACGCCTACCGCGTCGACGAGACCAACGCCCCCGGAGTCCGCGCCCTCATCGAGGAGTGGCGGCTCACCCGGCAGGCGACGGGGACACGGGTCCAATGGACCTGGGCCGCCGACGGAACGGCCGCGTTCCGGTTCGCGACAAAGCTGGGCCGGTCGGGCCTGGGCCGCGCGTTCCGCGACGCGGTGACAAAGCTGGATCGCCGGCTGAGCTCTACGCACGCGTGAGACGGGACGACGTGCCCAGGGCCGAGGTGGCGGCCGGCCGGGGCGCCCCTCACGGGCGCGGGGAACTGCGCGACCAGCCACGGATGACCCGCAGTCTGCGTACCGCGTTCCCCGCGGCGTGCTCCGCTCAGTCCGGCCAGACCCCGGTAACGAGCAGCGACTCGATCGCCGCCGCATACGGAGCGATATCCAGTCCCTGACCGGCCAGCCACTCGTCCGAGTAGTACTTGTCCAGATAGCGGTCCCCGGGGTCACACAGCAGCGTGACGACGCTCCCCGTACGCCCCGCCGCCACCATCTCGGCGACGATCTTCAGCGCGCCCCACAGACCCGTACCGGTCGAGCCGCCCGCCTTGCGCCCTATGGCCTGTTCCAGGGCCCGCACGGCGGCCACGCTGGCCGCGTCCGGCACCTTCATCATCCGATCGATGGCGCCCGGCACGAAGCTCGGCTCCATGCGCGGCCGGCCGATGCCCTCGATGCGCGAACCGCAGTCGGTGGTGACGTTCGCGTCGCCCGTGGTCCAGCCCTCGAAGAAACAGGAGTTCTCCGGGTCAGCCACACAGATGCGGGTGTTGTGCTGCATGTAGTGCACGTATCGCGCGATGGTCGCCGACGTGCCGCCGGTGCCGGCCGTGGCGACGATCCACGCGGGTTCGGGGTACCGCTCCAGCTCCAGCTGGCGGTAGATCGATTCGGCGATGTTGTTGTTGCCGCGCCAGTCCGTGGCCCGCTCCGCGTAGGTGAACTGGTCCATGAAGTGCCCGCCGGTCTGGGCCGCCAGGGCCGCCGACTCCGCGTACATCGTCCGCGGGTCGTCGACGAAGTGGCACTGCCCGCCGTGGAACTCGATCAGGCGGCATTTCTCGGCGCTGGTCGTGCGGGGCATGACCGCGATGAAGGGCACCCCGATCAGCTTGGCGAAATACGCCTCGGAGACGGCAGTGGATCCGCTGGACGCCTCGATGACAGGGCGGTCGTGGCGGATCCAGCCGTTGCACAGGCCGTACAGGAAGAGCGAGCGCGCCAGGCGGTGCTTGAGGCTGCCGGTGGGGTGGGTGGACTCGTCCTTGAGATACAGGTCGATGCCCCACTTCTCGGGGAGCGGGAAGCGCAGCAGATGCGTGTCGGCCGAGCGGTTGGCATCGGCCTGGACCTTGCGTACGGCTTCCTTCAGCCAGTGCCGGTACTCCGTGTCGCTGCGGTCGACATCGAGCGTGGCGATCGGCTCATAGGGGCGGGCCTGCTGTGGGGTCGTCACGGCGGGGCTCCTTCGGGTCGCGCCGACGCCGGTTCACCCGGTCGGACACCCCGATCATAGACACCTTCCGCACCCTCCTCACCTGCATAAACATAACTTTGAGCCCCTCAAAGCAACCCCTGGTGCACCTGTGCGCGGGCGGTGGGGGGCGCATCCGCGCGAGTGCGCCGGAGAGCACCTGTGACGTCGTCATGCGCACTGGTGCTCGACGCCGGACGCGGGCAGACTGCACCGCAGGGGACGGCGATCCCATGCGGGGATGCACACTGGATCAGGATCCACGCCGGATCACGACAGAGCACCACCGAAGCGCACTAGGGGGCGGGGCACAATGGCGGAGCCGGAGTTCACAGCCACAGGCGTGCGGATCGGAAAGAGGCTGCGTTCGCTCACGCGGGCCGGACAGGTCCGGATCAGCGGCGGCAGGCTGGAGTTGCTCACCAGTTACGGCAGCGAGATCGACAGCGCGCCGGTACAGGCGGTCCGGGCGTCGAAGCCCTGGTTCGCCCACGACGACCGGGCGCTGGCGGACGTCAACGGCACGCGCTATCTGCTCACCCTGGGTGACCACGACCCGGCTCCGGGGGAGCCCGGCCCACCGGCGGCCCGCCGGTTCATCGAGGCCGTACGCAAGGCGGCGGGGCGCGGGCACTGAGGCTCCGGCCGCCACAAGTACAGCTGCCCGGATCGCCGCGAGTTGCGGGGCCGCACCTCCTGGGTCACGCTGTTCTCACGTCACTCTGGGTTTACCGGCGATAACGCTGCGAACCAGCCCGCCGGCCACCAACAGCAGGCGGCCGTCGCGCGCAGGCAGCCCGCTGGATCCGTACTCCGTCTTCTTCCGGACCTCAATTCGGGGAGTCGCAGCCGTGATCAGCCAGCCAAGCAGGCATTGCACGGTGGAGCTCCAAGCCCTGCCGTCGCGGATCGGCCAGGTCCGCAGAATCGTCTCTGCGCAGTTGCGCTACTGGCATCTGGACGCCTTGATAGACCGGGCCGCGCTCGGTGTGACGGAGCTGTTGACCAACGTCCACCAGCACGCCCGGCCCGACAAGCTGTGCACCGTGGAGATCGAGCTGCTGCTCGACCGGCTCACGGTGTCGGTGCACGACCACGACCCCCGGCTGCCCGAGGTACGGGACGCCGACGCTTCCGACACCTGCGGGCGCGGGCTCGCGATGATCGCCGCGGTCAGCGAGAGCTGGGGTGTGCGCCCGGACGGCGAGTCGGGCAAGGTCGTGTGGTTCACGCTTCCGGCATCCTCCCCCACGGCGGCGCTGCCTCCCTGCCCGCCGTACGGCGCGGCCGCGGAGTCGCCCGCCCGCAGCTTCGCGGAGGTGGAGCACGCCGCCGGCGTGCTCAAGGCCGGACACGCTCCCGCCCGGTCGGCCGTTGCCGGCTGACCGGGCGGTGACCAAGGCCTCCTCCGTCACCTGGTTCACACGACGGCGAAGGCCCGTCATTCCGCGATGGCCCGTCATTCGGTGGCGATGGCGCGCAGCACGTCGAGGCGTGCGGCCCGCCGGGCCGGGCGCCAGCCCGCGAGGGCTCCGGCCGCGAGGCCCACCAGGGCCACCACCAGGAGCTGGACCGGCGGCACCGCGAAGGCGAAGGCGCTGTCGGAGGCTCCGTCGGATGCCTTGACCAGTACCCAGCCGAGGAACCCGCCGAGCGCGAGTCCGCCCGCCGTGCCGAACGCGGCGACCAGCACCGACTCCCAGCGGACCATGGCGCGCAGCTGTGAACGGGTCTGCCCGACGGCCCGCAACAGGCCGAGTTCACGGGTGCGTTCGTGGACCGCCAGCGTCAGCGTGTTGGCGATTCCGAGCAGCGCGATGAGCACCGCGAGCGCGAGCAGCGCGTAGACCAGGGTGAGCATCATGTCGATGCCGCCGGCCGAGGACTGCGCGTACTCGTCGCGGGTCTGCACCTCCGGATTGCCGTACGCCGCCGCGACCTTCTCGACCGCAGTCTTGCCGTCTGCCGCGCTCACGCCGTCCTTGAAGGAGACGGCGACAAGCGTGTCGGAGTCCTGGGTGCGGTGCGGGGCCCAGGCGTCGCGGGTGATGACGTAGTCGCCGGCGAGTTCCGACTGGCCGTAGACCGCGCGGACCGTGAAGGTCTCCTTCTCGCCGTCGGTGAAGGCGAGTTGAGTGGTGTCGCCGGTCTTGAGACCCTGCTTGTCGGCCTCGTTCTGGGTGATGGCGATGCCGTCTGCTCCCAGGTCCTGGAGCGAGCCCTGGACCTTGCCGAGGTCGAAGGTGCGGGCGAGCGCGACCGGGTCGGTGACCGTCAACGCCCTTCCCTCGCCCTCGACTTCGGCGACTCCTCGGCCGAGTCCGACCGCCGTGTCGACCTCGGGCCGCTCGGCGATCGCACCGGCGAGCCTCGGGCTCAGTCCGCTGCCGCCCGCCCCGAACGACGGGGTGCTCACCGCGACATCACCCGCGAAGGACCGGGACACCGTCTGGTCCATGGTGGCCTTCAGGGAAGCGCCGAACACCGTGAACAACGAGACGACGGCGACGCCGATCATCAACGCGCTCGCGGTGGCGGCGGTCCGCTTCGGGCTGCGCAGGGCGTTGCGGCGGGCCAGGCCGCCGGTGACTCCGCGCAGTCGGTCGAGGGGGCTGCCCAGGACGCGTACGGCGGTGGTCGACGCGACCGGGCCGAGGACCACGAAGGCGGCCAGTGCCAACAGGGCCCCGGCGCCCGCGAGCCACAGGGAGGGACTGACGATGACACCGGTCAGTGTGATGGCGACCGCCAGTGCGGCGAGACCGGTGCCGACGACCGCGCAGGTGCGGGACGCGCCGGACTGGTCGACGGACGTCTCCCGCAGCGCTGCCAGGGGTGCGGTGCGCCCGGCGCGTACGGCGGGCAGCAGCGCGGAGCCGAGGCAGACCACGACGCCGACCGCGAGCGGCAGGATCATCGCCAGGCCGCTGATCACCAAGTCGCCCTCGGGGAACGGGAATCCGATGGCCGGGAACAGTGCCTGGAGGCCGGCCGCGATACCGATGCCGCCCGCGAGACCGGCGGCGGACGCCGCAACGGCGACCGCGCTCGCCTCGACGAGGGTCGAGGCGGTGACCTGGCGCCGCGAGGCGCCGAGGGCTCGCAACAGGGCGTTTTCGCGGGTGCGTTGGGCGACGACGATCGCGAAGGTGTTGTGGATGGAGAAGGTCGCGACCAGCAGCGCCACACCGGAGAACACCAGCAGGAAGGTGGTGAAGAGGCTCAGGAACTGCCCGGAGATCATGTCGTTGTTCTCCTCGGCCAGCTCCTGCCCGGTGATCGCCTCAATTCCCTTGGGGAGTACGGGAGTCAGGGCGTCGACGAGTTCCTGCTGCCCGGTGCCGGGACCGGCTCGCACCAGGATGCTCGCGGCCTCTCCGGGCCTCGCGGTCAGGTACTTCTCGGCGTCGGCCTGTGTCATGCCGGTGAAGGTCACCTGCGCCATGCCGTCCTCGCCGCCGAAGGTCGCGAGGCCGACGATCGTCACCTTGACCGGATCGGGCGTCCGCAGCGTCGTCGTGTCGCCGATCCTCAAGTCGCCCGTCTCGGCCGCGCCGCGGTTGACGACGACCTCGCCTGACTTCGACGGGGCCCGCCCTTCGGCGAGTTGGTACGAGTTGAGTTTCGGGTCGTCGATCCAGTTGCCCGCGAGCGTGGGCGGTCCCTCGCCGCCGATCGGCTTGCCGTTCGCGGCGACGAGTTGGCCCGCGCCCTGGATGTTGGGCACGGCGGCGGCGACACCGGGCGTCTCGTCGACGGTCTTCACCAGGTCCGTGTCGACGGGCTGGCGCACGCCTTCGCTCTCGCCGGGCGTGGTGATGGTGTCGGCGCTGCGGACGACGGCGTCCGTGCCGCTGGTCGCGTTGCCGAACATCGTGTCGAAGCTGGCGCGCAGCGTGTCGCCCATGACGAGGGTGCCGGCCAGGAAGGCGACGCCGAGCAGCACCGCCAGGAAGGTACCGGCGAAGCGTCGTTTGTGAGCGCGCAGGGACGACACGCTGATCCGCACGGACGCGTTCATGATGGTGCCCCCTTGCTGTCGAAGGCCTTCATGCGGTCGAGGACCTTGTCGGCCGTGGGGGATTCCATCCGGTCCACGAGGCGGCCGTCGGCGAGGAAGACGACCTCGTCGGCATGCGCGGCGGCGACCGGGTCGTGGGTGACCATGACGACCGTGCGGTCCATCTGGCGTACGGCCCGGCCGAGGAGGTTCAGGACCTCCTCGCCGGAGCGCGAGTCGAGGTTGCCGGTCGGCTCGTCGGCGAAGACGACATCGGGCTGTCCGGCGAACGCGCGGGCCACGGCGACGCGTTGCTGCTGTCCGCCGGAGAGCTCGGACGGACGGTGGTGCAGCCGGTCGCGCAGCCCCACGACGTCGACGAGCGCGTCGATCCACTCCGCCGAGCCGTTGCCCTTGCCCTTGCCGCCCGCGAGGTCCATGGGCAGCGTGATGTTCTCCGCGACGGTCAGCGTCGGCACCAGGTTGAAGGCCTGGAAGACGAAGCCGATGCGCTCGCGGCGCAGCATCGTGAGGCGGCGGTCGTCGAGTTTGCTCAGTTCGGTGTCGCCGATGAACGCCGCCCCGGAGGTGAGGGCGTCCAGGCCGGCCGCGCAGTGCATCAGGGTGGACTTGCCGGAGCCCGAGGGCCCCATGATCGCGGTGAAGCGCCCGGCCGGAAACGTGACGCTGACCGCGTCCAGGGCCCGCACGGCGGTGTCGCCGCTGCCGTACACCTTCACGGCGTCGGCGACACGTGCCGCGGTCTTCGTGCCCTTCGTGGCGGTCGCGGTGCTCATGCCGCACCGCCCTTGCCCGTACGCCCGAACTGCTCGTCCAGGACGGAGAGCCGGCGCCAGTACTCGTCCTCGTCGATCTCGCCGGAGGCGAAGCGCCGGCCGAGCATCGCGATCGGCGAGTCGCCGGTGGTACGGGCGTCCGTGCGGGCGTCGTCCATAGCGCGCCACGGGCCTCGGCGACCGCGCCACACGGTACGGCGAAGGAGGGTTACGACGCCGATCACGACAGCCGCCCAGATCAGCGGGAAGAACAGGATCCACGGGCCGGGGCCGCCGTCCCAGTGCGCGAGAGTCTGCATCTGAAGTCATCTCCTCAAGTGGCTGTCTCTGGCTGTTTCTGGCTGTTTCGGTGATGCTTCGAGACTCGTCCCGGGAGGGGGTCCGGGTCGTCATACGGTCAGCGGCAGTGTGCGTACCCCCGCGGGAGTACGCAGTGGGCGCGCGGCTGCTTCCACACCCCCGCACTTCTGTACCTACTGGTATGTACAGTGGGTGCATGAGCACTCCGGAGCGACTGATCGAGGCCACCCGCGAGCTGCTGTGGGAGCGCGGCTACGTGGGCACCAGCCCCAAGGCGATCCTGCAGCGGTCGGGCGCCGGTCAGGGCAGCATGTACCACCACTTCACCGGCAAGTCCGACCTGGCCCTGGCCGCGATTGGGCGCACGGCGGAGGAAATGCGCGCTACCGCCGAGGGAGTACTCGGCGGCCCTGGTTCTCCCTACCAGCGCATCGAGGCCTATCTCCGGCGCGAGCGCGATGTGCTGCGCGGCTGCCCGGTCGGGCGGCTCACGATGGACCCGGAGGTCATCGAGAGCGACGAGCTGCGCGCGCCCGTCGACGAGACGCTGGACTGGTTGCGCGAGCGGCTCGCCGGGATCGTCGAAGAGGGCCAGGAGCGGGGCGAGTTCGCGCCCTCGCTGGACGGCGAGGAGATCGCCGCGGTGATCGTCTCGACAGTCCAGGGCGGCTATGTACTGGCGCGCGCGTCCGGGTCGGCTGCCGCCTTCGACACGGGAGTGCGCGGGCTGCTCTCCCTGCTCTCCCGTGCTCGGTGACGCGCGCGGACACTCCGTGCGAGGAACACCGAGTCCGAGTCCGAATCCTGAGTCCCGAGGAAGGCGCCTCCGTGCACGCGATGCAGTACGAGCTCACTTTGCCCGCCGACTACGACATGGGGATCATCCGCGACCGGGTGTCCCGCGTCGGGCACCTGCTCGACGACTGGGACGGCCTCGGTCTCAAGGCCTATCTGATGCGCGAGCGCGGGGTGGACGGCTCGCCGGTCAACCAGTACGGGCCGTTCTACCTGTGGCACACCCCCGAGGGCATGAACTCCTTCCTCTGGGGCCCGGGCTTCCAGGGCCTGGTGAACGACTTCGGCCGCCCGGTCGTGCAGCACTGGATGGGCCTCGCGTACGAGGACGGGGTGTCCGCGGCCTCCGCGCCCCAGGTCGCGGTACGCAGGCGCGTGAGCGTTCCGGAGGGGGTCCCGCTCGCCGAGGTGACGCAGGAGGCCGTGCGGGAGGCCGGGAGGCTGGCCGCGCTGGACGGCGCGGTGTGTGCCGCAGTCGCCGTCGATCCGCGTCACTGGGAACTGGTGCACTTCTCCCTCTGGGCCCATGACACGCCCAAGGCGGCCGGCGAGGTGTACCGGGTACTGCATCTGTCGGCACCGGGGCGCGACCGGTTGGCGCGGGGTCGGCAGTGGTGAGCACGGCCGGTACGGCCCGACCGATACCCGCCGTCCCTGCTGTCCGTACGGTCCTGGGAGATGTATCCCCAGCGGACTTGGGGCTGTGCGACGCCCACGACCACCTGTTCCTCAGCAGCCCCCGGCTTCCCAGGCAGGAGTTGCGCGACGCGTCCGCCGCGACGGCCGAACTGGCCGCGTTCCGTGCGGCGGGCGGCGGCAGTGTCGTGCAGTGGACCCCGTACGGCCTGGGGCGGCGGGCCGCGGACCTGCCGTTGCTCGCCCGCTCCACCGGCGTCCACGTGGTCGCCGCGACCGGCCTTCACCAAGCCGCCCACTACGCCCCGGAGTTGCTCGGCGAACTGCGGGGCAGGCTAGCCGGCCTCTTCGTGTCCGAGCTGACGGAGGGCCTGGGCACCTCGGGAGTCCGAGCCGGGTTCATCAAGGTGGCGGGCGGCTTCCACGCGGTCGACGCGCACGCCCGCTGGACGATGACCGCGGCGGCCGAGGCGCACCACAGGACGGGTGCGCCCATCGCCGTACATCTGGAGCTGGGCACGGGCGCACTCGATGTACTCGACCTGCTGTGCGGCGAGTTGGGGGTGGCACCGCACCGGGTGATCCTCGGGCACCTCAACCGCTCCCCCGATCTGGTGGTTCATCGAGAGGCCGCCGACGCGGGCGCGTACCTCGCCTTCGACGGACCCTCCCGGGCCAACCACGCCACGGACTGGTGCATGCCGGACGCCGTACGGGCTCTCGCCGACGCCGGTTTCGGCGACCGGCTGCTGCTCGGCGGAGACACCACGACGGCCGGGGCACGCTCGGTGAACGGCGGGCCGGGGATGCCGTATCTGCTCCGCCGGGTGAAGCCACGACTCGAACTCGCGCTCGGCAAGGACCTGATGGGGAGAATCCTCACCGAGAACCCCGGGCGGGCGTTCTCCGCGGATTGGCCCTGAGGATCCGTCGGCCTCCCCTAGGCCACGGCGATGTCCACGGACGGCCGGAGCTTCGCGGCAGCGGCCAGGGCGCCGTGCACGGGATGGGTGTCGAAGGCGTCCAACAGGGCTTGGTCGGCCGGGAGCCGGGAGGCGGGGAAGGCGATCTGCTCGTACGCCGCCTGGAAGCGCGGGCCCCAGCGGCGGGCGCCGAGGCGGGCCGTACGGGAGCAGTTGTCGACCATGTACGCGACGCCGCGGGCGTGCATGTACGGCAGCAGTGAGTCGACGGCCTCGATGACCGACTCGTTGACGATCTCCGACCAGGGGTGGCCGCGCTCGACGAACTCATCGATCTGGGCCGTCATGGTGGCGACGAACACGCCGGCCGTGAACGGGTCGACGGGCAGGGTGCGTTGGGTCCGGCGGGCGCGGACCTCATCGCCCGCCGCCCACATCGGCGAGCCGCCGATCACGGTCATCGGGCGGCTGCCGAGCCGGCGTTCGGCGAGGATCACGCTGCGCAGCTCGGTGCCGTCGGCGACCTCGTCGTAGATCTCGGCCACGAGGTCGCGGGCAGGGCCGTAGGTGGCCGCGTACGCGCGGTCGAAGACGGCACGCGCGGCTGGGTCCAGGTTCTCGCGCACGGCCCGGAGGCCGTCGCCGGAAATCGTGCGGGCGATCGGGCCGGTGACGTTCTCGCAGGACCTCTCGTACGCAGTAACCGCGTCGTCGCCCGCGAGGCGGAAGCGCGTGTACAGGCTCTCGACGATGCCGTGGACGGCGCCCAGCAGGATCGCGCGCTCACCGACGATGTCGGAGAGGTACTCACTGTCGAGTGTGGTCCGGAAGGTGTACGGGGACCCCAGCGCGACCGACCAGCCCAGCGCGAGGTCGACCGCGCGTCCGTCGGGGTCGGCGTGGACCGCGAAACTGCTGTTGATCCCAGCGCCGTTGATCTCCGCGCCCTGTTCGTAGAGGCGCCGCACCGAGTCGCCCATCCCCTTGGGACAGACGGCGATCACGCCGTGCCCGGCGGGGAACTCGCCGCCGGTTTCCCGGAGATGGCCGAGCAGGAAGCCGTGTGACAGCCCGATGGTGGCGCCGGGCTTGAGCGCCGCGAAGATCTCCTCGTGGTGGGCGGCGAGCGCGGCGTCCGCGATCAGCAGGATCAGCAGATCACTCTCGGCGGTGACGGTGAGCCAGTCGCCGAGCGTGCCGTCCTCCTCGGTGAAGCCGTGCGCGCGGGCGTCGGCGGCCGAGACGGAGCCGGGGCGCAGTCCGACGGCGACGCGGATGTCCGTGTCGGCGAGCGAGTCCCTCAAGTTGCTTGCCTGGGCCCGGCCTTGAGGGCCCCAGCCGATGACGCCGACGCGGTGGACGCCCGCGAAGGCCCGCGGGAGGAGAGGGAAGAGGTGGCGGCCGCCGCGCAGGATGGTCTCGGCTCCGCCGGGGACGGCCATGGTTTCGAGCGGGAAGACGCTGGAGGTGTACGTCGTCGGGGTCCTGGTCGAGATGTGCGTGGTTGAGGGCATGGTCCGAGTTGTAGGCTCCGACCGAGTGTTGCGGCAAGCGCAACTTGTGCAGCGCACTGTTGCGTGAAGTGAAAGGACTAGGTGAGGGCATGCGTGACGACCACCGGGAGCTGCGTCTCTTCCTTCATTTGGCGCAGACCCTGAACTTCGGCCGGACGAGCCTCGACTGTCATGTCAGCCCGGCGACGCTCACCCGGACCGTGCAGCGGTTGGAGTCGGAGCTCGGCCACCGGCTCCTCGACCGCGGTCCGCGAGGTGTGGCGCTGACGGCGGAAGGCCACCGCTTCCGCGAATACGCCGTCCAGGCGATGGAGTTGTGGCGTGCGTACCGCGAGGAGCACCCCGACCCGGCCGAACTCACGGGCCGACTCGCCGTGTTCGCGACGGTGACGGCCTGTCAGGTGCTGCTGCCCGGCCTGCTGGCTCCCTTCCGGGCCGCGCATCCGCAGGTCCGCCTCGATCTACGGACCGGTGACGCGGCGGCCGCGCTGGCCAGGCTCGACGAGGGCGAGGTCGACGTGGCGGTCGCGGGCATCCCGGCGCGGTTGCCGGAACCCCTGGTCAGCCGGACGGTGGCGACGACCGAGCTGGTCTTCGTGACGGCCCGGGGGCGCACGGACGACGGGCTCGACGGGCCGTTCGTGCTGCCGCACCGCGGACTGGTACGGGAGGCGGCACACCGCTGGTTCCGCGCACACGGCACCACACCCGAGGTGGCGGCCGAACCCGACGGCCACGAGGGGCTGTTGACCCTGGTGGCACTCGGCTGCGGCACCGGTGTCGTACCCCGTCTCGTCCTCGACCACAGCGCGGTGCGCGACCGCCTGACGGTGCTTGCCGTCACTCCCCCGCCGGAGCCGTTCCCGATCGGTCTGTGCGTGCGCCGATCCGATCTGCGGCGGCCGTTGGTGGCGGCGTTGTGGAGCTTGACGGACGATACGGATAATCCGGACGGATCCGTCGGCGCCGCGACCTGAGCCTGCGCCACTCAGACCTGAGCCAGAGCGGCGACTCACACCTGAGCCAGCGCCGTGACTCAGTTCTGAGCCAGCGCCGCGATCGGATCGTCGAGGACCGGCTGCCAGGCCAACTCGGCGGCGCCCACCAGGCTGTTGTGGTCGAGCGTGCAGGCGAGGATCGGTACGCCGCCGCTCTGCCCCCACAGGCTGCGGTCGGCCACGACGGCGCGCAGCCGCTCCGGGTCGGCGTCGAGCAGTGTGCGGTGCAGCCCGCCGAGGATGATGCGGTCCGGGTTGAGAATGTTGACCAGGCCCGCGAGTCCCAGTCCGAGGCGATCGATCAGTGCCTCGGCGGCAGCGCGGACCGTCGGGTCGGCGTACTGGCCGCGGATCAGGTCGTTGGCCTGCTGGAGCAGCGACACCTCGGGGCCGGGGTCGCGGCCCGCCGCCGTCAGGAAGGCGAGGGGGTCCGCCTCGACGTCCAGGCAGCCCCGGCTGCCGCAGTGGCAGGGACGCCCCTCCGGGTTGACCGTGAGGTGACCGACTTCGAGGGCGAGCCCCGAACTGCCCGTGTGCAGACGCCCGTCGAGCACCAGCGCACCGCCGACGCCTCGATGCCCGGTGGCCACGCACAGCAGGTCACGGGCGCCGCGGCCCGCGCCGTGCCGGTGCTCGGCGAGCGCGGCGAGGTTGACGTCGTTGGCGGCGAACGCCGGGCCGGCGATCCCGGCGGCGCGGATGCGCTCCGCGAAGATCTTCCGCACGGGTGCGCCCGCCGGCCAGGCCAGGTGGAGCGGGTTGAGGGCCGTGCCCTCGGGTTCGGCGACTGCCGACGGTACGGCGAGTCCGGCACCCACGCAGCGGCGTCCCGTCTCCCGGAGCAGCTCGGCGCCCGCCTCGACGACCGAGCCGAGCACCTTCGCCGGGTCGGCGTCGACCGTCTCGCAGCCGGGGGCGGTCGCGACGATACGGCCGCCGAGGCCGACCAGGGCCGCGCGGAAACCGTCGGCGTGCACTTGGGCGGCGAGGGCGACGGGGCCGTTCTCGGCGAGTCCGAGGCGATGCGAGGGGCGCCCTTGCGAGCCGGCGGCCGCGCCGGGGCGCGCGTCGACGTGGATCAGCCCGAGCGCTTCGAGCTCCGCGGCGACCGCGCCCGCCGTCGCGCGGGTGACTCCCAGTTCGGCGGTGAGCACGGCTCGCGTGGGCGCGCGTCCCGTGTGCACGAGCTCCAGCGCGGGCCCGAGCGCACCCCGCCCTCGGTCCAGCCGTGTCCTCGTGGTTCTCTCTCCCGCCGCTCCGGGGGCCGCATTGCCGCTCATGAGGGCGAGTCTCCCATGATCCGGTCGTGCAGTGGCCGGTCCGGTGGCCTGAGCGGTCTCGGGGAAGTGCGGTGCGTTCCCGCGCCCGCCAAGGTGCCGGGCCGGGCGGCGTGGGGCGGGCCTCACTTCCCCGAGACCGCTTGGAGGCCACTCACTCGTAGCGTGATGTTCAGGCGGCCGGTCAGTCCCAACTCCGCCGGCGCCGTGCCCGCGTACACACGCGGCACCCCGTGGTAGGCCAGCCGGGCCGGTCCGCCGAACACGAACAGGTCGCCGCTGCGCAGTTCCACGTCCGTGTAGGGGCGGGACCGCGACTCGGTGTTCCCGAAGCGGAAGACGCACGTGTCGCCGAGGCTGAGCGACACGACCGGCGCGTCGGTCTTCTCGTCGCTGTCGCGGTGCATGCCCATGCGGGCGTCGGCGTCGTAAAAGTTGATCAGTGCGATGTCGTAGGGGGCTGTCGCGATGGCGTACGGAGCTGTCACCGCGCCGCCCATGGCGTCGTCTCCCATGGCATCACCTCCCACTCCCAGGACCTCGCCTCCCAGGACCTCGCCGTCCGCGATCTCGTCGCCTCCGACGGCATCAGCCCCGAACGCGTCGGCCACCGCGCTCCGGCCCAGCTCCCCCAGCCACCCGGGGAACTCCTTCACGGGCGCCTCGTCCCCGTCGACCACCGTGCGCGCGTACCCGTACGGGTACCAGTGCCAGCCGAGGCAGACCTGCCGGGAGGTCATCGTGCCGCCGCCCGGTGTGCGGACCGTACGCAGCCCGGCGGGCGGGCGGGCCCAGGCGCGGCAGGCCTCGAGAAGTTCGCGCTGGCGCTCGGGAGGCAGCCAGTCCGGCAGGTGCACGGCGCCCGGCGCGACCTCCGTCCGGGCCCGGGGAAACAGCTCGGCATCCATGGCCCCCATCCTCGCGCAACGCTCGCGAAGGCGTACCGGAACCCCCTGAGCTGCGCCTCGGTTAGCCTTGCCCCATATGACCGACCGCATGACGACCCCATCCGCCGAGCTGGCACTGGCCCGCTTCCCCGAGGACTCCCGCGACCAGCTCCGCGCGTGGGACGCCTCCGACGAGTATCTGCTGAAGCATCTGGCGGAGAGCGGCCGGGCGCTCGACGGCACGGTGGTCGTGATCGGCGACCGCTGGGGCGCTCTCACCACGGCTCTCCGGGCACACCGGCCGGTGCAGATCAGCGACTCGTTCCTCGCCCGGGAGGCGACCCGGGCCAACCTGACGCGCAACGGCGCCGGCCCGGATTCCGTGCGTCTCCTCACCACCCAGGACCCGCCGCCGGACCGGATCGACGTACTCCTGGTCCACGTGCCGAAGAGCCTCGCGCTCCTGGAGGACCAGCTGCTGCGCCTGGCGCCCGGCGTGCACGAGGAGACGGTCGTCATCGGCACGGGCATGGTCAAGGAGATCCATACCTCGACGCTGAAGCTGTTCGAGCGGATCCTCGGCCCGACCCGGACCTCGCTGGCCGAGAAGAAGGCCCGGCTCATCTTCTGCACACCGAATCCGGGGCTCGCCAGGGCGGCGAACCCCTGGCCGCACAGCTACACGCTGCCCGACGGCATCGGGCCCGTCTCCGGACGTACCGTCGTCAACCACGCGGGGGTCTTCTGCGCCGAGCGCCTGGACGTCGGCACCAGGTTCTTCCTCCGGCACCTGCCCTACGGGCGCGGGGCCGAGCGCGTCGTGGACCTGGGCTGCGGCAACGGTGTGGTCGGTACGGCGGCGGCGCTGGCGCATCCGGCGGCCGAGGTGCTCTTCGTGGACGAGTCGTACCAGGCGGTGGCCTCGGCGGAGGCCACGTACCGGGCGAACACCGACGACAGCGGCTCCGAGTTCGGCAAGGCCGAGTTCCGCGTCGGCGACGGGATGGACGGCGTCCCGGACGAGAGTATCGACCTCGTGTTCAACAATCCTCCCTTCCACTCGCACCAGGCGACGACCGACGCCACGGCCTGGCGCATGTTCACCGGAGCGCTCCGCACGCTGCGCCCGGGCGGCGAGCTGTGGGTCGTCGGCAACCGTCATCTCGGCTACCACGTGAAGCTGCGCCGCCTCTTCGGCAACAGTGAACTGGTCGCGAGCGACGCGAAGTTCGTGGTCCTGAAGGCCGTCAAGAAGTAGGCGCCTCGCCCCGGAGGGCGCGGGGCGAGGCGCCGAGTTCGCGTCTGCATGCCTTGTTGAAGGCTTGCAGGTCGGGGATTCCGACCGAGGCGGCGACCGCGGGGATCGACAGTGTCGAGGCCCGCAGCAGGTGGTGGGCGCGGTCGAGTCTGCGGCGGCGGATGTAGGCGACGACCGTGCCGCCGGTCGTGGCGCGGAAGAGCCGGGTCAGATGGTTGTGGGACACGCCCGCGGCGTGAGCCACGGCGGGCACGGTGAGCGGAGCCGCGAGGTTCGCCTCGACGTACGCGATCGCGGCGGTCACGGCCGGATGCGGGCCCGGGCGTTCGGCTGCCGGAGCGAGGTGGGCGATGCGCCACAGGGCCGTCCAGATCTCGGCCCGGGTGCGCCCGGGCTCGCCCGGAACAGAGGCGACCGCCTGGAGCAACAGACCCGTCAGCATGGGGAGTTCGGGCCCGGCGTCCTGCATCACGGGCACGGTGCGCGGTGGCCCGACGGGGGCGATGCGGAGGTGTGCGTAGAGGTGTTCCGAGCGGCCTTGGTAGCGATAGCGGACCGTCGTGCCGGGCGGTACGAGGCTGATCCGGCCGGGGCGGATGGCGTGCGGCGTGCCGTCGACGGTCAGCTCGGCGTCGTACTGGTACAGATGCAACTGCCACAGCTCCGGCAGCCGGAAGACGTCCGTGCGGCTCGCGACGCCGTGCACGCCGACGCCCGCGTTGGCGACGACGGGCGGCTCCCCGAGATGGATCTCCGCTTCCCGCATGGTGAAAAACTACCAGCGGTGGTGAAACGGGCCAACGCGGCGGACCGGCTCCACTCCGTACGTTCGGTCCATGACGAACCCCGAACGGTCCATGACGAACCCCGACCGCCCGCCCCTCCTGAGCTCGGTACGGATGGCCCGGTTCGTGGCCCACGGCTCGCTGCGCCTCGACGCGGTGGTCCCGGCGGAGATGAACGCCGAGGCGATCGAGTTCCTGCGGCGGGGCGTCCCGGGCGTGCCCTATGGCAGCGAGGTACCGGACGCCTACCCCGAGGGCTCCTTCGCCCGTCGTCTCCTCGACATCCCGCCCGTGGCCGGGGCGCTGCGCAGCCTCGTCGGCCCTGATCCGCGCGTCGACCACCACGCCGTCCACGTCCGCGAGCCCCGCGAGGGACAGGCGCAGCCGCTGCACGGTGACGCGATCATCGACGTGCGCACCGACGCCTTCGACATCCAGTTGATGTACTACCCGCAGGACGTGACCCTCGACATGGGCGGCACCCTCAGCGTGCCGGGCAGCCATCTGCGGCGCACGAACGAGTCGGACACCGGCCGCTACCAGAACCTGCTCGGCCAGTCCCGCCTCGTCTGTCCGGCAGGCACAGTGGTGTTTCTGCACCACGGCCTCTGGCACGGCGGCCGGCGCAACGACAGCGACGCGGTGCGCTACATGTTCAAGATCCGCTTCAATCCGACCGTGCGGCAGCGGCGCCTGTGGGACACGGCGGACCTGGGCGATCCACGGGTGGCCGAGGAGCTCTCGACGGCCTTCCCCTGGTACGAACCCGCCACCGGCCGCCTGGAGCTCTACAACCGCGTCCTGCTGTGGCGGTCGCTGTCCGGCGACGAGTCCTTCGATCTCGAGCACTGGGTGACCCGTGTCTCCAACCGTCCCCAGGAGGAAGCCGCATGAGTACCCGTCAGCAGGTTCTGGTTCTCTACTTGGGCACGTCCGCGCTGGACTCGCCGGTGGTCGGCTGGTCGGTGTACGACGGCACGGGCCGTACGTCACCGACCACCGGGGACAGCGACGAACCTCCGTACAAGTCCGGTGTCGAGGCCTTGCGGGACGGCTGGCGGCTGTTCCAGGCGGCCCAGTTGATCCCGCCGTACCCGGGGAGCGAGTACGACGTGTCGTTCCTCAAGCACGAGTTCTTCTTCGAGAAGCTCGTCGGGGTCGAGGAGCTTCTCGAGGTCGAGTAGATCGTCGACGCGGGATGAGCGTCAGCCGGTGGCGCCGAGGACGCCGATGATCCGCGCCACTGTCTCCTCCATGGCCTCCCGTGCTCCCTTGAGGTACTTCCGTGAGTCGACGGCATCGGGATGAGCCGTGACGTACTCCCTGATCGCGCCGGTCATCGCGATGTTCAGAGCGGTGCCGACGTTCACCTTGGTGATGCCGCCCGCGACGGCCGCTCTCAGCTCGGCGTCCGGAACGCCGGACGAGCCGTGCAGTACGAGCGGCACATCGAGCGTCGCGGCGAGGCGCTTGAGGAGGTCGTGATCGAGGGCGGCGGTGCGTGTGGTCATGGCGTGTGTGCTGCCGACGGCCACGGCCAGGGCGTCCACGCCGGACTTCGCGACGAAGGCGCGCGCCTCGGCCGGGTCGGTACGGGCGCCCGCCGCGTGGGCGCCCAGCGGCGGCTCTCCTGCCTTGCCGCCGACCTCCCCCAACTCGGCCTCGATCCACAGCCCTTGGGCATGGGCCCAGTCGGCGGCGTCCCGTGTCGCGGCGAGGTTCTCGGCGTACGGGAGACGGGCCGCGTCGTACATGACGGAGCTGAATCCGGCGCCGGGCGCCTGCCTCAGCAGGTCGTCGCTCTGTACGTGGTCGAGGTGCAACGCGACGGGCACAGAGGCGTGTTCGGCCGCCGCGGTCGCGGCACGGGCCAGTGGGAGCAGCTGTCCGTGACGGAACTTCACCGCGTTCTCGCTGACTTGGAGGATGACGGGGGCGTTGACGGATTCGGCGCCGGCGACGACGGCCTCGACGTGTTCGAGCGTGATGACGTTGAACGCGGCGACGGCGTTACGTACCGCGGCCGCTCGGGCGACCAGCTCACCGGCTGCTGCGAGGGGCACGGCCTCTCCCTTCGGGGCGTGGTTCAGGGCGTGGTTCAGGGCGTGGTTCAGGGCGTGGTTCAGGGCGTGGTTCAGGGCGTGCTGAGGATCACCGAACGGGTGAGGTGGCGGGGCTGGTCGGGGTCCAGACCGCGGGCCGCGGCGACGGCCACGGCGAGGCGCTGGGCGCGGACGAGTTCGGCGAGCGGGTCGAGACGGCCCTCGACCCACAACCCGCCGGTGGCACGCACCTGTTCGGCCAGCCCGTCGGGCGCCTCGCCGAGCATCCAGGTCGCGGTTCCGGCGGTCGTGACGCTGATGGGGCCGTGCCGGTACTCCATCGCCGGGTAGGCCTCGGTCCACGCCAGCGAGGCCTCGCGCATCTTGAGCCCGGCCTCGTTCGCGAGCCCGACGCTCCAGTCGCGCCCCAGGAACGTGAACTGGGTGCAGTCGACCAGCCCTTCGGGCAGCGGCTCCGACAGCGCCGTGCGCGCATCGGCGACGACGGCGTCGGTGTGCAGACCGAGGTGAGCGCGCAGCAGGGTGAGCGCGGTGGTGGCGAACCGGGTCTGCACGACGCTCAGTTCATCGGCGAAGTCGAGCACGACGACCTCATCCGCCGCCTCCGTCACGGGAGTTCGCGGATCGGCGGTGATCGCGACCGTGCGCGTACCCCCCTTCAGCCGGCCGAGCAGGTCGAGCACCTCGGTGGTGGTGCCGGAACGGGTCAGGGCGACCACCCGGTCGTACGGGCGGCCGTGCGGGAACTCGGAGGCGGCGAAGGCGTCCGTCTCGCCCTGCCCCGCCCGCTCGCGCAGCACCGCGGCGGCCTGCGCCATGAACCACGAGGTGCCGCATCCCACGATCGCGACCCGTTCCCCCGGGGCGGGCAGCACGGACGCGTACGTCGCGGCCTGCCCGGCGACCCGGACCCAGCACTCCGGCTGGCTCTTCAACTCGTTCTCGACGTGACTCACGCGTCAGCCTCCCCGCAAGATGATTGTTCTTGCAAGATATAGCGAGCTTTCAAGCACAATCAAGCATCCAGGAGCAACAGCCTGCGCTAGGGTCGTGGAAAGACCGAGGAACGGAGGGTGCGGATGTCGCGCGACGCCCGCTGGCAGGCGCTGCTGGAACTGCTCGTCGAGCGGGGCCGGCTGGATGTCGAGGAGGCGGCGGCCGAGCTGGCGGTGTCGGCCGCGACGATCCGGCGCGACTTCGACCAGCTCGCCGAGCAGCAGATGCTCGTACGCACCCGGGGCGGCGCGGTCGTGCACGGCGTCTCGTACGAGCTGCCGCTGCGCTACAAGACGGCCCGCCACGCCTCCGAGAAGCAGCGCATCGCGACGGCGGTGGCGGACCTCGTCACCCCCGGCGAGGCGGTGGGCCTGACCGGCGGCACGACCACCACCGAGGTGGCCCGCGCGCTGGCCGTACGCAGCGACCTCGCGACCGGCTCGCCCTCCCTGACCATCGTCACGAACGCCCTCAACATCGCCAACGAGCTGGCCGTACGCCCCCAGTTCAAGATCGTGCTGACCGGCGGCGTCGCCCGCCCGCAGTCGTACGAGCTCGTCGGCCCGCTCGCGGACGGCGTACTCGGCCAGATCACCCTCGATGTGGCCGTACTCGGCGTGGTCGCCTTCGACGTGAGGCATGGCGCGGCGGCGACCGACGAGGCGGAGGCCGCGATCAACCGGCTCCTGTGCGAGCGCGCCGAGCGTGTGATCGTCGCCGCCGATTCCAGCAAGCTGGGGCAGCGGGCGTTCGCCCGGATCTGCGCGACGGAGTCGGTGAACACACTGGTCACGGACGCGGCGGTGAGCGGGGACGTGGTGGGGCGGTTCGAGGAGGCGGGCGTCAGGGTCGTCACGGTGTGAGCCCGGGCCCGATCCGGTGTGGGCGCCGCGTGGTCGGCGGGCGTCCCACACCGGTGAGGCACGTCATACCGATGCGCTGTACGGGGAGTTCGCGGGGCGGCTCGACGACGGGCTCCGGCTGGTCGGCCGGCCCCGCTCACCCCACTCGGCCGGCGGCCTCTCTGCCGAAGGCCTTGACGGCCTGGTAGTAGGTCCAGGCCGTGCTGTCGCAGGCGGTCTTCGTCCCGCCGCTGTAGCTCACGCAGACGCGCTTGAGGTCCTCGTAGAAGGCGCTGTCGAGGCGCGTCTTGTTGGCACTGAAGGCGCCCGCGGCCTTGTAGTTGCGGTAGCCGAAGTCATGGCGGGCGCAAGCCGTGGCGAAGGGGAAGCCGAACGGGTTGTCCGGCGAGGAGGAGCAGTAGTCGGTGGACCAGTCGAACCCGTAGGCGGCCCAGGCGGCCTGGTTCGCGCGGGCGGCGGTCCAGAGGCTGTAGCTCGACGAGCTGGTCTGGGTCCAGCTCGCGAGGACCTGCGTCTTGTCGGCGGGAGCGGCGTCGGCGGCTGTGGCGGTGCCGGCGACGGTGATCACGGCTAATACCGAGGCGGCAATTCCGGTGGCGAATCTGCGGTGCATCCCACACCTCCATGAGGCTGCGATCCGCCCATCGGATCGCAGGTTCATGACAAGATGATTGGCACTTCAAGGGTGCTTTCACACCGCATGTGTCCTAATGGCCTGTTAACTCTTGGACATGCCAGGAGATCAGAGCATGAACCGGACGGGAGATCCGGACATGAAATGCGTCTCGTCGCGCTCGAGGCGCAGCTACGACGCAGGGCTCGGCGGTTGACCTTCCGCCGCCCCTGAGGACCCGGCCAAAGTCCTTGCGGTACAACGGTGTTGGGCACAGGCGGACGAGAGCGCGAAGCATCGGAAAGCCCGAACCTGACGGCGATCCGGCGGAGATGTCGTGGTCCATACCTGGCATCGCCGCCGATATCACCACTGGTGTTCACCGCGCGCGGGCACATACTCAGGCATGCGCTGCTGCTTCTCGTCCCCCCTCGCGGCCCTGTCGGCCCTGCCCGCTCCCGGTGAATTCCTGCGATCCGGCGCTCTCCTCGCCCCCGCTCTGCTGCGGGCCGCCGCCGGCGCCCTCCACGTCCCCGCACGCAAGAGCCACCCCCGTCACCCCGACACCCTGGCCGCCGTCCATCTGGAACTGGTCACCCTCACCGAGGACCGCGCCGTCATCACCTGGTACACCGGGGTCCCCGGCACCGATGACGGGCTGGGCCACATGCTCCCCGCCGTCACGGAGGGCGAGATCGTCTACGGCACTCACCCCGCTCACCTCAACCGCACCGCGGCGGAGGACCGCCCCACCGCGCACCACCACGTGGAGCTGACGGGTCTGGAGCCGGGGCAGACGTACTACTACCAGGCCCGCTCACGGGGCAGGACCGCCGCCCCCACCCAACTGCACCTCGTCCGCGGCAACGCCGTCGGCACCAACCGCTACGGGTTCGGCTCGAGCGGAGGTCCGTACTCCTTCACCACACCGCAGCCGCCGCCGGGGCGGCATCTGCTGTCGATCGCCCTCTGCAACGACCTGCACCTAGGGGAGACCACCGCCGGTCTGGTGGCCGGCGTACCCCTGCTGCGCGGGGTGGCGCAGGAGCCCGGGCTCGCCCCGTATCCGGAGATCATGAGCCGGGCCCTGGTGGAGGAGGCCCGGCGGCGCGGAGCGGACCTGCTGCTGGCCGCGGGTGACATATCGGCCGGCGGCGCGCCGCGGGACCTGGCCGAGGCCAAGCGGATCCTGGACGGCTTCGGCACCCACGGGCAGGACTACTTCGTGGTGCGCGGAAACCACGACCGGCCCGGTCGCGACAGCGAGGGTGACTCCTTCCGCCAAGGGTTCCTCGGCGGTCAGGGGCCCGCGTACTTCTCCCACGACCTCGGCGGACTGCGGATCCTCGGCCTCGACACGTACGAGAAGCAGGGCAACGGCGCTGACGCGGGCGGACTCGGTGCCGAGCAGCTCTCCTGGTTCCGGGCCCGGCTGAAGGAGCACCGGGACCAGCCCACCGTGGTGTTCGGCCACCATCCGCTGGCCGTACGGGATTCCCTCTTCCCCGTGGCCGGCGGGCAGCGCCTGAACCGCCGCCAGGCCCGCTCGATCCTCGACGCCTATGCCGACGCGCCCGGCGTCTTCCTCCATCACGCGGGGCACACCCACCGCAACAAACGGACCGTCCTGCCGCAGGCCCCGCACGTCACGATGCAGGAAGTCAGCGCCGTCAAGGATTATCCCGGCGGTTTCTGCATGCTCCGGATCCACTCCGGCGGCTACGCCCTCAACCACTACAAGACCAGCAGTGGCCCCGCCCGCGAATGGGGCGAACGCAGCCGCGGACTGGCCGGCGGTCTGTGGCCGCACCACGCCCTCGGCCGCTCGGTCGGCGACCGCAACAGCATGACCCCCCACGATCTGTCCGGAATCGGCCATGTTCGAGCCCAGGCCACGCAGCTGCCGGGTCCCCGTCAGGGCCCTGAGACAGCCGGCATTTCGGTGATGCCGTAGACGCGGCGGGCGTTGTCCCGTCCCGTCCACGTGGCGATGCGGAGGGCGTCGGGCAGGCTCAGCTCGTCGGCGTTCACCCGGTCCTGCAGCAGCGCGGCCAGGCCCTGACGGAAGGCGAGCGCGCCGAGCTGGTAGAACTCCGCGACTCCATAGGCGTCGGAGCTGTAGAGCAGTTTGCGGAACGGGGTGATCTCGAGCGCCTCCTCCAGGATCGCGCGAGCCCGGGCGGGACCGACGTGGTGCAGGGTGAGTCCGACGTCGAGGTACACCCGCTCGAAGACCGTCGCCAGGTAGGCGGCCTGGCGCTGGTACGGCCAGCAGTGCAGCAGCAGCACCGGAATGGTGCCTGAGGTCAGGTGCAGCCAGTCGGTCAGATGCGTGGGGTCCACCCGGTGCATCCGGATGTCGCTGTCTCCGAATCCGGTGTGCAACTGGAGGGGGCGCCCGAGGTCAACCGCGGTCCAGAGCAAGTGGCGTACGAGCACGGGGTCGTCCAGTCGGCCACGCCCGTCGGCGGTCTCGAACCAGCGCCGGGCCGCCGCCGTGACCTCCGCGTCCGAGGGCCTGCTCGGGTCGAGGTCGAATCCGGTGCGGTAGGCGGCCACGGACTTCACCGCCACCACGCCCCGCTGATCGACGGCCTCCTGGAGGGCCGAGCGGAACCGGAGCGCGTACTCGTCCGGCTCCACTCCCCTCGCCGCGACGGCCTCGGCGAGGCTCTCCAGGCGTACGACCTCGTACGCCTGGGCCGTGCCGCCCGCGGCGTCGGCGAGTTCGGCGGGGGTCGTGACGCGGTCCGGGGTGTACCCGGTGTCGACGCAGAACACGCCGGTGTCGGCGGCGGCGACGAACCTCCGGTTCACCTCGCGCCAGCCCAGTTCGGCCCGCCGGGCGAGGTACTCCGTGGCGGGAGCGTGCCGCGGCAGGTCCAGTACGGGGGCGCAGTGGCGGCGGACGGCCACGCCGACGGGGCTGTCGAAGGAGGAGATGCCGCTGTCGGGCCATAGGTCGCCCTCGGTGATCAGCGATTCGTACCGCTCCGCGCTCAGGTCGGTGGTGACGACGCCGTGGCAGTGGTGGTCCACGAGGGAGAGCCCGGCGAGGGCCTCGTGCACGGGTCCGGAGGCAGGGTGTGACGCGGTGCTCACTCGATCCATCCGATCAGCCGATCCATTCGACCCGCACGGTCCGTCCGATCCGTCCGATCCGTCCGACGATCTCCACCTGGTCCATCCGATCCCCTCCGGTCAGTACTTCCACCGGTACGCCGTCGCCACCAGTTCGTCGTCCAGTCCGTCCACGGTCGCGATCTCTCCGAGGCGGACGGCGATCACGGCGTCGGCCAGGACCGGTCCCAGCGCGGCGCGGAGCCGTTCATCCTTGCGGAACTCCTCGACGGCCTCGCCCAGTGACGTCGGCAGGCGGCGCACCCCCCGGGTCGCGGCTTCCTCGGCGCTGAACCGGGCGGGATCTCCGGTGATCTCCTCGGGCAGGAGCGCGGCCGACTCCAGGCCGTCGAGCCCGGCGGCGATGACGCACCCCAGCGCGAGGTACGGGTTGGCCGCCAGGTCGACCGGCTTCACCTCCAGGTTCGCCGCCTGGTCGCGCAGGCCCACCATGCCGGTGATGACGCGCACCGCGGATTCGCGGGTCTCCCGGCCCCAGGCGGTGAACACGCCCGCCCACTGGGAGGGTTTGAGCCGCAGATAGCTGGCCGGGCTCGGGGCGGTCACGGCCGTGAGGGACGTCAGGTGCGCGAGCACTCCGGCGGCGAACGACTCGGCCGCGGCGGTCATGCCGTGGCGACGGTCACCGCCGGAGTGCAGGTTCGCCCCGGCGCGCCACGCCGAGAGGTGCACATGGCCACCGTTGCCGACGCCTTCGGCCAGAACGGCCGGCGAGAACGACACCTTGAGGCCGTGGCGCCGCGACACCGCCCGGATGGTCTGGCGTACGAGCACGCTGCGGTCGGCCGCGGCCACCGGGTCGAGCGCGCCCACCGAGACCTCGAACTGCCCGGCCGCGTACTCGGGATGGATCTGTTCGACGTCCACGCCCTGGGCCGCGAACGCCGCCATCAGCTCGGCGGTGTAGTCGCTCAGCTCGACCTGCCGGGTGGCACTGTAGGCCGGACCCGAGAGCGCGGGGACGAACTCGTCACCGGAAACCCAGCCCAGTCCGATGGCCCACTCGATCTCGATGCCCGCCTTGAACGTGATGCCGTGCCGCCGGGCGGCCTCCGCGACGATGCGGCGAAGGAAGGTGCGGCTGCACGCCGGGTGCAAGTCACCCTCCTGGGTGATCCGGTCGACGGGGGCCCACGCCCAGCCGGGCTGACCGGACAGGACCACCAGCTGGTCGAGGTCGGGATAGAGCCGGAGGTCGCCGTCCGGTGAGCCGAGCACGTCGGTGGAAACGATGGAGTCGTTGGCCAGGAAGGTGTCGAACACCGGCGACATGCCGACACCCCAGGCCGCCGCCGAGGCGAGCCGGGCCACCGGGATCGTCTTCACCCGGCCGATGCCCGCGGTGTCGACGTAGGCCAGGACGATGCCGTGCACGCCCCGCCCCGGCAGCTCCGCGCTCAGCGCGGTGGCCCGCTCGACATCACCCGGACGCCCGCCGGGGACCGGATCGGCGAGGGTGGTCATACGTCCTCCTTGGCGAGCTCGGCGGTCCAGCGACCGCGCCTCCCGAAACGGTGCGACGGCGCCTGCCCACCGTGAGGTGGGCGATTCTCCGCACACCGTAGGACGGTTCGATGCTCACGCGGATGCGGTGGCCGGGCAAGTCCGCCTCGATCAAGAGGGATGATCCGTGAGTCGGCACCGCACGCGGGTGCCTGGACCGCCCCGCGGGGGCACACGTTCGGACCGGTGTTCGGCAACCCTCCGAGGCCCAGCCCGCCATGTCGCAGGTGAGACACCGTCCTTGACCGGTACGGGCCCGGCGGGGCGAGGACTGCCGCCGCCCACTACGCCGCGGCGGCGGCCGAGGCTGTCGAGGTCCCCGGGACTCCGGCAGCCGGAGTCCAGGGGACCTTCGCGTTCCCCGGACGCGCGGCCCCAAGCCGCGCGGGACCCACGCGGTCAACCGCTACGTGCACAGGATCGCCTTGGCGCCGCACAGGTCTCCCCGCGGTCGCCAAGGCCTCAACCTCCGTGGCCACCTGACGAAGCCTCCGACGGTTCCCTTCCGCTCTCTTCCGCCTGTCGATCGCGGCACGCGTCGCGGCAGTGGCGCTCCGCTCCCGGGCGCCGACCACATCCCCGCCCCGAGGATCGGAGCGGGGATGTGTGGGACGAGGGAGCCGGAACACATAGCAGTGCCCACAAGGGGGTTGCCCACGAGGAAGGCGTCAGCCCGCGCTCGGTCTATGCCCCGCGACGGACCCGGGCGGCCTTGCGGGCCTCTGCGGTCTGGCGGGCCTCGGCGGACCGGCGAGACTCGCCACCGGTCCGACCCGGGCGGGTGCCCATACCGCGGAAGGGGGTAGCGCCGCGCTGCGGGCGCTCCGTGACCGGCCCGCCGCTGCCGCCGACGGGGACGCCGGAGGGTGCCTGGGCGCCGGTGATGCGGCTCAACTCGGCCTCGCCGGAGCGGACCTGCGTGATCTGCGGCCTGATGCCCGCGTCGGACATCAGACGAGTCATCTCCCGGCGCTGGTTGGGCAGCACCAGCGTGACGACGCTGCCGGACTCACCGGCTCGGGCGGTACGGCCGCCGCGGTGCAGGTAGTCCTTGTGGTCGCCGGGCGGGTCGACGTTGACGACGAGGTCGAGGTCGTCGACATGGATGCCTCGGGCCGCGACGTTGGTGGCCACCAGCGCCGTGACGTGGCCCGTCTTGAACTGGGCCAGGGTGCGGTTGCGCTGGGGCTGCGACTTGCCGCCGTGCAGCGCCGCGGCCTTTACGCCGCTGTTCTGCAGGTGCTTGGTGAACTGGTCGACGGCGTGCTTGGTGTCCAGGAACATGAGGACGCGCCCGTCGCGGGCGGCGATCTCGGTGGCGGTGGCGTACTTGTCGGCGCCGTGCACATGCAGCACGTGATGCTCCATCGTGGTGACCGCACCCGCCGACGGGTCGACCGAGTGGACCACCGGGTCGTGGAGGTAACGACGGACCAGGAGGTCGATGTTGCGGTCCAGGGTGGCCGAGAACAGCATGCGCTGGCCGTCGGGGCGTACCTGGTCGAGCAGCTCGGTGACCTGGGGCATGAAGCCCATGTCGGCCATCTGGTCGGCCTCGTCCAGAACGGTGATGCTCACCCGGTCGAGCCGGCAGTCCTTGCGCTCGACGAGATCCATGAGGCGCCCCGGAGTCGCGACGACGACCTCGGCCCCGGCGCGCAGTGCGCTCGCCTGACGGCCGATCGACATGCCGCCGACGACGGTGGCCAGCCGGAGCTTCAACGACCGGGCATACGGGGTGAGCGCATCGGTGACCTGCTGGGCCAGCTCGCGAGTGGGGACGAGGATCATGGCCAGCGGCTTCCGGGCCTCGGCGCGCTGTCCGGCCGTGCGCACGAGGAGGGGCAGGCCGAAAGCGAGCGTCTTGCCCGATCCGGTGCGCCCGCGGCCCAGGACGTCGCGGCCCGCGAGGGAGTTCGGCAGCGTGGCCGCCTGAATCGGGAACGGCTCGTTCATGCCGAGGCTGGTGAGCACCTTCAGCAACTCGGCGGGCAGATCCAGCTCGCCGAAGGTCACAGCCGCGGGGAGGGCCGGGGTGATGGTGACCGGCAGCGCGAACTCCCCCTGGGGTGCGGAGGGACGGGGCCCCTTGCCACCCGAACGGGCGCCGGGACGCCCCGAGCCCTGCGGACGGAAGCGGGCTCCCCGGTCAGAACCGGCGAAACCGTCCTTGCGGGTGCCGTCCTTACGAGTGCTGTCCTTGCGAGTGTTGGAGAAACGGTCGTTCGTGCGAGCTGAGCGGTTCAAGGAGAACCTTCCTCGATATGGCACGTATCGAGGAATTCTCGGCGAACGTGAGCCGAACGAATTGCAAGAACGAGCCGAATGTAAGACCAAAAGAAGCCGACCACACTGCCGCGGTGAACAGCAGCGCCGGCTCAAAATTCCAGGATCCACCGGAATGGGGAACATTTGGGACAGGGGAGGCGCGAACGGCCATCACGGCACGTCGGGCAGACTCCACAAAAAGCAGCAAGCTGGGGCCCCACCGCAAGGTGGGGGCCCCAGCTGCCTCATACGCTTCAGCGTCAGGCGGGAGTGATGTTCTCCGCCTGCGGGCCCTTCTGGCCCTGCGTGACGTCGAAGTTCACCTTCTGGCCTTCCTGGAGCTCGCGGAAGCCCTGGGCGGCAATGTTCGAGTAGTGAGCGAAGACGTCCGGGCCGCCACCGTCCTGCTCAATGAAGCCGAAGCCCTTTTCCGAGTTGAACCACTTAACGGTGCCAGTAGCCATGCAAAAATCTCCTTCGGGGCGGTGCCCAAGGGTCCACACCGCGTGAACCCCCACGTCGCCGCAATGAACCCCGCCCGGAAAACAACACCGGAAATAGAAAAGTGCCCGATGACATAAAGTCATCAAAGGCACTTGGAGTCTACGGGAACCACAACTGCAACTAGTCTCAAGCGTAGCACGGTGCGCGCATCGCGGACGTGACGTGGCAGCACTACTTATCGTCCCCGACGCCATGACCACACAGCGTGCACATCCCTGACAGGACGAACCAACGAACCGTCGCGTCCGCCGGCCCTCTCGCCGGGTGGGGGCGAGTCGCCGAAGTCGTCCGGGGTACTGAGCCCCCACCGAGGCGGAGGCGGAGGCGACGACGACGGCCACGACCAGCGATCACCGGCATCCGGTTCGGGTCCCGCCCACGGCCAACCTCGACTACCCCGACCCGGCCATCGGCCCGGACCTGGTCAGGCGTGAACCCCGCGACGCCGCGGTCTCGGCCGTGCTGTCCAACTCCTTCGCCTTCGGCGGCCACAACGTGGTCCTCGCCCTGCCCGTTCCCTGACCGCCTGGTGGTGCGGGCCGGCACCAAGTGCGCACCGCGCTGCCCGTACCACCGCGCCGCCTTCCGGGTGCCGGCCTGCCGACTCGTCTCACTGACCCAGGGGCGTCGGGGGCGTGGTGTCCGGGATGGGAGTGGGGCTGGGGCCGGGGGTGGGGATCGAGGGGTGCGCGGTGGTCGCCTGTTCCCTCGTCAGGGCGTTGGTGATCTTGTGGGCCAGGAGCGGATCGGCCGGAAGCACGTGGGAGGCGAACCAGCGGGCGGCCGACGGGTCGGGGGACGGTTCGACGAACTCCGCGCCCGCGTAGTCGTCGAGCGGCGGGTCGTAGACGTACCCGGCGACCACGCCGTGCCGCACCAGACGTTCCACGAGGGCGTCGCGGTCGTGGACCAGGAGCGGAACCCGGAAGAGGGGACGAGGACGCTCGTGTACTGCCCGGTCGCGGAGTGCCGGAGAGGCCCAGGCCGTACCCGACAGCAGTGAGACGCCGACCCTGCGCCGGGTGAGGTCGTCGTCGACTCGGGCCATCCGCAGCGCCAACTGACCACGGACCACGGCCCCGTGGCGGGAGCGGTAGCCGTGCAGGTCGACGCGCACCCACGGTTCGTACGCGGCCAGGTCCGGCGCCTGACGCGCGCAGGCGGAGAGCCGCGGCGCGTGCAGGGCCATGCGGTAGTCGTCGCGTTCCAGCATCCCGAGGCGTTGCAGGGTCCGCCACACGGGACGCACCAGGTGAAGGGTGCGTACGGCTGAACGCGCCAGCGGCCGGAGCGTCGTGGTCAGGTCGCCGCGGAGGCGGCGCGGTGCCAGGAGATCGTCGCGCAGCAGCTCCAACTCCCGTCGGGTGCGCGCGTCCTCGACGGCGAGGAAGCCGCCGGCCGTCGCCGCCACGTGCTTGGACAGGCTGAAGGCCGCCGCCTTCCCGAACGTCCCGATCGGCTGCCCGTCCACGTGCGTGCCGATCGCGTGCGCCGCGTCCTCGAACAGGGGGATCCCCAACTCATCGCAGCGACGCCGCAGTTCAACTACACGGTCCGGCATCCCGTACAGGTTCGTGGTCAGGACGGCGTCCACGTTCCGCCAGGTCGATTCAGGTACGGCTGCCGGGTCGATGTTGCCGTCCCATACGCAAACCGGGGCCTGGACCGGGCGCAGCCCGGCCGCGAGGACCACGAAGAGGATCACGTCGTCGTTCACCGGTGACATCAGCACCCGTGCGCCCGGTCGGCACCAGTGCCGCAGCGCCAGGTACAGAGCCAGCCGTGCCGAGGGCGTGTAGACGCATTCGCGTCCCAGCCGCCGTGTCATCATCCCGGCGAGCCGCGATCCATACGGCATCGTCACCTCTTCCTCCGAAGGGCTGTCGAGTCGACGAGTCCATGAGTCGTCGACTCGAAGAGTGCTCTGAGGGGCGCGGGGCGCTCTCGCGAGCGTCGATCAGGGCCGGGCGGGCTTCCGGCAGGGCGGCTCTCGCCGTCACGGGGGCGCCGTGGGCCGGGAGGAGGCCGCGACGGCCGGTCGAGACGACGGGAACACGGTGCGAAAGGCGGGAGTGCGAAGCCCGCTCAGCGTGCGCGCGGTGCCGCTCCGCCGGAGTCCGCCCGGCCCGGCGTGCGTAACGTGCCGACCGTCTTCAGCAGCCGGTCGGCCGGCTCCCGCAGTGTGGGATGGGCCAGGACCGTGTTCCGCAGGCCGCGCACCGGTCTGCGCCACAGCCGATGTGCCGCCGCCACCGGGTGGGGGCGGGTCGCGAACCCTTCGCCCACCCGCAGCTCGCGGGTCTTGAGCCAGTCCTTGTACTCCTTGTCACCGCGTCCGAAGTCCATGACCCGCACGCCCTGCCGACCCGCCGCCTCGGCCATCCGGAGGTGCATGATCAGCCCGGGCGAGTAGTAGCGGAACTCGGGGTCGTACGCGGTGAACCAGCATGCGAACACCGAACGCGATCTCGGCCCGAAGTGCGCGGCCACCGGCCGGTCGTCGGCGTACAGCACGGACAGCACACCCGTGAAGTGCTCGTCGCGGAGCTGGAAGAGGTGGTCCACCAGGTCGACGATCCACGGGCGCGCGAACCGGTCCATCCGTCCCGTCCTGCGGTACTGGGCGGACTTCCACTCCATGAGCCTGCGCAGCAGCCGCGGATCGCGCTCGTCGAAGACGAACCGCACTTCGCCCACGTCACGTCCTACGCGGCGTTCCTTTTTCAGCGTCGTCTTGGCCAGCCCCGGGTACGTGGCGCGCAGCCATTCCGGGTAGCTGCCGGCGCTGTGCTCCAGGTCGATCACCGGTGAGGCGAACATCCCCGTGACGTATCTGCCGAACGGTCTCTGCTCCTCGACGAGGTGGTCGAACTCGAAGACGGACAGCCCGCTGGCCCGCAGCAGTTCCTGGGGGTCCCAGGTGACCCCGGGGAGGTGCACGAGGGCCTGGCAGTCGGAGAGTCCGAGGCCGATGGCCCGGCCGACGCCGAAGGAGTTGCGCTCGTACGGGAAGAAGCCGACGGGCTGCCCCTTCTCGCGCAGGACGGCCACCTGCGCCCCACCGTGGTACCTGCCGATACCGGCCGCGAACTCCGGTGCCAGGAAAGGGTTGGCGTATTCGGGCGACTCGTCCATCGCCCGGTGCCAGACCTGGCGAAGCGAGCCGCTCAGCTCGTCGGGTCTGTGGATAGTGATGTCCACCTCAGATCAACCGCCCCTCCACAGACTCCGCGCGACATGTACCGGTCGCGGCACAGGCCGGTGAGGCGTGTGGAGCACTGCTCATGGATCGCATGGGCGACCGCCCCCCGTTCCCCCCATGACGCGCTGTTCGCGTCCTGCCACTACTCCGGGCATCGCTGATCCACGCCGTGTACGCGCTCGTTCCACGGTCCACAACCGAGGTTCGAAATGTTCGGCGAGGCTCAAACGTCGCGAACCAGTACGCACGTGTCAAGGGTGTCCACAACAACGGAAGGCAACATTCCGGACATCACGGTCCACTCGGGGCCGATCGCGCCCTTCCTCCAGTCCGGCTCCGACTCGTCGAGGCCCGCAGGGTGGCGTGAGCGTTTCTGCGGCAAGGCCGTCACCTGGACGGAAGGCCTGACCGTCCAGGACCGCCTGGATCGGGGCCTCTCCCGCCCAGGTGACACCACTTGAATGACCAAAGTGACAGGGGGTTAACATATGAGCGCCTCCTAGCTCGAAAGATAATTTTGTGACTGTCAATGACGACTCGTTCACCAACTGGAAGAACCGCGAGGAGATCGCGGAGTCGATGATCCCGATGATCGGGAAGTTGCACCGGGAACGGGACGTCACGGTCCTGCTCCACAGCCGCTCCTTGGTGAACAAGTCGGTGGTCAGCATCCTCAAGACGCACCGATTCGCCCGGCAGATCGCCGGCGAGGAACTCTCGGTGACCGACACGCTGCCGTTCCTGCGGGCTCTCATCGCACTCGATCTCGGCCCTTCCCAGATCGACATCGGCATGCTCGCCGCGACGTACAAGACCGACGGCCGCGGCCTCTCGGTCGGGGAGTTCACCGCCGAGGCCGTCGCCGGCGCCACGGGTGCCGACAAGATCGAGCGCCGTGAGCCGCGCGACGTCGTCCTCTACGGCTTCGGCCGCATCGGCCGCCTCGTCGCCCGCCTGCTCATCGAGAAGGCCGGCTCCGGCAACGGCCTGCGGCTGCGCGCCATCGTCGTCCGCCAGGGCGGCGACCGGGCCGCCGAGGACCTCGTCAAGCGCGCCTCCCTGCTGCGCCGCGACTCCATCCACGGCCAGTTCCAGGGCACGATCACCGTCGACGAGGCGAAGAGCACGATCGTCGCCAACGGCAACGAGATCAAGGTGATCCACGCCAACGACCCGTCGGAGGTCGACTACACGGCGTACGGCATCAAGGACGCCATCCTCATCGACAACACCGGGAAGTGGCGCGACCGCGAAGGCCTGTCGCAGCACCTGCGCCCCGGCATCGACAAGGTCGTCCTGACCGCGCCGGGCAAGGGCGACATCCCCAACGTCGTCCATGGCGTCAACCACGACATGATCAAGCCGGACGAGCAGATCCTGTCCTGCGCGTCCTGCACCACCAACGCGATCGTCCCGCCGCTCAAGGCGATGGCGGACGAGTACGGCGTCGTGCGCGGCCACGTGGAGACGGTCCACTCGTTCACCAACGACCAGAACCTGCTGGACAATTACCACAGCTCCGACCGCCGTGGCCGCTCCGCGCCGCTCAACATGGTCATCACCGAGACCGGCGCGGCATCGGCCGTCACCAAGGCGCTGCCCGACCTCAAGGCGAGGATCACCGGGAGCTCGATCCGCGTTCCGGTGCCGGACGTCTCGATCGCGATCCTCAACCTGCAGCTGTCGCGGGAGACCACCCGCGAGGAGGTCCTCGACTACCTCCGCAACGTGTCGCTGACCTCGCCGCTGAAGCGCCAGATCGACTTCACCACCGCCCCCGACGCCGTCTCCAGCGACTTCATCGGCTCACGCCACGCCTCGATCGTCGACGCCGGCGCCTCCAAGGTCGAGGGAAACAACGCGATCCTCTACCTGTGGTACGACAACGAGTTCGGCTACTCCTGCCAGGTCATCCGCGTGGTCCAGCACGTCTCCGGGGTGGAGTACCCCACCTACCCGGCCCCGGCTGCCTGAGGCGGCCCACGAGCCGCGGCTCCCGGGGCCGCTGTACGGCCGTAGCAAGGCGCGCGGGTGAGCCGCAGTCGAGCGGCTCACCCGCGTGTCCGGGACTCGGCTACGGTTTGATGCCCACCCCGGTCCACAGACTGACCTGAGCATCCGTGGGCGGCTCCGTCGTGGCGGCGTCGCCGTCCGAGGAGTCCGGACGCCAGCGGTGGCCGACGGTGACGCCGGGGTCGAGCAGGTCGAGCCCGTCGAAGAAGCGGACTACGTCCTTCCGTGGGCGGAACTGCACTGGCGTACCCGCGTTTGTGTAGATCTCGGTGACCTTCTCCCAAGTGGGCGGGTCGAAGTCGGGCGTGCAGTGGCTCAGGGCCAGGGCGCTGCCCGAGGGGAGGGCGCCCAGCAGCCGGGCGACGATCCCGTAGGGATCCCGGGCGTCGGTGACGAAGTGCATGAGGGCGTTCATGGACAGCGCCACGGGTCGGCCCAGGTCCAGGACCTCGGCCAGCTCGGGGGCGTCCAGGAGCGCCTCGGGCTCGTTGATGTCCGCCTCGATGTAGGCGGTACGGCCCTCAGGCGTGCTGCGCATCAAGCGCTCGGCGTACTTGAGCACGAGGGGGTCGTTGTCGGCGTAGAGCACCCTGGCGTCGGGAACCACGGACTGCGCCACCCGGTGCAGGTTCGGTTCGGTGGGAATGCCGGTGCCTATGTCGAGCCACTGGCGGATGCCGTGCTCCTGTGCGAGGACCCGGGTTGCCCGGTGCATGAAGGCCCGGTTCTCCCTGGCGCACACGAAGATGCCGGGATAGGCCGCGGCGACGGTCTCGGCTGCTCGCTTGTCGACGTCGAAGTGGTCCTTGCCGCCGAGGTAGTAGTCGTACATACGGGCGGAGTGCGGCCTGCTGGTGTCGATGTCTCGGGTGGTGTGGGGGGTGGTCATCTGTCCTCTTCGTGGTGTGCGTCGGCGTGCCGGGCAGGTCGCAGCCGGGGCCGGCCGGCGTCCCTCCCGTGCACGGTCTGGTTCAGCCGGCCGTCAGATGGTCGGCGAGGCCCTGCTTGACCCCCGCGACGAACGCGGTGATCTCCTCCGGTGTGTAGATCAGCACGGGACCGGCGGGGTCGGTCGACTGCCGCATCGCGACGCGTCCGTCGGCGAGTCGCTTCATCTCCACGCACTGGCCCCCGTTGGGACCGCTCCATGGACGCTCCCAGCCCTGCTCGTCGAGGTCCGACGCGGACATCCCGTTGTTGGCACTGCCGTCGGTGCTGGTCATGAGTACTCCTTGCGCATGCGGTGCAAGAGGGCCTTGCTGTCCGCCGACGAGGTCAGCAGGGACATCCGGTTGTGCGCCTCGAGATGGGCGGCGACGTCGGAGCGCTGGTCCAGGTACATCGAGCCGGAGAGGATCTCGCTGTACACGATGTCGGGCAGCTCCGGCTCCTCGAACCGGAAGTAGGTGAAGGGGGCGCATGCCCCGACGTGGGCGCCCGCGGAGAACGGCACGATGTCGACACCTACATGGTCCAGCTCCGAGACCTCCAGAAGCCGGTCGATCTGCTCCCGCATCACCTCGGCGCCGCCCACCACCCGGTGCAGCACCGCCTCCTCCATCACCACCCACAGAGTGGGCGCGTCGGGTCTCTCCAACAGGCTCTGCCGGCGAAGCCGCAGATCGACCCGCCGCTCCAGATCCTCCGCGCTGTCGTTGGGGAAGCCCCCGCGCAGGACGGCGCGCGCATACCCGTATGTCTGCAGCAACCCCGTGACGTACTGGGGCTCATACGTGCGCAGGGTCCTGGCGCCGGTCTCCAGGCTCACATAGGCACTGAACCAGCCGGGCAGCACATCGCGGTACGCGTGCCACCAGCCAGGCTCGTTCGCCCGCTCGGCCAGTGCGATGAACTCGTCGATCTCCCCCTGTTCGGCCCCGTACGTCTGCAGCAGCCTCTCGACGTAGAGGGTCTTCAGGGCCACCTCCGCCTTCTCCAGACGGCGGATGGTCAGAGGCTTGACGTGCAGGGCCTTCGCCGCGTCCTCCAGCGACACCCCCGCGCCTCGCCGCAGTTCCTGCAGCCGGCTGCCCAGGATCATGCGGAGAACGGTGGGCGCACTGGTGCCTGAGCCCGAACGAGTTTCGCTCACGCTCTACCTCCTGAGGAACCGTCACCACTACGAGTCTGACAGCGACTTGCTGATGGCACCAGCCGGATATCGCCTTCCTGAAATTATCAGGCAGCCTGTTGCAGCGTGAACGCAACTGCGAGCATAGTTACTTGTGTGAGCGATCCCACCAAGCGCGAGCGCACCTCTTGTCAACTCACGTCACACCCAGCGGAGTTGGCATGCTCTGGCGTTCGAGCCGCGGACCGGCCGGAACACCCCTCTCAGACAGAGCCGTCGCTCACCTCTCCCCCCATCCCCCCGCTGCGCTCGTCCCATGCTGGAAGGCAACCACCGTGTCCCCCCACACGCCTCCCTCCCCCCAACTCTTAGACCACGCGGCCCCGGGCAGCGCACTCTGGCTCGAACTCCCGGCAGACCGAACCAGCGTCAAAGTCGCCCGCCACGCCCTGAGGGAGCGCCTCACCATGTGGCACCTGCCCGGCGAGTTGTGCGCGGACGCCGTCCTGCTTCTGTCGGAGCTGGCCACCAACGCGATACTCCACACGGTCAGTACGCGGTTCCTGTGCGGCGCCGGGCTCATCACGGACGGGCGCCTCCGCATCGAGGTACACGACGGTGACTGCACGGGCCGCGCTCTCCCCCGACGCGACCCGGACCTCGACGACGAGAGCGGCCGCGGGCTGCTCCTCGTGCAGCAGATCGCGGACGCCTGGGGAGTCGACCGCTCGGCACTCACCGGAGGCAACGCCGTGTGGGCGACCTTGCCAACCCCCCGCTGAGTACGCCGAGTTCGAGCGTGGTCGCCCTGCTTGGTCGCGAGGTTCAGGAGGCCACCTCGGGGTATCGCGCGGGTGTGCCACGGCCTCCGCCTCCAGATGGCGACGGACACGGCGGTCGTCCCCGGGAAGGGGCAGACGGTGCAGATCACCCGACACGCATGACGGTCCCGTCCACAGACCCTGGCGTCCCTCCCGTCACCGCGGCCGTCTCGCGCTCTTCTGCTCAACTCCCGTCTCCCATAACGTCATTGCGGTTTGAAGTGGCCATGACGATGGAAGGGCTTTCATGGGCAGAGGTCTGCTTTCGCTGGTTCTCGCCGCGGTAACCGGTGCCGCGTTGCTCACGGCTCCGGCGGCCGCCGCACCACCCGGGCCGACGGATGTGTACCGACCGGTCCGTGGGCCGTCCGCCCCGGCGGAGTACCGGTACCTCCAGAAGACCCTGCCGGGCGAGTCGATTCCGCGCCACGCCCATGACCTCGCCGCGGCCGAGGCCGCGGAACTGCCCGCCGTCGGTGGGCGCTGGAAGGGCGTCGGCCCCACCAACATCGGCGGGCGGATCGTCTCCCTCGCGCTCGACCCGAACCGCGCCGACACCCTGTACGCGGCGGCCGCGAGCGGCGGGCTGTGGCGCAGCACGGACGCCGGGGAGACGTTCCAGTCGGTGTGGCCCGACAGTTGGACGCAGGCCATGGGCGCGGTCGCCACCTCCCCGGACGGCACCCTGTACGTGGGCACCGGTGAACCCAATCCGGGCGGCGGCAGCATCACGTACGAGGGGACGGGGCTGTACCGGAGCAAGGACGGCGGCCGGACCTGGACGCCGATCGGTCTCCGCGACTCCGGTGCGATCAGCGCCATCACCATCGACCCCGCCAACCCCCGACGCATCTACGTCGCCGCCGCCGGATCTCTGTACAACGGCGGCGGCGACCGGGGCGTGTACCGCTCGGAGGACGGCGGCGCCACCTGGGAGCAAATCCTGGCCGGTGCCAACGAGTTCACCGGCGCCACCGAGATCGTGGTGGACGGCGACCGGCTGTACGCCGTGCTGTGGGACAAACGCCGCCGCCCCGATCTGCGGACGTACGGCGGTGAGGGCTCCGGCGTCTTCCGCAGCACGGACGGCGGCGAGACCTGGCAACGGCTCGGCGGCGGTCTGCCCGACCGGGGCCCCGACGTGGGACGCATCGGCCTGGCCGTCGCGGGTGACCGGCTCTACGCGATCGCCAACAAGTCCAATGGTTCCTTCGAGGGTTTCTACGCATCCGCCGACGGCGGTGACAACTGGACCCGCACCCCCGACAACCAGGCGCTCGCCGACTCGCAGTCCAGCTTCGGCTGGTGGTTCGGCAAGGTGTGGATCGATCCCCGGGACACCGAGCACGTGCACGTGGCCGGGGTCGCCCTGCTGACCACGAAGGACGGCGGCGCCGGCTGGACGGCCGACGACACGAGCATGCACGTCGACCACCACGCCATGGTGTGGGACCCGCGCCGCCCCGGCCGGGTCTACCTCGGCAACGACGGCGGTGTCTACCGCTCCGACTCCGGCGGCGACGGCGGCTGGGTCAAGTCCCGCCACCAGCCGTACACCCAGCTGTACAGCGCGGCGATCAGCCCCCAGGACGTCACGAGGATCTCGGGCGGATCCCAGGACAACGGCTCGCTGCGCTCCTGGGGCGGGGAGAAGTTCAACGAGTACCTCGGCGGCGACGGCGAGGAGAACCTGATCAACCCGACCGACGTGAACAACGTCTTCGCCTGCTACCAGTACGGCAACTGCTTCCGCTCCAGCGACGGCGGCGACTCGCTCACGTACTTCGCCGACAGGACGACGTACCAACGCCGCAACTGGTTCACGCCGGTGGTCTTCGACCCGCGCGACCCGAAGGTCCTCTACTACGGCTCCGAAGTCGTCAACCGCTCCACGGACGGCGGCGAGACCTGGCAGCCCATCAGCCCCGATCTGTCGGGCGGACCCGGTTCCGACCCCCTCTACGCCAACTACGGCACCATCACCTCGATCGCCCCGGCGGACGACGGACGCACCCTGTACGCCGGAACGGACGACGGTCGCGTCTGGGTCACCAAGAACCTGGGGGCGACCTGGACGAAACTGGCCGAGGGGCGCCCCTGGGTGACCCGTGTGGTCGTCGACCCGAAGAACCCGAACCGGGTCTGGACCACGCACTCCGGCTACCGCTCCGGCTCCCCCCTCCCCCATGTCTACGGCAGCACCGACGGAGGCAGGCACTGGCGGAACCTGTCGGGCAACCTCCCGGCGGCGCCCGTCAACGACCTGGTCGTCGCGCGGGGCGGCGTTCTGTACATCGCCACCGACCAGGGCGTGTTCACCAGGGGCACGGCCGGCGGCCGCTGGCTGCGCCTCGGACGCGGCATGCCGCAGGTACCGGTCGACGACATCGAGTACGACGCGGGACACCGCCGTCTGGTGGCAGCGACGTTCGGCAGGGGCTTCTACGAACTGACCACTCCCTGAGCCGTCGCGTGCTCCCGGGCGTCCCGTCGGCCGACCGGCGGGACGCCCGGCCCGACAACAAGGGGCGCTTCGTCCGGAGGAACGCCAAGGCCGGTCTCTGCCTGCTCGACGAGCGATGAGCTCGCCCACTTGGGGTGAGCTGACGAGTCAGCTCACCCCACACCTCGGATCTACTGGACGAGCTCCCATTCCTGCGAGCCGTCCGTGGCCGCGTTCTGCAAGGTCAGCGGCGCTCCGTCTGACGCGCCGGTCAGGTACAGGTTCGTGTTCTTGACCGACTGCAGTCTGTAGAAGCCGTCCTCTGTCTTGATGAGGTTCCAGCTGCCCGTGGCGCTGTTGTCGACCCACTGGCCGATCCGCTGGCCGACCGTCGCGTTCCCTGTCCAGATGGCTGCCGCGCGGCCGCCCGACTTGTTCAGCAGAGTCGTGCCGCCATTCGGCTCGGTCACCACGTGCCAGTACTGGGTGTCCTCGTTCGCCGCTGAACCTGGGTCCTCCAGCACGACGTCAGGAACGTCCCCATTACCGATGTTCGCGTCGTTGGTCTTGTTTCCGGTGCCGATCACCTGGTCGGTCTTCCGGTTCACAAGCTGGTAGTAGGCGCCGTCCGAGTGGCCGAGATCGACCTCGGCGTAGGCGAGCGTCGACGTGCCCTGGTTGTTGAGTATCGAGATGCGGCCGGTGCCCTCGACATACTGCAGGTTGCGGCTGTAGCCGCCCTGCGAGGTCGTCTGGTACTCCTTCCACGTGCCGTCGCTGCGTCCGCTCTCGTTGACCCAGACGTTGCCGCTGCCCGCGGCGTTGTAGACCAGGCGTCCGCCGGGGAGTCTGATGATGACGGGACTGCCGTTCATCGAGAGAGCACGGGAGCCGGCGGCGACCGGCAAGGAGGCGACGGACTCGCCCGTGGGGGAGCCGGTGTAGAACTTCAGCGGGTCGTCGGAGATCCGGAACCTGGTGTTGGCTCCGCCGCCCCAGTACTCGTAGGGGAGGAGCCACTTGCCGTCCGTCGTCCGGACGACGTTCGCCATGCCCGGCCGGCCGCCTCCGATCTCCTTCTTGCCGCCTCCCATGTCCTGGGTCAGTCCCGCGATGTCGACGACGGGTGCGCTCCACTGAGCGCTGCGGCCGTCCCAGGTCTTGTGGGCGAGAATCTGGCCGTGCGAATCCGGGGCTGTGTCGTTCGCGGGGTCCAATGTCGGGACGCCGGTGGCCTGATCGAAGCCGGTGTAGTCGTTCTCGTCGGAGTAGTAGCAGACAAGTTTGCCCTTGTAGACCATGAGGTACGGCTCCCACAGGGGATCCACCTGCTTGTACGTGTTCGCGTTGGCTATGTTCTGCCCGACCGCGCCCGCGCTGCCGCCCTGCCATCCGCCGGTCGCGATGACGTTGACGACCTTCCACGTCGCACCGTCGTCGGTGCTGGAGTACAGGGCGATCGCCAGGTCTTTGCGGTCTCCGTCGTTGGACGGCGTCCAGTTCGGGTCGGCTGCCTTGTGCTCGCGGTAGTAGTAGTCGTCGCCCGACACGACACTCGCGAGGAGCAGCGTGCCCTTCTTCAGGTTCCCGACGTCCTGCGGAAGCGCGTAGAGATAAGGGTTCGTCCAGTTGCTCGTGTACTTCGCGTACCGGTCATCGCTGGAGAGGTACGCCGGAGCCTTGACCTCGGACAACGGCTGCCACGTCGTTCCGTGGTCGTCGCTCTTGTAGACCGGGAGAGTCTGTCTGTCGGCGCTTCCCGTCTCCGGCACGACCGTGGACTTCTCGAACGACGCGACCAGACGTCCGCTCGGCAGCTGTGCTGATTTCGGGTAGACCGCGCAGTTGCCCCGCCCCTTCAGACACGGTTCGTTTCCGAGCTGATAGAGGGTCCCGCCGGTCGGGTCGTACGCCTGCGCGCCTGACGCGGGTATGGCCAGCATCGCGGACGCCGCGACGAAGGTTCCGAGTGCCTTACCCAGCTTTCTGCTTTGCACAGTTCCTCCTTTGGTGATGCTCAGATGTTCGGCTGAACGAGCACGCGCACGTCCCAGGCGCCGAGGTCCAGCGCCGTGCCCGCGGGGAGGGGCGTGCCGTTCAGTGCGTCAAAGAGGTCCACCGGGACGGGAATGCTCGCGGGCTCCCAGCTCCAGTTGTGGACGATGTGGACACGGCGGTCGTCGGGGGACGTGCCGGTCGTCGCGGTGACGGAGGCTGGGAGGTCCCGCCACGCGCTGCGGGAGGCCGGTGCCATCCAGGCGGCCAGCGCCTGGGCGAGGTCGCGGCCGGGCACCGTACCGACGCAGGTGACCCGGCCTTCGCCGTGGCGGCGGGTGGTGACCGCGGGCCAGCGGCCGAAGTGCGGGTGGTCGTACTCGACGAGCACCTCGGCATCGGTGACGGTGAGGCCGTCGATCCACCGCGTCGCCGTCGCGTTCGCCGGCAGCTGGAGCGGGCCGCCGGGAACGGCACGGAGCGGGACGTCGTGCGATACGTTGCTGAACTCGTCGTAGTGGACGCCCGCGGCCCCGACCAGCCGTCCCGGTGCCGCCTCGTGGCGAGCCCGGGCCTCGTGGTCGGCGTAGGCGGTGCGCGGGCCGAGGACGAGGTGGCCGCCCGCCCGGGCGTAGGCCTCCAGCCAGTCGACCGTGGTGTCGTCGACGACGTACAGCGCCGGGGCGACGAGCACGGGGTGACGCCGGGCGCCCTCCTCGGGCGTCAGACCCTCCCGCTCACCGCGCGGGTCGTGCAGCTGCCGGGCGTGGACGATACGCACCTGTCGGCCGGCGTCGAAGGCGCCACGGTAGAAGGGGTCGAAGAACCGGTGGTAGGCGGCGCTGTCCGGTTCGCCGTCGGCGGTCGCGAGCGGCGGGTACTTCTGCATCAGCCACTTGCTCGGCATCGAGTAGACCATCGCGATGTCGGCGTCCGGCTCAAGACCGGCCACCAGAGGGCCCGCGGCGTCGAACTCCGCGCCGAGACGGGCGATCTCGGCGTACGTACGGCCGGGTTGGCCGCTGTGCGGAAGGACGCCGCCCCAGTAGGTCTCCGCGCCGTAGCGCAGCGTCTGCCACTGCCAGTACTCGATCATCCGCGCTCCGCGCGCGACGTGCGCCCACGCGGTCTGCCGCCACTGGCCGTCGTATCCGGGGCCGTTGTCCCACGGGAAGCCGATGGAGTTCGCGTTGGTCTCGGTGACCAGGAACGGCTCCTGGCGCGAGGAGAACATCCAGTCCGCGGTCTGGTACATCGCCCAGAGGCCGGTGGTCTTCCAGATCTGCTCGTGGTCGTCGGGCGTCGGGTCGGGCAGCAGCAGTCCGTCCTGCATGTCGTAGTACGGGTTGCCCGAGGCGATGTCGAGAGCGTCCGTCATCTCGTCGTCCTCCACACCACTGCGGGTGTAGGAGATGCAGGTGGTGACGAAGTGCTCGGGCTGGGCGTACTCGCGGACGATGTCGGCCTGCCAGCCGATGAACTCTGTCACCTGGCGTGCCTGGAACTCCCGCCACGCGACGTCGTACTGGGGCTGGGCGTTGCCGTCCGGCGTCCACAGGTCGGCCCAGGTGGACAGGCGGTGCGACCAGTAGACCAGGCCCCACTCGCGGTTGAGGGTCTCGACGTCGCCGTACTTGTCGCGCAAGTGGTCCACGAAACGCTGGAAGACACCGTGGTTGTGGAAGAGGTGCAGGCCCGGCTCGTTGTCCACCTGCCAGCCGATGACCGCGGGGTGGTCGGCGTACCGGGCGGTCATCTTGCGGATCACCCGCTCGGCGTGGAAGCGGAAGGCGGGGTGGGTGAAGTCGACCTCCTGGCGGGCGCCCCAGCCGAGGCGCTGTCCGGTGGCGTGCTCACCCGTGATCTCCGGGTACTGCCGCGCCAGCCACGGAGGCGCGGCGTACGTCGGTGTGCCGAGGATGACGGAGATCCCGCGTTCGTGGGCTCCGTCGAGCACCGGCTGGAGCCAGTCGAGGTCGAAGCGTCCGTTCTCGGGCTCCCAGGTCGACCAGACCGACTCGCCGACCCGGATCACGGTGAAGTTCGCCTCGGCCATCAGGTCGAGGTCGGTCTTCAGCCGCTCCTCGAGCCGCGACTCGGGGTCGTAGGCGGGCGTGTACTCGTGGTAGTACGCGGCGCCGAAGAGAACACGGGCGGGCAGAACCGCCATGGAAGGGCCTCCGAGAGAGAGTGAGGTGAGGGGGCGCGTACGCGCGTTACTGCTTGACGCCGCCGGTGGCCAGGCCGCTCTGCCAGTACCGCTGGAGCAGGAGGAAGGCCACGACCAGCGGGATGATCGAGATAAGGGACCCGGTCGTGACGAGCGCGAGCATGTCGCTGCTGGCGCCCGCCCCGCCGCTCTGCGCCTGGGACGCCCAGGAGGAGAGCCCGACCGTGATGGGGTACAGCTGTGGGTCGTTGAGCATGATCAGCGGGAGGAAGTAGTTGTTCCAGGTCGCGACGAGAGTGAAGAGCACGACGGTCACCAGACCGGGAGCCAGTAGCCGCAACGCGATCTGGCAGAAGATCCGGACCTCTCCGGCACCGTCGATGCGGGCGGCCTCGAGGAGGCTGTCGGGGACGGCGTCCTGCGCGTAGATGCGCATGAGGTAGAGGCCGAAGGGGCTGACGAGTGAGGGCAGGACGATGGCCCAGGGGGTGTTGACCAGCTCCACCTTCGCGAAGAGCAGATAGGTCGGGATGGCCAGGGCGGTGGTCGGGACCATGATGGCGCCGAGTACGAGGTTGAAGGCGGCGGTGTTGCCCCGGAACCGGAACTTGGCGAACCCGTACCCCGCCGCGGCCGCCAGCAGCGCGGCCCCGAGCGCGCTGCCGACGGCGTACAGCACGGTGTTGAGCAGCCAGTGCACGAAGACGCCGTCGTCGTGGGTCAGCGTCGTCCTGATGTTGGTGAACAGCTGCGGGGTGCGGGAGAACCACAGCCCGAAGCTGTTGATGAGGTCCTGGGTGCTCTTGGTCGAGGCGATGAGCAGCCAGAACAGCGGCAGCAGGAAGTAGGCGAGGACGGCCAGCATGACGATCGTCAGCGGGGTGCTGCGGCGGCGGGCCGACGACCTGCGGCGCCGGGTGTCACGTGCCGTGCGCGTCCCGCCCTTCCCCGCGGCGCTCGGGGCCGTCGGGGTCGTGGCCGTGGGAGTAATGGTGGTCACCGGGTCCTCCTGCGGTTCGCGGTGAGCAGGATGGAGTAGGAGACGATCACGATGACCAGTCCCAGGAGGAAGGAGACCGCGGCCGCGTAGTTGACCTGCTGGCCGGTGAAGGCGAGGGAGTAGGAGTAGAGGTTGGCGGTGTAGGAGCTGTCGATGACGTCCGGGGCGATGGCCTGCAGCAGCTTCGGCTCGTTGAACAGCTGGAAGCTGCCGATCACGGAGAACAGCAGGGTGAGCAGGAGGGCCGGCCGCAGCGCGGGAAGCTTGATGGACCAGGCGATCCGCCAGGGTCCCGCCCCGTCCACGGCGGCCGCCTCGTACAGCTCCTCGGGGATGGTCCGCAGCGCGGCGTACAGGATGATCATGTTGTAGCCGACGAACTCCCAGGTCACGATGTTCGCCAGGCTGCCGAGCATCCAGCCGTCACTGAGGAATTGCGGGACCGGCAGATCGAGGTTCCGGCCGAGCTGGGCGAAGGGGCCGAAGTCCGGCCCGTAGAGATACCCCCACATCAGCGTGGCGACCACGCTCGGGATGGCGTACGGCACGAAGATGCCCAGCCGGATCACACGTGCCAGCCGCAGCAGACCGCTGTCGAGCGCGAGCGCGAAGAGCAGCGCCAGGACCAGCATCAGGGGGACCTGGATGAGGAAGAAGGTCACGACCCGCAGGACGCCGTCCCGCAGAAGCGGGTCCTTGACGGCGGTTATGTAGTTGTCGAGGCCGACGAACGCCGTCCCGCCGATGAGCTTTTCCTGGAACAGGCTGATGTAGGCGGCATAGGCGAGCGGAGCGAGGAAGAGCAGAAGGAACAGCACCATGAACGGTGCGACGAACAGCGGCCCTGCCGCACCGCGGCGCGGGCCACCGGGCCGGTGACGCGCCGGCCCTGCTCGGCGCGGGTCCTTGCGGGAGGCCGCGGTTGTGGCAGTCATCGTCGGGCCTTTCTGGGAGTTGAGGCTGTCACGAAGCCTTGACGGTGAAGCCCTGGCCCTTGGCGTACGTGGTGATCCGCTTCTGCCACTGGTCGAGCGCCCCGACGGTGTCGGTCTTCTTGGCGAGGGACTTGCCGACGGTCTCGGTCCAGTCCGTCACCACCTGGTCGAGGAACGGCGGCCACTGGAACTCGGGGCTGACCGTGCTACTGACGTCCGCGAACACCTGGTTGACCTTCTGACCGCCGTAGAAGGCGGGCGTGTCGCCGACGAAGGCGTCGTCCGCGAGGAGTGACTTCGTCGCCGGGAAGAAGGACTGCTTGGTGGCGAAGAGCTTCGCGCTGGCGGGGTCGCTGTTGAGGAACTGCGCGAACTGCGCCGCGGCGATCGGGTTCTCGGTCGCTTTGACGACCGCACTCGTCGAGCCGCCCCAGTTGCCCGAGCTCGGCTTGGAGGCGTCCCACTGCGGCAGCGGGGCGGCCCGCCACTTGCCCGCGGTGGACTTGGCCGAACCGGAGAGGAAGACCGGTCCCCACGCCGCGGTGATCCAGGTGGCGTACTTGCCCTGGTTGAGGCCGGCGTACCAGGCATCGGTGAAGTCCGGGTCGGCGCTGATGACTCCGTCCTGCGCGAGCCCGCCCCAGTACGCCGCGAGCTTCCTGGACGTCTCGTCGGCGACGCTGATGGAGACATCGCTCTTGCCGGAGGTCTGGTACGGTCTGGCACCCGCCTGCCACAGCAGGCCGTGCCAGGCGGCGGCCTCGTTCGCCGCGAGGTTGGTCAGGTAGATCCTCGGGTTGGCCTTGTGCAGCTTGCGGGCCGCGGCGGCGAACTCGTCCCAGGTTTTCGGCGGCTCGATCCCGTACTCGTCGAAGATGTCCTGCCGGTACAGCATGCCCATCGGGCCGGTGTCCTGCGGGATCGCCCAGATTTCACCGCCCGCGCCGCTGACCTGCCCCCAGGTCCAGTCGACGAACGTGTCCTTCAACTCCGCCGCGCCGTAAGGCCGCAGGTCCAGCAGGCTGTCCGTGATCGTGAACGTCGGAATCGCCTGGTACTCGATCTGCACGACGTCGGGAGCGCCCTTGCCTGCCTTGAGCGCCGTGCGCAGCTTCGTGTAGTGCGCCACGCCCTGGCCGGCGTTGACGACCTTGACCTTGATGGCCGGGTACTTCTTCTGGAAGAGCGCGATCTCCTGCTGGATGTCCGGGACCCACGTCCAGAACGTCAGCTCGGTCGGCGTCTTCATCGCCTTGTCGATGTCGGCCTGGCTGACCGGCTCGGTGGAGGCGGATGAACCGCCGGTGCCGCCGCTGCCGCCGCACGCGGACAGCGCGGTGCTCAGCGATACCGCTGCCGCGGCGGTGAGAAGGGACCGACGGCCGATTTGGGCGTGGCTGATGAGGGATCTGGGCATGGTGGACTCCCGCCGATGGGCGAAGGTGACGGCACGCCTGGCGACGGCGCGCGAGTCAAGGAAGATGAAGGGAGGAGAAGAGGGGAGGGGAGGAGGGGAGAAGGGGAGCCTGGCTGCGGCTACTGGGGCCTCGAGGCAGAGACCGGTGCGGCAACCTGGCTCAGGAGCCGCTGTGCGATGGGGAGATCGCGCGCCGCCCGCGTCCCGGGGTCGTCCGGGGCGGCGGGAGCGCGGTGGGGCTGGCGGGAGCGCGGGCAGGGGACCGGAGCGCGGCCAGGGGCAACAGAACCGAACGAACCGAGCAGTGGCACGTTCCGCGACCCCGCGACCTGCCTGGGGTGACAAGCCGGCCGGGCCACGAGTGGTGTGCCTCGGGCCGGTCGGCGCTGATCAGTGGTGCGTGGGTGGGCCTTCGCCCGAGTGCGGAGGTACGTGCGGGCCGCCACGCGAACGGGAGGCCGCGCGCCGCCCACGTCCCGGGGTCGTCCGGGGCGGCGGGGGCGCGGTCGAGGTGCGGACGACGAGCTCTACCGGTGGGTCACTCGCCAGTAAGGGTTCCGCGTGCGGGTTCTCGATGGCATGGACGAGAAGCCTCAGTCCCGTTTGCGCCACGGCGTCGAAGGGCTGACGCACCGTGGTCAAGGGTGGGGTTACGTAGGCGGCGACCGGGATGTCGTCGAAACCGACGACGCTGACGTCGTCCGGTACGCGCCGGCCGGCTTCGGTCAGGGCGCGGATCAGACCGATGGCCATGTCGTCGTTGGCGGCGAACACCGCGGTGACGCCGTCGGCGGAGGCCAGTTCGCGGCCTGCCGCGTATCCCGACGCGGCCGACCAGTCGCCCTCGACGACAGCCGGTACGTTCCTGTCGTGTGCCGCCAGAGCCGCTCGCCACCCCTCGAGACGGTCCCTGGCGGCGTACCACCGCTGTGGACCGGCGAGGTGATGGACCGTCACGTGCCCCAGATCGAGCAGATGCTCGGTGGCCACCCTCGCCAGAAGGTCGGCGCCCACCCCGGTGGTCACCACCCGAGGTCCGGCGAATGCCGGTGGCGCGCCGAGGGCGAGGACCGGTACATCGACGTGGATGGAAACCTCTCCGTCGTTGATTCCTTCGTCGATCGGCTCGGAGATGACGATGCCGTCCACGCCCTGTTCGAGCAGTGACTCCACGGCACCGGCTATACCGCCCGGATCGCCTTCCAAGGTGTTGACCACACGGAGCGCGTATCCCGTGTCCCGGGCGGCTCGCTCAACACCCATGAGCAGCGACGCGGGACCGTACAAGGCCGTCCCCAGGGTCACCACACCGATGGAACGCGTCCGTCCGGAGGCAAGGGCCCGGGCCGCGTTGTTCAGCCGGTAGCCGAGCTCTTCAGCGGCCGCGAGAACGCGTCGGCGCACGTCGGCGGAGACGTACTGCTCGTCGTTGAAGACCCGCGACACCGTCTTCTGCGACACCCCCGCCAGCCGGGCCACATCCACACTGCGCGGCGCGGCGGAGCTCCCGCCCCGTCCTACCGGTCGTGTCATGGCGTCTCCCGATGGCCGCTCGCTGAAACTCGATGATCTCAGCCGTATGACTGCGCTGTCATGTCTACGCAGTCAGACGTCGCGCGTCAAGAGTTTGGAACGCATCCGTAACAGCAGTCGCTGGTTCGGCATCGCAACAGCCAAGCGCCGACGGCTGCCGTGCCACCTCAGGACCGGCAGTGCCGGCGCAGCGGCCCCGGCCGTTGCGCGGGCGTCGCAGACGGTGACCCTGAGACGGGGGCGTCCGAGGCCGGAGAGACATGTACCGCGGGGGGTGCGACAGACATGCTCGCTCTCTCGGGTCGGTGGATTCCGCGTGAAGAACGCACGCGCCCGCCGACAGCCCGCACCCGTGGCGGCTGCGGATCGGCGGCCCGAACGCAACCGTGCACATCGAGCCCGCCGGCACCTCGGATGCCGACCTGCCGTACCCGGCCTGAACCCGACCGTCAGGGCGGGGTCCCCGCGGGGCCGCCTCAGCGCGGTTCCTCGCCGACACCGTCGAGGCCCACAGCCCGAGGTCTACCGAGTGCGACTCGACGACGGCCGACCCGCTGTCGTCGAACTCGCCCCGCGGGACGGGGCCGCCGTACCGCGGTACGAACGAGGCATCCTCGGGTCGGAGGCCGGCACGGCGCGCGATGGATCGTGACGAGGACACGGTGGAGCTGTGGACGAAGGAGGTCTGGCCGCGAGTAGGAGCACCGCGGCGGTGCTCGGAGCCTGTCAGCTCAACTGTGCGCTCAGGCGGATCGGTCGGCTTCGCACAGCCCGACAGCTACGCAGTCCGACAGCTACTGGACAGGGCTTCGAAACCGCACGGTAGGCGGTGGCGGGGGCCCGTGGATCTGCGCTGAGGCTCCGATGGGCGCGGCCGTCGGAGCCTCAGCGCCGTCAGGCCAGGCCGAACCGCTCGGCGTGCACCTGGAGGTGGGGAACCTTCAGACTGCGCAGGGCGCTGAGCACGGTCGAGGTCATCGCGGGCGGGCCACAGACGTACACGTCGCGTTCGGTTATGTCGGGAACCAGGGTACGGAGACTCTCCGGCTCGAACGGCGGGCTGCTCTCCCCCGTGCGGCCGGTGAGCAGGTGCAGCCGCCCGCCGCGGTCCGCAACCAGAGTTCGTACCTCGTCGACCAGCACGGCGTCGTCCTCGCTGCGCACCCGGTAGAGCACGACGACGTCGCCGGCCGGTTCCTCCTCCAACAGGGCTCGAACCGGCGTGATCCCCACGCCTCCGGCGATCAGCAGCGCGCCGGGCCGCGTTCGATGCAACGAGGTGAACGCCCCGTACGGCCCCTCGACGAACGCGCGGCTCCCGACCGGGACGTGCCGCAGGCCGGCGCTGGCGCTGCCGACCGCCTTGGCGGTCAGGCGCAATGTGCGGCCGTCGGGTGCCGCCGACAGCGAGAACGGATTGGCCAGCCACCAGTGGTTGTGCCCGGGGAACCGCCAGATGCAGAACTGGCCCGCCCTGACCGGCAGCCTGTCGAGGTGGCGGCCGGTGACGTGCACCGACACCACGTCGTCCGACTCCGGCACCACCGCCGTGACCTCGAATCGGTGATAGGCGTTGCGCCACAGAGGCATCACGATCCGCCCCGTGACCAGGGCACCGAACGCGAACAGCCACAGGACCCACCAGTAGAGCATCGCGGGCGTGGAGGAGCTGAAGGTCGTGGTCTCCTGCAACTGGTGGACGAACGCCAGCCCCAACGCCAGGTACAGCAGCAGGTGCACGCCGTGCCAGGTCTCGTACCGCAGCCGCCGCCTCACCTGTCGGGCGGAGACCGCGGCGACCACGACGACGATCGCCGCGGCCCCCATACCGAGCAGGGAGGCCGGCACTCCGGCCAGCGCGAAGAACGTCTTCGTCATCGACGCGTCATCGAGCCTCGCGTAGCCCAGCACCACCAGCACGGCGTGGGTGAGGAGGGTCCACAGCAGGGTGAAGCCGACCCACCGGTGCCACACCGTCAACCGGTCCATGCCGATACGGCGGTCGAGCCACGGCAGCCGGGCCACCAGCAGCAGCTGGAACAGCATCAGCACGGCGGCGTGCATGCCGAAGAACTTGGCGACCGTGAGCACCCCGTTCTTGCCGGTCCCGGAGGTGAGGAACAAGACCTCGACGATCGCCAAGTTGACGATGACAAACGTCCACAGCGCCCACCGCGCCGCGACGACCGGAGGTATGGCGCGCTGCCGCACCTGTGTACTCGTTGCCTCCACTGCTTCCCCTCTTGTCCATGTGACGTACTGGCGCCCGGCACCCGCGAGGTCGCGGGGACCCGAGCGTCCCGATCCGATACGGCCCCTGGGCCGGGCAAGAATACGGAACATGGCGAGAAGTTGACCCTGCTGGCCTCAACTGTTCTTGTTCCGCGATCGGCACGCTGGTCGAGCGGACCACACGTGCCTCGTGCCGTCGCCGGGTACGCTGAGTGATTAAGGCGTTAACCACAAGCCGTCATGGGGCTGTTGAGGCGCACGGGGTACACACATGACGAGTTCGCGTGTCTGGCGGCGTCCCACGCTCGGTGCCGTGGCGGCACGGGCTGGGGTGTCCACGGCCACGGTGTCGAACGCGCTCAACGGCACCGGACGGCTGTCCGAGGCGACCAGGCAGCGCGTGCTCACCGCGGCGCGCGAGCTCGGTCACGCCCCGGCCAGCACGGCCCGGGCCCTGGCCCGCGGTAGCACCGGAGTGCTCGGCCTGACCATGGCGACGTACGGCGACCTTCCCGTCTCGTACATGGAGATCCCCTATTACGCACAGCTGACGCTGGGCGCGATGGCGGCGGCGCACGAGCGCGGCTACATGCTCATGGTGATGCCGAGTTCCCTGTCACCGTGGATGTGGCTCAACACGCCGGTGGACGGCGTCATCCACGTCGGGCCGCGCGCCGATGACCCGGTGCGTTCCATCCTGCGGGAGCGGGGCATCCCGATGGTCACCGACGGCCGGCCGCCCCAGCCGCACTGGCGCGACGCGTGGGTGGACACCGACCACGAAGCGGGCCTGCGCCTCCTGCTCGACCACCTCACGGAGGCCGGCGCCCAACGGATCGCACTCTCCCAGCCGCTGCACGACGACGAGTACCCGCACCTGATCGGACGCGCTTACGCCTCCTGGTGCGCCAAGCACGACATGCCCGCCCTCGTCGAGGAGTACGCCTCGCTGCCCGACTACTTCACGGCTGAACGGGACGCTGTCAGCCGGCTGCTCGACCGCGATCCACGACCGGACGCCGTCATCGGCATCTACTCCGACTCCGGTCACAACATCCTCGCCGCCGCCCGGCACCACGGGCTTCGGGTGCCGCAGGATCTGCTGGTGGCGTGCATCAGCGAGGACCCGGATTACGCGACGACGCCCCCGCCCGTCACCACGCTCAGCCTCCGCCCGGACCGGGTGAGCGACGAAGCGGTCGACCTGCTCATCGCTCTCATCAACGCCCGCAGCGGTGTGGACCGGCATCGGCTCGTGCAGCCGGTCCTGACCCCTCGCCGGTCCACACGACGCCCGGTACGGCGAGGGAACGGCACTCCCTGATGAGTGGGAAGCCGGCACCTGCCCCGCTGGTGGGCGGCCGGCAGGTGAGGGGTCGCCGTGAGGGCGCCGGCATCCCTGTCGGCATCGGGTCAGCTCGACAGCCCGACTACCACGCGACGTGGAAGGGGTGGTCGGATCCGGGCACCGGTTTCCTGTCCGACCAACATGAGCGTGCGTCTTGTCGAACAGTGTTCGCGATGCGGGCAGACGTCAAATGTGAGAAACAGGGTGCGCCAATACCCTCGGCATGCGGCAAGCCGTCCGGATCCGCCCACCGCGGAACCCCGCGTACGCCCCAGTGATAAATCGAAGGCAACCTTTTCGCTCTCTGCGGCCACTGAGCAGTGCACCATCGGCTCGATCTTCCGAACGGACAGGTATGAAGACAGCGAGACAGGCCGCACGTCAGCGCAGGCAAAGACGCAGGCTTGTGCTGGGCACCACCTTGGCGGTGACCGCCGCGGGCGTTCTCGCCTACCTGGTCATGGGGCTCCCCGACCGCGAGGCGGAGGCAGGACATGCCACGGCCGTCGCCAGCGCCAAGGCGAGAACCACCCCCACGACGGGCACCTCGAGCGCATCGGCAACCCCTCCCGCGACCAGCACACCGAAACCGAAACGGACACCGAAGGCCGCTGAGAAGACCCGTGCGGCACGCCCTTCGGCCAAAGCCACTCCGCGGCCCCCGCGAACGGCGCCCACCACTCCATCGTTGGCGGGACGGATTCGGCCCAACACCCCCTACACCGGGGTCGCCACCGCCTACGAGGCCGCCGACGGAAACGGCGCCTGCCTGTTCGGCCCGAGTCCCGACCTCATGATCGCGGCCATGAACGCCACGGACTACGAAACGTCCAGGGCGTGCGGCGCGTACGTGCTCGTCCGCGCGGCCAACGGCAAGTCGATCACGGTACGGATCACCAACGTATGCCCCCTGCCCTGCGCACCCGGGCAACTCGACCTCAGCCAACAGGCCTTCGCCAAGCTCGCCGACCTCAAGGTCGGCCGGATACCGATCACCTGGAAGCTGCTGAGTCCCAGCACGTCCGACACGATCTCCATCAGATACAAGGACGGGTCCAGCCGTTATTGGTGCGGCATCCAGGCGATCGGCCACCGCAACCCGGTCGCGCGCCTGGAGGTCCGGACCGGTGGCGGCTGGCGGCAGTTGCCCCGCACCGAATACAACTACTTCCTCTCCGAGAGCGGCAGCGGGTGCGGCGGCTCGATCAGAGTCACGGACATCTACGGAGAACAACTGACCATCACCGGGATCGCGCTGCGGCCGAACGTCGCGCAACCGACCGGGGTTCAGTTCGCCCGGCACTGACGACGGTTCCGGCAGCAGGCTCGGAGCGCTGCGTCGGCGGGCCGCGGAGCGCTCCGAGCGAGGCGGTCAGAACGGGCAGGTCAGAGCGGGCAGGTGTCCATCCAGCGCGTGACCAGGGAGGTGTTGTTCTTGTCGGCATCACGTACGGGACCGCACAGGAACGGGCGGAAGCGGGTGTCGGCACGCAGCCAGAGACTGAGGAACGACACGATCCACTTGCCCTGCTTGGCCTTGTTGCCGGAGCCCGTCATCGGGCACAGATGGTCGCCCGGAACCTCGATGTAGAGCTTCTCGGCCCGGGACATGGAGTTGTACCAGGGCACCGCGTAGCTGTTGCCGTGGGCGACGGGGTCGCTTTGACAGGTCAGGAAGAACGTGGGATCGGTGACCGCGGAGAAGTTCACGTTCGGGTAGTACGGGGCCGTGGGCACGCCCGCCCGGAAGCGCGAGTCGTCCCGGAGGGCCGCCATGACGCCACCGCCACCCATCGAGTGACCGACCGCGCCGAGCGTGCCGTTGAGCTTCCCGGATATCGGGTTGCCGGTGCCGTTGCCGAGCGCGAGCAACTGGGTGCCGGCGGCGCTGATCTGGCGGCCGCGCGATGCGGGATCGTCGGTGAGTGTGTTGGTGCCGACGTTGATGACGACGAAGCCCCAGGAGGCGAGGCGGGGTGCCAGCCACTGCAGGTTCTGCTGGGTGCCCTGATAGCCAGGCATCAGTACGACGCCCGGATACGAGCCACTGTTCCTGGGGTACGTGACCGTGCCGGAGCCGTACCCGGTTGGCCTGGGAACGGTGTAAGTGGCGGTGGTCAGCGGCCCGTTGGTGGCCTCCAGGGAGGCAGTCGTCGGGTCCGGGACGGCTGCGGCCGCCGGCGGGGCGGCGGCTGTCAGCAGAGTCAGCGCCAAGCCGAGGGTGGTCACCAGGGCGATCAGTGCCGTCATGGCGCGGGGTCGGGTCCGTAACTGCACGGTCGCGTTGGTCGAACGACGGGATGGATCCATTGGTTTACCTCCGGATAGTGGTGAGAGCGCGGTAACCGGACAGCGGAGTGCGCGAAGGGGCGCCGCGTGCGGCTGCTACCGGGACTGCTCGAAGAGCCAGTCGATGACCACGTCGTTCTCGTAGGTCTGGGCCCATGCGAGGTGTGGGTTCACCGGTGTCGTTCCGGGCGTGTAGCTCGTGAACAGTACGTGGCTGCGCGTGGCCCGGGCCTGCCGTAGGAGTGCCCGGGACCGGGCCTCGAACTCTGCTTTCGGTAGATCGTTGGCCCACTCCCCACGGGTGACCCGAGCACCGGCGGTCTCCAGCGCGTTCATCAGGGTCCATGTGCCGGGTTTGCCGAACCGGCCCTCCCGGTAAGGGACGACCGGGTCGTCGACGGAGTGGTCGGCCCAGATCGGGATGTCCGTGATCCTGTCCATGGTGGCCGGGTCGCCCCAGCCGGCCGTGGGCAGGGCGGCCGCGAACCCGTCGGGTCGCTTCGCCAGCAGGCTGTAGATACCGCGTCCGCCCGAGGACAGACCGACGAGATAGAGCCGGGCTGTGTCCACGTATCGGGAGTACTCGCTCACGAAGGTGTCGATGAGTTCGATCAGAGCGGCCTGGACCTTGGCGTCGGTCCAGTCCGTGCCGTCGGGTCCGTCCATGGGACGGGGAAGGGGGATCTGGGGAGAGAGGACGAACGCTGGGTCGCGGCGCTGTCGTTCCGGTTTGGCGAACGTGACCGCGATCCGGTTGGAGGTGAGCTGGGTCATGTTGTTGTCGGCGACTTCGCCACCGCCGTGCAGGGTGACGACGAGTGGGTACCGCTTGCGCGTCTGCGGGTTCCGTACGAATCCCTCGGGCTGGTGGAGCCGGAAGTCCAGTTCGAAACCCGCGGAGTCGGTGAAGGAACCGGCGGTGAAGTCGTCGACCACGGGAGTGATGACGTCGTCGTTCCGGCTCGCGAACGGACCGGCCTTGAGCACTGGTTCGCCTTCCGGGGTGTGCACGTCCGCCACTTGTCTGACGGAATAGGCGCGGTCGAGCGGAAGGGGGTCGGTGCCCGCGGCCCGCGCGTTGGAGTCGTTCGGGTCGAGTTCGATGATCAGGCGGTCCCCCGGCCGTCCTGGGCGAGATCGGTCGTCCACTTCGGCGGTGGTGCTGGAGTAGACCCGGGTCACCGTGCGAGCCGCTGTCTGCCCGCCCACCGTGGCCTTCACCTGGAACGTCGAGGGCGGGATCACCCCGCCGCGCAGGTCAACGCGGTACGAGTACTGGAGGGCGACGGCTGTCACCAGCCAGTTGTTCCTCGGCGTCACCCGGGTGAGCAGGTCCGTTCGCAGGACCGGATTGCGCCCGGAGGTCACTTGTCGTTCTTGGGATGCGGCTGTCGTGGTGTCGGCGGCTTCGGCGGTCGCCGTGCTCACGGCGGGCGCCGCGACCGCACCTGCTGTGACTGCGAGCGCCGTACGTCTGGTGATCCGTCTCATGCGTCCTCGTCTCGGTCGACGGGGCACCCGGACCGGGTGCCTGGTGCGTGTGGATCCGTTCGCCCTGCTCCGGACTCCCGGAAACGGGCGGCACGTTGGAGGTCTGAGCGACATGTGCGGTGGCTGCCGGGAGCCCGCGGCCGGCGGGGACTGCGCTCAGGGCCGGGACACCGGTCACAGGGGGAACGCACCGGTCAGAAGGGCGCCGGCGGTCATGACCAGGGTGGTGGCGAAGGCCCAGCGGAAGATGAAGCGCTGGTGTTCGCCGAGCGACACACCGCTCATGCCGACCAGGATGAAGGTGGACGCGGTGAGCGGACTGAGCGGGAACCCCGTGGTCATCTGGCCGAGAATGGCGGCCCTGGCGACCTCGGCCGGGTCCGTGCCGAAGCCCTGCGCGGTCTCGGCGAGTACCGGCAGTACGCCGAAGTAGTAGGCGTCCGGGGTGAAGACCATGCTCAGCGGCATGCCGGTGACGGCCACGGCCACGGGCAGGTGCGATCCGAGGGAGTCGGGGACGACGGAGACGAGCGTCTCGGCCATCTCGTCGATCATCCTGGTTCCGGTGAGGATCCCGGTGAGGACGCCGGCCGCGAAGATCATCGTGGTGACGAGGACCACGCTCTTGGCGTGCTTGTCGAGCAGCGCCTGTTGCTGTTCCCAGGTGGGGTGGTTGACCAGCAGCGCGATCGCGAACCCGAGGACGAACAACACCGGAAGCGGCATCACTTCCTGGATGAGGCAGACCACGAGGGCGATGGTGAGCAGGAGATTGAAGATGTTCAGCCAGGTCCGCGGCAGCGGCGGGATCCGGACGGTGCCGGGCCCGTCCCCGGGAGCCCGGAGGGCCTGACGCTCCCCGTCAGCCGTCGCGGGAGTGGCGTGCGGACTCGACTCGGGTTCCGTGGTCACCGTGACCGTCGTCGAAGCGGCGGGTTCACGGTCGTCCCGCTCGTCCTCGTCCTCGCGCACGTCCGTGGCCGGACCCCGCGGGGCCAGCGCGGCAAGACGATTGCGCTCCCGGCGGCCGAGCAGGTACGAGGCCACCAGCACCCAGACGACACCGAAGCCCATCGCGGGCAGCACCGGGTTGAAGACCTCGGAACTGTCCAGCTTCAGTGCCGCCATGGCGCGTACGGTCGGGCCACCCCAGGGGACCATGTTCATCACGCCTGCGCCCAGGCAGACGACGCCGGACAGTACAAGGGGGTTCATCCCGAGTCTCTTGTAGACCGGCAGCAGCGCGGAGACGGTGATGAGGAAGGTGGAGGCACCGTCGCCGTCCAGGGCCACGCACAGTGTGAGGACGGCTGTTGCGACGGTGATCCGCAACGGGTCGCCACGCGCCACGCGCAACAGGCCGCGGATCAGAGGGTCGAAGAGCCCGGCGTCCACCATCAGGCTGAAGTACAGGACCGCGAACGCGATCATGATGCCGGTGGGGGCCACCTTGGACAGCCCACCGAGAATCAACTCGCCCAGATCGCCCGCGAAGCCGCCGATGAGCGCCGCCAGCACCGGAAGCAGGATCAGAGCGACCAGTACCGAGGCGCGTTTGGTCATGGTGAGCAGCAGGAGGACGGCGATCGTGGCGAAGCCCAGGGCTGCCAGCATGACGGCGCTCGCTTTCTCGAAGACGGCCCGCGGCGGCGGTGGGGCGGACTGGGCGGGGGAGGCAGGCCGAGGTGTTACGCGAGAGTTTCGGAGCACCGGCGGATCGGTGTCCAGCATCAAACCGAGATCTGTTCATGCGTTAAGCGCATCAATTCGAGCGGAGCGCCCTATGCTCGTCGGCCATGGAGGCCACCACCCTGCGACAACTGGCGGCATACGCGGCCGTCGCCCGGGCCGCGAGCTTCACCGCGGCCGCCGCGGAGATGCACGTGTCCCAGTCCTCGCTCAGCCGCGCGGTCGCGGATCTGGAGCGACAACTCGGCGTGCAACTCCTCGAACGGGACACCCGAAACGTGCAGTTGACCGCGGCGGGCGTCGAGGCCCTGCGTGTCGCCGAGCAGATCGTCACCGCTCACCGGGCGGGCATGAAGGAGCTCAGGCGTTACCTGCTCGGCGAGTCGGGAACGGTCGCCGTGGCCACCCTTCCCTCCGTCGCGGCGGTGCTCCTGCCCCAGGTGATCTCCGATTTCCGCGAGCGGCGGCCACAGGTGGCGGTACGACTCCTCGACGGCCTGGAGCGGTCGGTACTGGACCGGGTCCTGTCCGGCGACGCCGACTTCGCGATCACCACCGTCGGTAACCCGCCGGAGCAGTTGGAGCACCGCCCCCTGGTCAGGGACCGCTTCGTCGCGGTGCTGCCGGAAGGCCACCCTCTCACCGACCGCCACGAGATCGCCTGGGACGACCTGGCTCGTCAGCCGTTCCTGGCCATCGGGCGCGACTCGAGCGTGCGCCGGCTCACCGACGCCGCGTTCGCCCAGATCGACGCGCACGCGGCACCGGCGGCCGAGGCGGGCAGTATCGCGACCGTGGGGGGACTGGTGACCGCCGGCCTCGGGGTGTCGGCGATGCCCGCCCTCGTGCTCCCGCTCATGGGTGCCGGAGCCGTCGTCTGCCGTCCTCTGGTGGACCCCGTGGTGGACCGGCGCCTGGACATCGCGGTGCGCGCTCGGCGAACGCTTCCGACCGTGACGGAACGGTTCCTGGAGACACTCGAAGAGTTCCGCCTCCAGGGGCGTCCACTTCCGCCCGGGGTTTCGTGGGCTTGAGCCCGCGCACCAACCCTCCCCCATCCATGCGTTTTTCGCATTGATTGATGGCCTTCTGTTGCTCGACAGGCATTTCTCCACTCCGGCAGTCTGAAGACAACGGCGACGGCCGCGCCGCACCAAGGCGGACGACGCTGTCGGGGACCCACGCGGAACAGCAGGGGCAAAGGAGCACATCGGTGTCGGACGACGAGCGGAACACCACCGGAAGCGGGCAGTTGCACGGCCTGAAAGTGGTCGAGTTCGCCCATGTGGTCGCCGGTCCGCTGGCGGGCTCGATGCTCGCCGACCAAGGGGCCGACGTCGTACACGTAGAACCCCCCGGCGCCGGAGACGCGGCCCGCGCCATGGGGCCCCAACGTGACGGCGTTCCCCTGTGGTTCAAGGTCGCCGGCCGCAACAAACGCTCGGTCACCCTCGATCTGCACCACGAGGCAGGCCGACTCGTCGCCCACCGGCTCGTCGCCTGGGCGGACGTCGTCATCGTCACCCTGCGCGCGGGACGCCTGCGCAGCTGGGGACTCGACTGGGACTCCGTGCACCGGATCAACCCCCGGGCCGTACTGCTGCAGATCTCCGGCTTCGGCGCCACCTCGTCGCAGGCGGACGCCCCCGGCTTCGGCAAGGTGGGTGAGGCGCGCAGCGGCGTCGTCCACCTGACCGGCTTTCCCGACGGCCCGCCCGTCCACACCGGCTTCTCGCACGGCGACGCCGTGACCGGCTTGATGGGCGCCTACGCCGTCCTCGCCGCCCTCCACCGCCGCGACCACGACCCCGGGTTCGACGGCGAGTGGATCGACCTCGCTCTCTTCGAGTCCCTGTTCCGTCTGGTCGAGTGGCAGGTCATCGTGCACGACCAGTTGGGACGAGTGCCCGAACGCTCCGGCAACCAGTTGGCGGTCGCCCCGGGGGCCGTGATCAACACCTACCGCTCCCGCGACGGCGAGTGGATCACGGTGACCTCCGCGACGCTGCGCTCGGTCCGCAACATCGCCCGCCTGCTGGGACTCCCCGAGGAGGAGTTCGCCACGGCTCGGCAACAGTACGACCGGCGCGAACAGTTGGACGAGAAGCTGCGGGACTGGGTGGCGGAGCGCGACACCGGCGAGTGCCTGGAGGAGTTCACCCGTGCCGAAGTCGTGGCCTCACGGGTGTTCGACGCCGCGGACATCGCCGCCGACCCCGTGTACGCCGAACGCGAAGACATCGTCACCGTCGATGACCCCGATCTCGGTCCGGTACGTATGCAGGCGGTGATCCCGCACTTCCGGCAGCGCCCCGGGCGGGTCTGGCGGACGGGGCCCTCCCTCGGACAGGACAACCACCTCGTCTACGGGCAGTGGCTCGGACTCAGCCCGGACGAGCTGGCCGACCTGGAGAAGAGCGATGTCATCTGAGGCGCCTTCGGAGAGGCCCCCCGAGGGGGACGCGGGAGCGGTCGACCGGCCCCCGCTGCGCTCGCTGCTCTTCGTCCCCGGCACCAGAACCGACTGGCTGCCCAAGGCCCGGGCGGCGGGCGCCGACGCGGCCATCCTCGACCTGGAGGACGCGGTGCCCGCCTCGGGCAGGCTCGCCGCCCGTGCGCAGGTGGCCGACGCCGTCGCACAGGCCGCCGCCAGGTCGGCCGAGCAGGCGGGACGGATGGCGCTGTTCGTCCGTGTCAACCCGCTGGACGACTGGGCCGGGGCCGAGGAACTGCGGGCGGTCGTACGGCCCGGACTCGCCGGTGTCGTCCTTCCCAAGGTCCGCTGCGCCCAGGATGTCAAGCTTGCCGACCGGCTGCTGGCCTGGTGCGAACAGGAACAGGGCCTGCCGCCGGGACGCATCGCCCTGGTGCCCCTGCTGGAGACGGCGCGTGCCCTGCGCGAGGCCTACGACATCGCCCAAGCCGCCTCGCGCATCGCCTACTTGGGCGCTCTCACCGCCCCCGGCGGCGACGTGGAACGCGCCGTCGGCTACCGCTGGAGCCCAGAGGGAACCGAAACGGTGGCACTGCGCTCCCGCGTTCTGCTGGACGCCAGGGCAGCCGGAGTGCCATGCCCGGTCAGCGGACTGTGGACGCGCATCGGCGACCTGCCGGGGCTACGCGCCTTCGCCGAACAGAACCGCTCCCTCGGCTACGAAGGCATGATGGCGATCCATCCCTCCCATGTCCCCGTGATCAATGAGGTGTTCTCTCCCAGCTCCGCCGAACTCGCCCGCTGCGCAGAGCTGATCGCGGCGGTCGAGGCGGCACAGAGAGAAGGGACGGGCGCCGTGACGTTCCAAGGTCAGATGGTCGACGAGGCCATGGCCCGTACGGCCCGCCTTGTGCTCGAACGACACGGGGCGCAGGTTCGCACGGCCCGTACGAGTTCCGCGTCGAGGCCGCCCGCGCGCGACGTTCAGCGTCCGCTGACGGACATCTACCCTCATTCGGTCTGACCGCCGGCCGGCGGGTGTCGCCCGGGCCGACGCCTTCGCTCGGAATGCACCGGGGGACGGACCAAGAGCCCGCCCCCCGGCGCATTCGGCCGATCTCGGTCATATTCCATTACTGCGGGGAGCCGCCGTTGGCGGACCCTTGGAAGGAACCGCAGCTGCGCCGACTGCCGTGACACCTCTGTACCGGGTCGGCCGACGGCGGGCGGACCTGTGTATTTCCTGTGAAGGTCGGCAACCTCCCGCCCGTCGACGGCGACTGAGGGGAGATACCGGCTCGATCTTCCAGAACGGATGAGCAATGAAGAAGCAGCAGGCCCCACAGCACCGCCGACGCAACCTTCGGCTGGCAGTGGGTACGCCGCTGGCGCTGACAGCCGCGGGCGTTCTCGCCTACGGCGCGGTCTTCGGGACGTTCGGTGACGACGCGCGGCCCGAGGCGGCCGCGGCTCCGGTTCCCGGCGACGCGATGGCCGCCGTGGCCGCGATGCAGCCGGGCTGGAACCTGGGCAACAGTCTGGACGCCATCCCGGACGAGACCTCGTGGGGCCAGCCCCGCACCACGAAGGCCCTGCTGGACAAGGTCCGTTCCCAGGGCTTCAACAGCATCCGCGTCCCTGTGACCTGGACCGACCACCAGGGAGCGGCGCCGAACTACACCATCGATCCGGCGTACTTGAAGCGGGTCGGGCAAGTGGTCGACCAGGCGCTCGACAGCGGCTTCTACGTGATCATCGACATCCACCACGACTCCTGGCAGTGGGCCGACTCGATGTCCACCGACCACGACAAGGTGCTCGACCGCTTCAACGCCACCTGGACCCAGATCGCAGCCACGTTCAGGAACGAGTCCGCCAAGCTGGTCTTCGAGAGCGTCAACGAGCCCCAGTTCGAGAGCGCCGACGACGCCCGTAAGGCCGAACTGCTCAACGAGCTGAACAAGTCGTTCCACGGCATCGTGCGCAAGTCGGGCGGCAACAACGGCAAGCGGCTGCTCATGCTGCCCACCCAGGTCTGCACACCGGACCAGCGGCTGATGAACAACCTCGCCAGCACGATCAAGTCGCTACGCGACCCAAGGCTCATCGCCACCGTGCACTACTACGGCTACTTCCCGTTCAGCGTGAACGTCGCCGGCACGACCCGCTTCGACGCCACGGTTCAGAAAGACCTGAGCCAGACCTTCAAGCGGATACATGACACCTTCGTCGCCAAGAACATCCCCGTCGTCATCGGCGAGTACGGTCTGCTCGGCTACGACCACGGCCCCGGCGCCGTGGAACGCGGGGAGATGCAGAAGTACTTCGAGGCGTTCGGCCACACCGCTCGCACCAACAAGGTCACCACCGTCCTGTGGGACAACGGCGCCTTCTTCGACCGCGACAAGCTGCGGTGGAAGGACGCCGGGATGTACCGCCAGATCAAGTCGAGCTGGACCACACGCTCGGCAACCGCTTCCACGGACAACGTCTTCGTGCCGAAGTCCGGCCGCATCAAGGACCGTACGCTCACCCTGAACCTGAACGGAGCCACCTTCAAGGCTCTCAAGCACGGCACGACCAAGCTGGTCAACGGCAAGGACTACACCCTTGCCGGCAACCGGCTGACCCTGAGGGCGGCCGCGCTCACCCGGCTCGTCGGGGACCGTTCCCACGGGGTCAACGCGACCCTGCAGGCCGAGTTCTCCCGCGGTGTCCCCTGGCGGATCCAGGTGATCAGCCAGGAAACCCCGGTGCAGTCGAACACGACCGGGACGACGAACTCGTTCCGGATCCCCACGCGGCTCAGGGGCGATGTGCTGGCGACGATGGAGGCCACCTACGCGGACGGCGGCAACGCCGGCCCAACCAGCTGGACGCCCTTCCAGCAGTTCAACACCTCTTTCGCACCGGACAAGACCAGGAAGGCCATCCGCCTGACTCCCGCCTTCCTCAACGCGGTGAAGGGTGACACTCGCGTCAAGCTCACCTTCCACTTCTGGAGCGGCGCCACCACGACGTACTACGTGACCAAGTCGGGAAGCACGGTGACCGGCACGACATCCTGAGCGAAGGGCCGGTGCCCGTCCGGGAAGCTCCCGGACGGGCACCGCGCTCGGCCGGTCGGGGGCGGCGCCGCGACGCGTTCATCGGACGTGGCGCGCCATGCCGGTCGGCTTGGCCATCAGCCACTCCGGCGGGCCGCGTGAGAGGTACCGCGACCACGCGGTCGCGAACACCAGGGTGAACACTCCCGGAGTGATCGGCATCCTCGCGCTGCAGACGCTCGCTGCCTACGTCGTGGTCACCTTCTCCCCCCGTCAACTCTCTTGCTCCACCCGCCCGCCCCCACCTAGCCTGAGTTTGTGCCGCTAATAAACAAAGCCCGAACGCACAACGTCGTGCCGGGCAACACCCTCACCCGGCTCCGCATCACCCTGACCGTCTTCTTCGCCCTCGACGGCTTCATCTTCGCCGGCTGGGTCGTCCGCATCCCCGCCATCAAGGAACAGACCGGCGCCTCCCCCAGCGCCCTCGGACTCGCCCTCCTCGGCGTCTCCGCCGGAGCGGTCATCACGATGATGCTCACCGGCCGCCTCTGCCGCCGCTACGGCAACCACCAAGTCACCGTCGCCAGCGCCGTCCTCCTCTCCCTCAGCGTCGCCCTACCACCACTCACCCACTCCACGCTTGCGCTGGGCGCCGTACTGCTGATCTTCGGCAGCGCGTACGGGGGGATAAACGTCGCGTTCAACAGCGCCGCGATCGACTTGGTGAGGGCGCTGCAACGCCCCGTCATGCCCAGCTTCCACGCCGCTTTCAGCCTCGGAGGCATGATCGGCGCCGGACTCGGTGCACTGGTCGCCGGGGCGCTGTCCCCCACGCAACACCTGCTCGGCCTCACCGCTATCGGCCTGCTCGTCACCGCCCTCGCGGGCCGCACCCTGCTGCGCATCCAGCCCCCGACATCACCGGAGAACGCGCCGCGGGCGGAGTCCGCGCCGCGCCGCCCGGGCACCCGCACCCGCCCTCTCGTGATCACCTTCGGCCTCATCGCCCTGTGCACGGCCTACGGCGAGGGAGCCATGGCCGACTGGAGTGCCCTGCACCTGGAGCAGGACCTGGACGCCACACCGGGCGTCGCGGCCGTCGGCTATTCCTGCTTCGCCCTCGCCATGACCATCGGCCGGCTGACCGGCACGCAGCTGCTCGAACGTCTGGGCCAGACACGCACCTTGGTAGCCGGCGGCACGACCGCCGCGCTCGGCATGCTGCTCGGCGCGCTCGCCCCCTCCCTGTGGGCGGCGCTCCTCGGCTTCGTGATCACCGGGCTCGGCCTCGCCAACCTCTTCCCCGTCGCCATCGAACGCGCCGGCACGCTGGCCGGCCCCGACGGAGTCGCGATCGCGTCCACGCTCGGCTACGGCGGCATGCTCCTGGGACCACCCGCCATCGGGTTCATGGCGGACTGGCTCTCCCTGCCCGCCGCCCTCACCAGCATCGCGGTGCTCGCCGCGTCGGCCGCGGTCATCGGCTTCGCCACCCGAGGTGCGGCAGCCCGCTGATCGCACGTCCCGAGAGAGTCCCGCAGGGCCTACATTGTTCGGCAACCACACCGACCAGGCGCAGAGTTGCAGCCTCCCTCGGACCTCGGTGACCTGCGGGCGTTCGCTGCGGCGAGACGCAGCCCATTGATTGGCTGATTGGCGTGACTTGGCGTTTCGTCAGAAAGGGGTCGGCTCCTGGCGTGCGTCGGCCCGACGAAGTCGCACCATCCCCTCCGCACCCATGTCCGTGCCCGCGGTCCAGGCCGCCTACTTCGGGTGCAGCCCCTCTGCTCCGAATCCGGCTGTCGGCTCGACCTTGACGACGAGGTCGGCACGGGTCCGGCCGCGGGCCACCAGTTCGGCGTTGGCCTGGTCGCTTCCGTGGGTCCAGGCGACGGCTTCGTCATGCCGCTTGCCGTGCGCCTCGTGGCGGGCCACGAGGCGTTGTCGGCGAAGGGCGTCGTCGATCTCCAAGTACCAGCTCTCGTCGAGGAGTTCGGCGACCCGGCCCCAGGAGCCTTCCTCGGACAGCAGGTAGTTGCCCTCGGTCACGACCAGCGGGATCTCGCGGGGCACCGACAGGGCCGAGCCGATGGACTCCTCGATTTCACGGTCGAAGTCGGGTGCGTACACGACTGGTTCGTCACAGGAGCGGAGCCGCAGCAGCAGATGGACGTAACCGTCGGCGTCGAAGGTGTCCCAGGCGCCCTTGCGGTCGCGGCGTCCGAGGGCGCGCAGCATGGTGTTGGACAGGTGGAAGCCGTCCATCGGGACGAGCACGGCCGTGTCCGGCCCCAGCGCCTCGACCAGTTGCCGGGCCAGGGTCGACTTGCCCGCGCCCGGCGCACCGGTGATGCCGAGGATCCGCCGCCCGTCCCCGTCGGCGAGGACACGGGCGCGTTCGACCAACTCGGCGACAGAGGCGAGTACGGCGTCAGGTACAGACGAGGGCCTGGCGGAAGCCGCGGAACCGTCGCGGTGCGGCGCGTGTGCGCCCAGGCTGGTGGCGGAACTGATCATCTGGCCTCCCTGGCAGGGGTGGCTCAACCGTAGGTCGAGCGGGAGTGGACCGGAGGTGGAGCTCCGCGCCATCACAGCGTCTCGATCACCTCCCGCTGGTAGTCGGTGTACGTGCCGCGCAGAGCCGGTGCGGGCCAGTCCGCGGGGAGGAGTTCATCGGGCAGGACGGGGTCGGCGACCAGGTGCCGGACGATGGTCGCGAAGGTGGCGAAGCGGTCGGCCGGCCGTTCCACCCGCGCGACGTGGGCCAGCAGGGCGTTGGCCGTGTCGGCCCAGGTGTCGAGCGGCCACAGATTCGCGGCCACGGCGCGTGAGGGCTGTTCGGGCCGTGCGGTGAAGCGTTGGGCGAGTTCCGCCAGGTGGTCGGGCCAGGAGCGCTCCAGGTTGGCGGGCCGGAGCCATACGCCTTCGCGCAGTTCCGCGAGGCGCAGGCCGGACAACTCGGCGCGCAGCTCGGCTCGTTCGGCCGGCGCGCGGCCGGTCGCGGTGACGACGACCATCTCCCAATCGCCTTGCCAGGCACGCGTTTTGGGGTGGACGGCGTCGTCCTGACGCCGCTGGCGCTCCAGCAGTCTGTCGCTGAGCCGGTAGACCGTGTCCTCGCGGTGCAGGTCGCCCGCCGCCACCATCCGGCTGAGCGCGGCTCGCAACGTGGAACCGGCGATGCCGAAGGGCTCCACGCCGCGGACCAGATCCCGCACCGGAAGCTCGGGCGGGTGTACGCCCAGCAGCAGACTCAGGACGACCGATCGCGCGGACAGCGGCCGCAGCTCGAGGTCGGTCGGCGACAGAGAGGCGTTCATCCGCATGGACGGCATTGTGCCCGGTCAGGGTGCGCGAGGTTCAGGTGCGGGCGCGGCAGACACGTATACGTCGCTCGCTACGTCGCTTACGTCGCTCCCCCGCGACCGAGAATCGCCCACCAGAGCCGCGCATTACGTCATTGATTCAGTCGCAGAAAAAATGCAACACTGGCGGCATGGTATCGAATCTCGCGTCCGAGCAGATCGCCACGACTGCCCCGGTTGCTACGGCTGCCACGCACGATGTCGCCAACCAGGCCCCGCCCCTCGCTCCGTACGACTCCTCGCAGGACGCGGCCCTGCTGGAGGGGCTGCGCCGTGAGGGCGCCGGCTGGGCCGAGGACGACATCCGGCGGCTCGGTCGCCGGGCCGGGAGCGAAAAGGCCCAGCTGTGGGGCGAGCAGGCCAACCGGTACGAGCCGGAGCTGCGCACGCACGACCGCTTCGGCAACCGGATCGACGAGGTCGAGTTCCATCCCAGCTGGCACCACCTGCTGGGAGCCGCGGTCTCCGAGGGCCTGGCCGCCGCACCCTGGGCGGACGGCCGACCGGGCGCCCATGTCGCCCGCACCGCCGGCGGACTGGTGTGGAGCCATACCGACGCCGGACACGGCTGCCCCACCTCGATGACCTACGCCGCCGTCCCCGCCCTGCGCCGACAGCCCGACCTCGCCGCGGTCTACGAGCCCCTGCTGGTCAGCCGGGTCTACGAGCCGGGCCTGCGCGTACCGACGGAGAAGCGAGGACTGCTCGCGGGGATGGGCATGACCGAGAAGCAGGGGGGCTCGGACGTCCGGACCAACTCCACCACCGCCACGCCGACCATGGAGCCCGGCGTGTACACGCTGCGCGGCCACAAGTGGTTCACGTCGGCTCCGATGTGCGACGTGTTCCTGGTCCTGGCCCAGGCGCCCGGCGGCCTGTCCTGCTTCCTCGTGCCGCGGATCCTGCCCGACGGCACACGCAACACCTTCCGCATCCAGCGCCTGAAGGACAAACTGGGCAACCGGTCGAACGCTTCCTCGGAGCCGGAGTTCGACAACACCGTGGCCTGGCTGGTCGGCCCCGAAGGACGCGGCGTCAAGACAATCATCGAAATGGTCAACTTCACGCGGCTGGACTGCGTGATGCTGACCGCGACGCTCATGCGCAAGTCCCTCGTCGAGGCGGGCCACCACACCAAGCACCGCGGTGCGTTCGGGGCACCGCTGATCGACCAGCCCCTCATGCGCAACGTGCTGGCCGATCTCGCGCTGGAGTCCGAGGCCGCCACGACGCTCACGCTACGGCTCGCGGGAGCAGCCGACCGCGCCGTCCGGGGCGACGGGCACGAGGCCGCGTTCCGCCGGATCGCCACCGCCGTCGGCAAGTACTGGGTGACCAAGCGCGGCCCCGCCTTCACCGCCGAGGCTCTGGAGTGTCTCGGCGGCAACGGCTATGTGGAGGAGTCCGGCATGCCCCGCCACTACCGGGAGGCTCCCCTGCTGTCCATCTGGGAGGGCTCGGGCAACGTCAACGCCCTCGACGTGCTGCGCGCCCTCGGCCGGGCACCCGACACCGCCGAAGCACTGCTCTCGGAGCTCGCCCTGGCGCACGGGGCCGACGCCCACCTGGACGCGGCCGTGGTCCGCCTCAAGGACCAGCTGTCCGGCCCGGACGGCAGCCAGACCGGGGCCCGTCGCCTGGTGGAGCTGATGGCGCTGACGCTTCAGGCCTCGCTCCTGGTCCGGCACGCCCCGCCCGCGGTCGCCGACGCGTTCTGCGCGAGCCGGCTCGGCGGCGACTGGGGGAACACCTTCGGCACGCTGCCGGCCTCCGCCGACTTCGGTGCCGTCCTCGCGCGTTCCTTGCCCGACGCGGGCTGACCGTTGGTATCCCGGCGCGGCCAGGACGGGAAGCCGCGCCGGGCTGAACCGCGCGTGCGGCGACGGCCTCGTTCGCGTACGGCTACGCACGGCTGCGGCCTCGTTTGGGACAGGGCCGCCCGGCAACTCGCCTCCCATACACACCACGCCTTTACCGAAACAGTGCGATGGCGGCGAAGGCCGCTGTCGAGTTCGCGGTGGAGCGGCCGTGAGTACGACCGGCCTGAGTGCGATCGGCCCGAGTACGACCGGCCTACGAAGAGAGCGTGCGCCATGAATGAGACGAATCCCGATCCCGACCCTCGCAACACCCCTGGCCTTGAACCGGGAGGAGGAGTACCGCCGGGTGAGACGCCGCCCGCGGAGGGCAGCACGCCCTGGGCAGGCCCACGGGAGACATACAACCCTTCCAAGGGGTGGGCCAAGGGCCCGCTGGCCATCATCCTGATCGTGGTCCTGCTCTGCGCGGCCTTCTTCCTGGTCTTCGCCCTGACCCTGTGAACCGGACGACCCTGTGAGCGGCTCACACGGCCACAGGCAGGCAGGTCCGACCGTCACTCGACGACGATCTGGCCTCCGTCCTGTTCGCGGGCAGCTCGGGCGGCCCCGGCCTCGCCGCCCAGCCCAGTCGACAGCCGCCGATCGACAGCCACCGGCCTCTCTCGGCTGCCACTCAGGTGTTCGGGGCGGCCTCGCTGATGTCCGCCAGAGCGGAGCGCGGATCCTCGCTGACGGCGAGGTCACCGAGGCTGACGATGCCGACGGGACAGCCGCCGCGTTCGACGACGGGCAACCTGCGGACGGCGTACTGGCGCATCAGGACGGCCGCTCGGTCGGTGGTGTCGTCGGGGGCCAGGGTCACCAAGGGCGGGCGGGTGCACACCGACCCGACGGGCGTGCTGCGCGGGTCGCGGCCCTCGGCGACGGCCCGGATCGCGATGTCGCGGTCGGTGAGGACGCCGAACAGGTCGCAGTCGTACGTCACCAGGACGTCGCCGATGTCCTGCTCACGCATCAACCGGGCAGCCGCGGCCACCGTGGTCATCGGCTCGACCGCGGCCGCGCCAGGTGACATCACGTCACGTATCTGCGGGGTCATGGGCACCTCCCGGATCGATGGGTATCGCATGTCGCCCGCGTAGCCACCACCGACGCCGCCAAACAAGTGCAGGTCCGGGGTCTCGCATTCCGCTCCTGGACAGGACTCACAGACACAGCAGCCTCGGACAGGACGCAGGACGCAGGACAAGGC